>CAMBPS010000013.1 GCA_945869675.1 Prosthecobacter debontii | reverse complement strand
TCACCGGAGCTTTGGACAAACTCGACAAGGTGCGTCTGGTCGATTTCCGCTACACCGACGCCTATCTTGAGGCCCACCCCGAGATCAAGAATCGTCGCTACCCGAACGTGATCGCCCAGGAGTTCCAACAGGTCTTTCCCGATGAAGTGGAAAGCAGTGGTGAGACCCTGCCGGACGGTTCCGAGATCCTGCAGGTGGATACCTATCCACTGACGATCTACAGTGCCGCGGCCATTCAGGAGCTGCATCGCGAGAATCGTTTGCTCAAAAAGAAACTCGACGATCAAGAGCAACGCCTTCGCAAGCTGGAAGAAATCCTCAAGAACAAGTAAATGGCCATCGTCACACGCATGGGTTTTCTCTTCCTGCTACCGCTTGCGGCTTGGGCCGGGAGGAGTGCGGATTACTCCATCGATCCCACCGCAATTGACAGTGGTGGCGCGACTGCCTCCAGCGCGGACTACACGATCAACGCATCCGCCGCACCCGGCGCTGCGGGCGCATCGGCAAATTACGCCTTGCGCAGCGGCTATGCGGGTCAGCTCCTAGACCTCGTGAGCATTGCCATCGACGAGCCTTCGTCACCCATGACGATCCAAGAAAGCGGGACGCTTCAGCTAACGGTTTCTGCCATTTACGATGATGCCAGCAAGGCCGTTTTATCAGCCAATGATTTGACTTGGTCGGTGCAAAGTGGCCCGCTTGCCGGCATCGACTCCTTGGGCTTGGCCACGGCGAACTTGGTTTATCAAGACACCTCCGCATTGGTCCAGGTGGTCTCGAGAAACTTTTCTGATGGGCTGAGTCTCACCGTGCTCGAAACCATCGCCGACAACTTCGGCCGCTACGCCGCCGACGGCCTGTCCGATATTTGGCAGGTGCAATACTTTGGCCAAAACGGCCTGAACACTGGCCCGAATGACAATTTCGACAGCGACGGCCTGACCAACCTCCAAGAATTCGCCTTTGGCACCGATCCCACGGAAAACAGCCAAGGCAGCCTCGCCTACGCCGCCGGACTCGTCAGCCAGCGTGGCCTGCCCACCGTCAGCCTGCGAAACATCCCCGGTGGCGTCGATTTCCGCGCTGCCTTTATCCGCCGGAAAAACCACCTCGCCGCCGGACTCCTCTATCAAGTGCAGTTTAGCGGCGATCTCACCACCTGGCAGAGCAGCAGCGCCACGCCCACGGTCGTCGCCTCGGACGCTGAGACCGAAGCTGTCACTGTGCCTTACCCGTTCTTTGTCAATGGTAAAAAAGCCCGTTTCTTCCGCGTCGCCGTGAGCCTGCCATGAAAAAACACTCAAAGGATATGACGCATGCAAAACGCCCGCATTTTGGCAAATGCGTTGACACTGCGCCGCATCCACTCGTCTGCCAGAACGAGAGATTACCAAGTGTGGCCAGCCGCCTCAGGCGCAGCGTCTTGCTGGTTATTCTGTTCTTCGTCATTCCTTATTCCGCGCAAAGCGCCATCATCTACAGCGGTCTGCGAAACATCGCCATCCCCACCACTTTCGACGGCATCTACCTCGACATCGATACCGGAGCCACCAGCACCTCCACCATCACCGGCTGGGACCTGAACTTCTTTTTCGGCGGCATCGGCATCGGCGGGAGCGACGCCTTTCAGCCCGCCCGCATGGGCACCGGCAACATGGACACCATCCGCCTCTTCGGCGTCGGCGACCTCATCGACAACACCTTATCCTTTTCTACTGGCGAAACCGGCTCCAGCGACCACCTCGGAGCCACCGGCAACTTCAAAGAGGGCGTCGAAGGCTACCTTGGCTTTAGATTCACTAGGAACAACCTCAGTAGCCCCTTCTACGGCTACATGCGCCTCACCCTCACCGCCAACGAGCCGGGAGCGGTGATCCACGACTGGGCTTGGGACGACACCGGCGGAACTCTGCAAGTGGCTAGCGGTAGCACCGCCGGAATACTGGGCAGCACAAGTCCCATCCAGATCGACAGTATCCTCTCAGTGAGTCGGGACGACGCCTTCTCCATCACAGCGCAAATCAGTGGCACAGGATCGCTCACACAGGCAGGTGCGGGAACCACGACAGTGACTGGAGCCAACACATTCACTGGGGACGTCAAGGTGACCGGCGGCACACTTTCGGTGAACGCGGTTGGCTCCAGCAGCACGCCACAGCCGCTCGGCCAGGCTACCACACCTGTTACCCTCTCCTCAGGAGGACGGCTCACCTACACAGGTGTCGACGCGAGCTGGGACCGTGGCATCACCGTCGCCACTGGCAGCACAGGCACTGTTCAGAACAGCGGTTCAGGCGAACTGATACTCACAGGACCGATTTCAAAGGACGGCAGCACGCTCACCTTCAGCGGCACACAGCCGATTAAAGTTGGCAGCGTCATCACAGGCGCGTCTGCCAACTCAGATCTCGTGATCGAAGATACCACGGTGACGCTTGCCAACGCCAACACCTACAACGGTCCTACCACCGTCAACAATGGCGGTAAGTTGGTTGTTACAAACACCACGGGGTCTGCGACGAGCACTGGCAATGTGCAGGCAAACTCTGGCAGCGTGATTCTTGGCACGGGATTCATCCAGCCAGCATCAGGTGGCACTGTGACCATTAGCAGCGGAGCCAAAGTGAGTGTGGGAAATGTCTCTGGTGACACGACTGGAAAGATCCTGACCTTCACCCCAGCCAATGGCAGCATCACCACCTTTTTCCAGAGTGGCAGCACCTTGGAGTTTGATCTTTTTTCAGGCGCAGGTCAGGGGAATCAGACGGGCAATCTTGCCGCAGCCGATCTCTTCCGCACAGGTGGCCTTTTCGACATCAGCACCGGTGTTAAATTGAAAGTAAACAGCGCTATGACAGGGTTTGCAGCCAACGATAGCTGGCAGTTGTTGGACTGGTATGCTCTAGCCGGCACAGCACCGACAGGAACTTTTGATACCGCGCTATTGGAGCTACCGACGCTAACCGGAACGCTGGGCTGGGATCTGAGCAAACTCTATACTGCAGGAACCATCTCTGTAGTCGTCGTGCCTGAACCGACGCGTGCGCTGCTCTTCGCATTGGGTTTGATCGCTCTGTTGAGCAGGCGTCGTCGCTAAAATGAATCGCTCGGAGTCCTCCGAAGTGGTAACGAAATGACTGATCCACTGCCAGCCGACTTCCCACGACCCTGCCACCGCTGGGCAAGCCATGATTTTCAAAACTTATCACGACTTCTGGGCAATCCTGCTCAGCGCTTGATGCCGCAACGTCGCCTTTTCGGACGCGCGGGTAATTTCCAGCACCCGTTCACGAAGAAAAACGAATCAATGGCTGGATAACGAATCCGTTGCACTTCCACCTCGGTGAACAACTCCATCAAACCCTCGGTTTTCGTCAACTCATCGACAATCATGCAGGCCCCGTCGTGCCGGTTTCGCGGATGATCATACTCGATCTTCGACTATGCCTAACCGTGTAAATCGTCATGATAAAAGCTCAGATAGCTACTTTTACTGTCACAGGATTCGTGAACAACATTTCAGCTCGAACGCCCATGAACAAAAGTGGGCGTCCGCCTCCGATTCTCGGGTTATTCATTTAGCCAATAGGAAGACTTTTGCAGGCCAGGCGTAATCTTAGCCATGAAAACACGCGCGCTTCTCTTCCTTTTTAACTGCTTGGTTCTGCCCATCACGGCCCAAGACGCGAAGCCTAAAACAGCCGAGACTTTTGACATCGGTAGCAACAAAGCTTTTGTCTATGCACCCTCGAAAACTGCGGAGGGCAAGCCTTGGCTTTGGTATGCGCCGACTCTGCGGAGTTTGGCTTTCGGTGAGCGGAAGGGCTATTTTGAAACCTTTATGAAGGCTGGCATCAGCATCGCAGGCTTTGATTTGGGCGAGGTGCGCGGCTCGCCGACCAGCACGGCAAAGTTCACGCTCTTTTACGATGCGATGGTGAAGCGCGGTTTTTCGCCGAAACCAATCCTGCTGGGCCAAAGTCGCGGTGGCATGATGACCTTGGCGTGGGCGTTTCGGAATCCCGACAAAGTGAAGGCTTGGGTCGGCATCTATCCCGTGTGCAATCTGGCGAGCTGGCCACTGAAGAACTCGAAGGCACAGACGCTTGCCGACTTCGCAATGACTGAGCCTGAACTCGTCGCCAAGCTCAGCGAATTCAATCCTACCGACAATTTGGATGGATTGCTGGAGAACAAGGTGCCGATGTTCGCTGTGCATGGCGATAGCGATGTCGTAGTGCCGTATGATTTGAATACGAAGCTGCTTAAACAGCGTTATGAGGCTGCCGGTGGTTCCTTTGGCGTGAAGATCGTCCCCGGCGAAGGTCACAAGGTCGGCCCGTCGTTCTTCGAGTGCCGAGAGCTGGTCGATTTTGTCCTACAACAAGCCAAACAGCCCTGAAATTCTCAATTTTGAGATAAAACGGCACTTGCAATCTAGAAAGAGGCTTCCATAGTCTCCACCCCTCGCGAGCCATTTCAGAAATTCGCCGTCGGTCTTCAGGTCTGTTGATTCTTCGAGTCAGTGGACAGCTCGTCTGAAGGTAACCCGGTCACCTTAGAAACACACATGTCAGTACGCTTAGCACGATTCGAAATGCCGAATCGCCTCGTCCGCAACGAGGCTACCGCCACCGATAACTACGCCCAGTTCACCGCAGAACCTTTTGATAAAGGCTACGGTCACACCATTGGGAACTCCCTCCGCCGTGTCCTCCTTTCCTCTCTGGAAGGCGCAGCCATCACTTCCGTGAAGATTCGCGGCGCTGAGCATGAATTCTCCACGCTCCCTGGCGTGCTCGAAGACGTGGTGCAGATCGTTTTGAACCTGAAGAAGGTCAAATTCAAGCACCACAGTGAAGCCAAAGAGCCACGTCTTCTCTCCATCACCGTCGATAAAGAAGGTGCTGTCACTGCAGGCGACATCAAGGATGACAACCACTACGAAGTCATCAACAAGGATCTCCTGATCTGCACACTGGACCGCAAAGCCAAGTTTGAATGCGAGTTCGAAGTGCGTGTTGGCCGTGGCTTCTCCACCTGGGAAGAAAACAAGCGCGCTGATACTCCAATCGGCGTTATCCCGATCGACTCCATTTACAGCCCAGTGACCCGCGTCAAGTATGCGGTAGAAAATACCCGTGTGGGCCAAAACACCGACTACGACAAACTCGTGCTCGACGTTTGGACCGATGGCCGCGTCGCCCCGAGCGATGCCGTCCTGCAATCTGCCGCTATCCTGCGCCACCACCTCGACGTCTTCGTTAACTATGACGACAAGGCCATCGAATTCGAAGCTGCTCCAGAAGCCCAGACCGAAGAAAATAGCGAACTCCGCAAGCTGCTCAACATGAGCGTAAACGAGATCGAACTCTCCGTCCGCGCTGCTAACTGCCTGAACAACGCTAATATCACGAGCGTCGGACAGCTCGCGATGAAGAGTGAAGCTGAAATGCTGCGTTATCGCAACTTCGGCAAGAAGTCCCTCACCGAGATCAAAGAAAAGCTCTCCGAGCTTGGTTTGTCTCTCGGCATGAAGTTCGACGCCGCGCTGCTTGAAGCCAACCCAGGTGGAGTATCCCTCCTCGCCCGTGGTGGTAGCATCATCGACGACGAAGACGAAGACGCCGATGCAGCCGGCTTTGCCAACCTCATCGACAGCCACATCCCAGATGGCGACGACGACGAATAATCCCTGACGATCCATCCCCCTAGACAGAAAAAGAAGTTATGAACCACGGAAGAAAAGTTCCCAAACTCCAGCGCAAAGCCTCCCACCGGAAAGCTCTGTTGGCAAACCTCGTGTGTGCTCTCATCGAGCACCGCCGCATTCGCACCACCTTGGCTAAGGCCAAAGCCGTGCGCCCTCTCGCAGAGAAGATGGTCACCCTCGGTAAGCGTGGAGATCTCCATGCACGCCGTACGGCTGTTTCCTCACTGCGTCATCCAGCTACGGTGAAGCAACTGTTTGAGGAGATCTCCGTCGCCTCCAAAGATCGCAAAGGCGGCTACACGCGCATCACCAAGCTCGGTCAACGCCGCAGTGACTCTGCCCCGATGGCTTTCATCGAGTGGGTGGACGCTTACGTGCCACAAACCACCCAGGCCATCGAAGCTGAAGTGACCCCAGTTGAAGCCGAAGCTTCAGCTGAAGAAGCTGCTGCTCCGAAAAAGCGCGCTACCAAAAAAGCTAAAGAAGTCGCTGCCGAGTAATCGTCTGTCTCATCATCAATCACTCAACGCGGATGTCGAAAGGCATCCGCGTTTTGCATTAAACCTAGATCGGGAATGGAAGATCGTTGAGTTACGCCAGGGCTTGGTTTCACAAGGCTTCTTCGACTCGAAGCGGCTGTGTCTTGGGTGACACTGCCCGAGAGGCGAAAAGCCTTGTGGAATCAATGACGGATGCAAATCGGCGGCCAGCCATTCCTGAATCTAGCAGACAATCCACGGGGCGTGGGATGTGCAACGAAGAGTCACTTTGGCCGTATGAGTCGGAGACAACAAAGCAACTGGAGACTCCATTTTACAGGAAAACAGAAAGGCATGATTTACAGGTCAGAACCCATTCCTGTTAATCCTGTTTTCCTGTTAATCCTGTGGTTAGAAACTCGAATCACGAACAGTCTCATACCATCCATGGCGGGCGAAACTTCGCGTAACTCTAGGGCAAGTTAGTCGGGAGGTGAAACGGCCCCCAAACGGCGAGACTCACCTCCTACGCAGCTTCATGAAGAGAAGCGCTGCGCCAAGCGTTCCTGCAAACCACCAAGGCCACCAGGCCAGGCTGGCGGCAAACACACGTGAATCCTCTGCTGGAATACTCAACTGCTTAGAAAGCCAATGCGTGTGCCAACCAAAAAGCAGGGTCATCACGCCATAGGCTAGATTCATCGTTAAGCCACGAAAGCTCAGGGCTGTGGCACGACGACTGGAATCCACGACTGCATTCAAGGAGTGCGAAAGGAAAAAATGCAGGAACCTCATGCCGAGCATCAGTGGCATGATTAGAGCCACACCCAGCCACCCCGCCTGTGGATGCGCTGCCGCTTGCAAACTGGCGAAGACGACCACAGCCAGCCAGGTGAAATTCCGCGCCAAGGACCAGCGGTCGGAACAGCGCTCCATCAGGCCGGCGGTGATCAATCCAAGCATTGAAACCACCGTGCCGATCACGCCATACCAAGCCTCTTCGATACCGACCAGACGATAGAAATTACTGGCCACCGTGAGGAAGACCCGAATCACGCTGTCAAAGACCACACCAAGTAAGAGAATGGTCACAGCCGCTGGCGTGCGCCAAACCCAGCGTGCGGTCTCCGCAATACCCAAAAAGGCCACACGACTGCGAGAAAGCCAGTTGCCCGGCGCTTTATGCGAGCTGCCTGCAGCAGGCAGCTCGGCCATCCGTAAACAAACGACGAGGCAGGCAATGCCAGTGAGAAAATTCAAGAGCAAGGGAATCTTCATGGTTACGGCACGGTCCACGCCAGAAACGCCGATCCAATTCAGCAGTGCGGTCACGCGTGAATGATCGTAAAGCACAGAACCACTGATGGAGGAGATGATGAAACCGACCGCCATGGCTCGACTCAGCTTTGCCATCACTTTTGGCCACAGGGTCGTGCGCTCCGCCTCTGCAAGCGAATCATAGGCCAGCGCCTCGTCCGCGCCGCTAGCGCAGGCCTCAGAAGCACCACTGAGAATACGATTCAGAACAAAAAGCCACAAAACCGCCTCATGATTACCGACTGGCATCAGGCAGAGCACAGCCATCTCGGCAACCATCAGCCAACCTGCAATCACCACGAGCCGCCGGCGACCAAACTGATCCGC
Source organism: Prosthecobacter debontii (assembly GCA_945869675.1). Taxonomy (GTDB): domain Bacteria; phylum Verrucomicrobiota; class Verrucomicrobiia; order Verrucomicrobiales; family Verrucomicrobiaceae; genus Prosthecobacter; species Prosthecobacter debontii_A. Next base: position 44,908 of record CAMBPS010000013.1, on the reverse strand, counting down.
TAAGGCGCCAGAAGGCACTTCTAGAAGAACAATCGTAATAGCCCAAATGACATTCAGCGTAGCAAACTCGCCAATACTTAGACCAAGATCCAAGAATAGAATCGTGAAGATCGGGTAATAGAACCGGCAGTTAAACAACAGGCGGAACCAGATAAAGAGTCGAACGTTCAGTGGCATGGAAAGACTTTATGGCACGCTATACCAACCATTGCCAGAGAAGGAAGAAAACGTTTCATCTGTGACATCTAAAGAGAGACAGAAGAGGCTGAATTGATCCTTGTGACATGGTTCTGACAGCGCACAGTGAACGACTCTTATGATCCGCTTTCAATTCCTCGGTTTCCCGATTGTCATCCACTGGATTTTTTGGCTCACTGCTGCGCTTTTAGGCGGAGCCAACGGCGCCAGCAGTCCTGAGGCGATTCGGAACCTCGTGGCTTTTGTGATCGTAGCCGCCGCCTCGGTGCTGATTCATGAACTGGGACACGCGCTGACCATGCGTCACTATGGTGACCGCCAAGTGGGCATCATGCTGCATGGCTTCGGTGGCTTTGCACGCGGCAGTCGCTGGCTATCACGCCAAGAGGACATCTTTGTCAGCGCAGCAGGTCCCTTCGCCCAATTGGCCGCTGCGGTCGTCACGTGGTGGGTTCTGGATGCCTGGAACCTTGAGCGCGGCGTTCTGCGCACGGCGCTCATTTCTTTTAAAGAGATCAGCATCTTTTGGGCACTGCTGAATCTACTCCCCATCATTCCGCTGGATGGTGGTCATATCTCCCGCGCACTGTTTGGCCCAGCTCGTCTGAAGTCTGCACTCACCCTCAGCATGATCTGCTCTGCAGGGATGGCGTTCTATGCGCTGAATCACTTCGGCATCATCTCGGTGGCGTTCTTTGGCATGTTCGCTTGGAACAACTACAAAGAAATGCGTGGAGAACCGCAAACTCCGTGGATGGAAAGCCGTTAAAACAAAAGTTTGAATCATCCTGAGGTGGATGGGGCAGCTACTTGCTGCCTTCAAATGGCGACCCCTAGGAGAATCGAACTCCTGTCGCATCCGTGAAAGGGACGTGTCCTAACCGCTAGACGAAGGGGTCTCGTTTTGAACGGGGCGCGAGTCTGCCACAGGAGGCTCTTTCTGCAAGTGGAAAGATGAAATTATTGCACCTTCATTTGGAAAAAGACGGCTCACTGTCCGGAGGGTCGCCCCCTCGTGGGCAGCTAGCGCCTGATAACCAGCCGCGCCAAAACCATCACGCAGAACCTTATCTGCCAGCAACCCCGCTAACTCAGCTTCGAGTGACTCGATGTCAGGGACCTGCACTGCGCCTTTGTTTTTGAGCAGCAGTTCGACCAGTGCTTCGAAGTTTTCCATGTGTGGACCAAAGAGCACGGGCTTTTGCGCCATGACAGCCTCGGCAGGATTTTGCCCCCCTTCGGCCAAGAAGCTTTTGCCGACGACGACCAGAGTGGCCAAGCACTGCCAAGCCCGCAGCTCACCGGTGGTGTCGATCAGCAACGTTTTCATCTTTCTAGGTTCTGCTGAGAGGAGCTGCGAACGCAGTTGGGCTTCAATGCCTAAAGAACGACATTCTTCCAGAATCACAGCTGCACGCTCGACATGGCGCGGCACAATCAAGAGCGCTAGATCAGGGTAAATCGCTTTCAAATTCAGCGCCACTCGTGCCAGTAGAATCTCCTCACCCGCATGAGTGCTGGCCAGCAGCAAAATAGGCTGCGTTTCTGCAATGCCGGCCTGCTGCAAAACGTGACGCAGTTGCGCCAACTGCACCTCATCGACAGCGGCACCTTGCGGATCAAATTTAATGCTGCCTGTGTGGTGGATCTTGGCGGGATCGACACCAAGACCTGCAAAACGTGGGATATCTTCCTGTTCCTGCACAAGGACCTGATCAAGCATGGCGAAGACGGGTCGAATGAAGAACCCGAACTTTTGAAAACGCCGCTCTGATCTAGCGGAAAGGCGAGCATTGACCATGGACACAGAAATCCCCCGTTTCTTTGCTGAAGCCACCATATTGGGCCAGAGTTCGGCCTCGATCAGCACGATCTGTGCAGGTCGGAGCTGCGCTAAAAACCGACTGCCAACCCACGGTAGATCAACCGGTGAATAGAGCACCACCACACGACCGTTTTGCTTGGCTGAAAACTCCTCAGCCATGGCATAACCAGTCGGAGTGCTCGTGGTTAAAACAAAACCCAAGCGGGGGAGATCCTTCAACATCCGCGCTATCAGTTTCGTGGCAATGCCGACCTCACCGACGCTCACGGCATGCAGCCATAGACGATCTCTTCCGACGGCTAATTGAGCTATCTCTTGCCGCTTCGCTTTGGGCAGAAACCCAAAACGCTGAGCCAAATCAGACCAGCGCCCGCCACGAGCACGCATTTTACGCACAGCTCCTGGAAGCATGAAGATCAGCCCCACAGGCAGGAGGAGATTATAAAGAAGAAGACTGAAAAGTTTCGACATCGTGACCAGAGAGCTAGAGCGGCTTGCGCAGCCACAGAATGCGTGTGGAACCATACTCACGATCTCGCACCACTTCCCAGGGCAACCATGAAGTGCTGCCACCTTTTGTCACCATACATTCCAGCACGACGCTGCCGCCCGGGGCCACGACTTTAAAGAAATCAGGATCAGCCGCTAACTTCACACTCAAATTCACATCGGTCAGCTTGTGAGCATACGGTGGGTCCGCAAAAACCAGATCAAACAATTGCCCTGCACTGATGAGTTGCGGAAGGATTTTAAAAACATCTGACTGGCGCACATTGGCCCCTTCGAGCCGCGTTTTAGCGATGTTCTTTTTCATCACCTCACAGGCTCCGCGATCCTGATCCACCAGCAAAGCGCTGGCTGCGCCTCGGCTCAAACATTCCAGCCCCAGCGCCCCAGATCCAGCAAAGACATCCAGCACATGTGCCCCATCGATCAGATCGCCGAGCATATTAAACACCGCCTGTCGCACCCGATCCTGAGTGGGACGAGTGACGGACTTGGGGACTTCCAGCGGGATACCACCCGCACTGCCTGAGATAAGACGCATAACTCATCGCTATCATGGCGAAGCAACAGGTCAACTCTCAGGGTGAAACAAAGATCCCGGGCAGCCTTGGGTTCAGTGCTATCGATATTTGTTCATCCACCGCTTGGCGCAGTTAGTTTGCTCACTGGTTTCCAGACAACACTTTCTGCGGGCTCGAATCCATTGCACAGGATCGATTTTGGCGGGAATGAATCCAGCCTTAGCGCACCAGGCGACGATGAACTGCCCTGTCCTTCCGCAGCCAGCAACACAATGTACCACGACTGCCTCGCGGGCTGCATGGTGCTGGTCCATCAAGCTCACGAACTGCTCGATCTGCGCATCGGTCGGCACGCCGTAGTCGGGCACGTTGATGTGATAGTAGTCGAACTGGCTCGGCACATCCTGGCGATTGTCGAACTCACAGCAATTGACGACGGCGCGGATGTTTTGTTCGTCGTAAATGTCGAAGACATACGGATCAGGCCACCAAGACGCCGCGATGACGCCTTCGACAATCCAGGTGAAGGGTTCAGTTCGTTCAGGCTGTCCTCTTGCGGGCCAATACCATGGGCGGATTGTTTGACTCATATTCTGCCGATTCTTCTGCACTTATATCACTCGCATTTCAAGGCTAGGTAAGGCAGTTGGCCTCCTAGTTTAAAATCACGTTCATCAGAGTGCTGAGCTGGCAACGGAGCTAAAAGTTTGCTAAAAGCAGCAGCCATTATGTCCACCCGACCCCACCGCGAAATTGATCTGCGCCACGTTGAAGGCGCGCCCGAGGCTGTTATCAGCGCCGTGAAAACGGAGCGCGAGCTGCAAAGGCTCATCGACGGAAAAGGTGCGGTGGACAAAAGCCAGATCAGCGAGGTTGTGCAGAAGCTACAAGCCGTGATCGCCGACTACCTGGAATCTGGGAAACCTCTGAAACTCACGCTCAATCCCATTGAAATCCTCAGTGCTCTGGAGGCCGCGATAGAAGAGGCCCAAGGACGCCCCAGCCCATGGCCGGATGGTGCTGATGCTCGGACATTTTTCATCCATGGTCTCTACGATGAGATCATTCAGCAGCCGAGCAACATTTTCGAAACTCGCTCTTTCCCCGACGGCAGTGAGCGCTATGTCCCCGTCAGTCGAGCTACCTGGAAATCCTGCCTGGAGAGCCTACGAACAAAAATCATCGAGGCTGGGAAGAACATCGTGCAAAAGGCTGAAGCTAAAAACAATTAACTCACTTTGCGCAATTCCTTGGGCCAAGGATCATCAAAGCTGCCACCCGATTGCCAGCGCTTGATTTCGTCCGGCGTGCAGAAGCAGGCCTGCAATTCTTTCACGAACAGTTCCCGATCATGAGCTGTGCCGATGACTGTCAGTTCATTGAGGCGATCTCCAAATTCGGGATGCATGGAGGCCAGTTGTGATTGCAACTCTATGATCTCTTCTGGCTGCAGTTTACCCAAAGGATCTTTGACGATGGCCGCCTTCCAATACGCAAGAAGTTCAAGGTCGATGCTGCCTGCTGCCTGGTTCCACAGCAGCACTTGATCATCACGAGAGGCCATCCAGAGAAAGCCTTTGCTGCGATGAATGCCTTGGCCTAAACGCGTGCGGAAAAGTGTCCATAACCGGCGCGGATGCAGAGGGCGCGGATCACAAATCACCGTGCTGCTGATATCATAAGCATCCGCTAAACCCAAATGCTCTGGAGCATTCTCCCGCCACGCACGGCCAATGAGATACGCTTTATCCAGGCTGAATTTACCCGTGCCCAGCAGCCGGGCGTGAGGGATCTGTCCATAAGTGACAGGATGGATTTCAGCCTGAGGATTCAGGATCTCCAGACACTTGATGATGAACGGCAGATCCTCTGCACGCACACGATCCGTTTTGGTCAGCAAGATGACACTGGCAAACTGGATCTGCTCAGCCAACAAGTTGGCCGTGCTGCGCGTTTGTATCTCTTCATTTCGGATCAGGCTTTCAAAGAGCACCTTTCCAGCACCATAATCTTCCACAAAAGCTTTAGCATCCAGCAGAGTCGCAAAGGTATCCAGCGAGTAGGCAGGCCGACGCGCAATCTCCTCGATCAAAGGCCAGGGATGAGTGCTGCCGGAAGTCTCGATGACGAGATGATCCAAGTCCGTGCGATTCTCCCATGAGGCCAATGCCTGAGCAAAAGCAGCGCGCTGATCTCCACTGATCGATCCAGCATAGAGACTCACCAAATTTCCCTCCGTCTCTGAAATACGATTTGCACTACGAACCAAGTCTCCATCCACTTCCAGTTCAGCCATGTCATTGACGATCACCCCCAGACGCAATGCCTTTTGCTCTCGCAATAGACGACGAAGAAGTGTGGTTTTGCCAGAGCCAAGAAATCCAGAAAGAATGGTGACGCGCATTCATCAATCAATGAATTGTCGAGCCATTTAATGCAAGTTCATTGCACATTCAGCCCAAAGTTTAGATTGATTGCTTGTTCCAAAAAAACAGCCCATGCCACTTTCGTAGCATGGGCCGTTGGGGGGAATTCAGATCAGACTTAGCGAGCGGGTGGATTGCCAGCAGGTGGCTTTGCTCCAGTAGGTGACTGATTGCGCAGCGGAGGGCCGGCTCGGCGTGGAGGTGGAGCCATGAAGGCGTTCTTACCGACTTCAGCTTTGATCTCTGTATTGCGATGAATGATCACACTGAGTGTCTGCGCGTTGATCATGCGGACCATTTCAGGAGACATGGTCTTTTCATACCAGAAGCGGTCGCCGTCCCGAATGCGGGTGAATTGATCCACCAAAATGCGCTGAAAGGTCTCTCCCACCATGGAGCCTGGCCGGTCGGCTTCGGCGAGGCCTCCGATCCAGAGATCAATGTCCGCAGGACTGTCATAGGCGGCATCAAGCTCAGCCACAACTTGGCGATTCGGGTTCACGTCCTGAAAGCGTGTGACTGGGCGGAGTTTCAAAGCGCCGCGCATTTGAGCAAAGCTGGGTAGGCCATGATCACGGCCACGCTGAATATTGAGCGATGCCAAGTCAAGTCCACCAGCGCCAGGGGCACCAAAGAGAAAGTTACGCACGTCGTCAATGATCCACTCATCCAGTTCCTGAGCGCGACCGGTCGCAAGACCACGCAGGATGACATCCACGCCGTGATCGGCGATCTGCTGTGGTTGGAAAAATGAGCCTGCTAGGGTGAGGTTTCCTGCGGCAACCTCGGTGCCGGTTTCATCCAGACGAAGGAGTGTGGGAGAGAGTAGGCTGTGGCCTAGACGATACGCCGCTGTGGCAAATTCATTGGAGATCGTCGGATTCACATCGGCTTTGTAACCCCTGTATGGCTTGAGCGCATTTGGGCCAAGCAAGGTAGGAATTAACTCGCGATACGAGATAGCCTGCATTTCAGCGCCGACTATGAGTCGGGCAAACTGATAGATTTCCTCATCGTCTGCCTCGGTGTTGGCGGTGCGATAGAGATCCGCCCAGTAGTTATGTTCACGCATGAACAGCGTGTGAATCGCGATGAGACCCACTTGCTCATTCACACGAATGTCACCTGCAACAAAGAAGCCTGGCACGGGAGGCAGTGCTGCGAGAGCCTCTGAATGGGTGGGCAGAAGATCACCATGAGCACTGGTGGAGGTCCTGAGTCGGCCAGTGCCGTCGTTGGCACGCAACGCCGCCGCACGAGCTGAATCAGAGCCATAAATATGAGAGGCGTCGATCCATGCTGTCACAGCACTTTTTTGCTCCCTTACTCCGAGCACGGATTCGTAGGCGCTCCGATTCAGCCCCATGGTCACGGTGCCTGAGTTGGTGGGATCAAAAAAGGGATCACCTGCCGGCACGACGATCGGAAAGCTTTCGGCAGGATCAGCCGTGGGTGTTTCATCCAGATCGTGATCGAGAAACTGACCCCACTGCCAGAGGAAGTCACTGGCCCCGCGTCGATTCGGGCGCAGGTTTTGCTGCTTGGCGACTGCATTGCTGACCACACGGGCGCTGGGACGAGTCGCACCAGAAGGTGTACTGACTCCATCGGCATACGTGTTGGGTGCGAGTCGGACAAAGGGTTTGCCAGGAGTCCCCCAGGTGGTGCTTGTCAGGTTATTCGAGCTGCCGTCTGCTGCGCGAGATTCAGAGGGTAAAATAAACGAAGTCGGCAAACTAGGAGGTAACGGCTGGCCTGCATTTTGTGGAGGCATCGGCGGGCGCTGACCCTGTGGTGACTGACCTTGTGGTGGTTGTTTTGTCGGGTCAGGACGAGGAATCATGCCGGCACCGTTGGATGGCATTGAACCTGCTGGTGGTTTTGCACCAGCGGGTGGCGGTGGTTGTTGCGCTGTGACGGCGCTGGTGACGCTGCTGAGCGCGAGAGCGGCGACCGCTGGGACCCAGCGGTTCATGATTCCATGGTTGTAGGTTTTCATCGTCTGTTGTGTTATGTGTTTTGGAACGTGGCGTTGCTGGCACGAACCAGCGTTGTCACACACACAACAGACCACTCCTGTATTAAGGAATTATGTCCTCAGAGCCTGAGATTTGTGAAGGGATGGTAAAATTTACACCTCAGGCCATCAGACAGGCTTCCTGGCTACCCAATTTCAGTCGACTGCGGAACTCAGTAGGACTCTCGCTGGTGATTCTGCGGAAGCTTCTGTTAAAATGGGAAAGGGACTGGAAGCCGACATCATAAGCCACTTCTGTGATCCGGCAGGAAGGACGCATCAGCATGCGGCGGGCTTTTTCCACACGGGCGTGGTTCACAAAATCAGTGAATGTTAGGCCAGTCGCTTTTTTAAACAGCTTACAGAAGTGGAAAAGGCTGACATTAACGGCATTCGCGACAGCTTCGAGGCTGAGGTTTTCAGTGAGGTGATCGTGGATGAAAGCTTTAGCATTACGCACCACATCGGGTTCATGAGTCGTCTGCGCAAATAGCATCCGATGGGCGTTTTCAGCGAGCTGTGAGGCAAAGCTGGTTAAGACGATTTTCGCAGCGTTGTAGTGTTCGACTGTGGTCGTCGGATGGCTGTCAAAGTAGGCCTTCGCCGTGCGGATTTCAGTCGCACTTTTGTCATCAGCAAGCATCTCACGAGCGACTTCATGAAAGGCAGCGGCTCCAGGTGATATCAGGCTTGTGGAACCCATCTGCATGAATGCGATGGTGTTTTTGCCAATCCGGACAGGAACACGCGTGATCGCCAGTCCGCCTTCAAACGTCGTTGTCAGTTCATTGACACCATGCTCACTTTCTTTGGCTGGAACTAGGCTCAAAGAAAGTCGGGTAAGATCATCGAAGGCGCTTTGATGGAGACGAAACAGTGGGCTATCTGCTAGTGTCTGGATGAAGCGTGCTTTGCTGGAAGGCGTAGTGGCGTTTGTGGTCTTAGCATTCATAAGCGTCAGTTGAGTTAGGGTTGACACGTTGATTATGTGGCCTGTCCATTGTTCCGATATTGTGGTTGGATACGGCTTCTCTTGTCGGTAGTGTCCGCAATTGAGTGTAGTGGAAACCAGTAGTGCTTGAGGTAAACTTGAAGTGGCACAGGGGAGATCTTCAGAATGGGTGCCGAGCATGGCACGAGCCAATCCCGTTTTAAGACCTAGCCTTCTACTTAAACACACGTTTCAGCACCTCTTTCTCTTCGGGCGTCAGGAACTCGCGCCAGTCTTGCTTCGGCTGCGTAACTCCAGTCAAGTTAGTCGGGAGGCTTAGATAAAGTCAGCGGTGCCGTGCCTGGTCCGCGGGCCATGTTGCCGATCTCACGCTGGAGCTGCTCTTTCAGTGTATCAGTAGCATGGAGGCTTTCATGGCTGAACCATTTCTCCTGATCACGGAGGGCGTCGATCTTTGCCTGCTGCTCTTCTTTTTCCTCTGGAGTGATGATCTTTTCCGCCTCCGGCTTTTCAAGCCAATCGTCCGTCTGCTGCCAGGCCTGCGGGTCCACAATCGATTACACAAACGCGGCATCAGGGTTCACGGGCAGGCAAAGTGCAGAGGTCAAGCACAGAGCGCAGATGCATCTGTGACTCGAGCTGCAGCAGTGCGTCCGCCTTTGCAACAAAGCGCCGTCGCTCCACAAATAACTCGTCCCGGCTCAGGGCAAACTAGTTCCCACAAGACAAGGCAAGACCTGCTTCAGCTGAATCTCGACTCGATTGGATTGCTAGCCGATGCCAGTCTGCCGAGAGTGCGACCTGATCATTCATGCGAGCTAGTGTATTGCTTTAATGCCACTCACCAAACACGAGTCACGCTTCATTTGGATTCTTGTAGCTTTTGTTTCGCTGCCAGCTTCTCGCGAAACTTAGCCACCTTTGGACCAACGACGACACGGCAGTAGCCGGCCGTCGGATTATTTGCGAAGTATTCCTGATGATAGTCCTCGGCAGCGAAGAATTTTTTCAAAGGCACGATCTCTGTGACAATCTTCCCCGTCTGCTCCTTCTGCGCTTCGGCCAGGGAGGCTTCGGCGATCTTTTTTTGCTCCTCACTCAAATAGATAATAGAGCTACGGTATTGCGTGCCGATGTCGTTTCCCTGCTGATTCAAGGTGGTCGGATCATGCGCCAGCCAGAAGAGATCGATGATGTCTTTGTAGCCAATGATAGCCGGATCAAACTCGATCTGCACGACTTCTGCATGGCCAGTATCTACCTCGCAGACTTGCTTGTAGGTCGGATTTTCCACGGTGCCGTTGGCATAGCCACTGACTGCCTTCTTGACGCCTTTCAGCATTTTATACTGAGCCTCCACGCACCAGAAGCAGCCACCGCCAAGGATGGCTATTTCAGTTTGACCCGCAGGGGCAGGATCGGCAGCAGAGACAGGAGTGAGCATGGCAGACATAGCAGCAAAGAGGGTTAAGAGGGTTTTCATGGTCGCGGATGGGTGGATGATGGATTAGGTGCGACTACTCATGCGTTACGATGGCAGTCAAACTTTCAGATGAAATAGAGTTCGTCTATGGGAACAGGTTTGGCAGTAAATATTCCATGATTCTCAAAAAGGTTTCGTCCGAAAGATCAGTTCCCGTGCGGCTCAAACATCACCCGCGCGCATTCCGCCTTCCTCCGATCACTCCGGCAGAGCCAGTGCCAGCGCCGGATCTCTGTGATGAAGGACTGCGGAGGACCACTCAGAATCCGGAAACTCCCAAGCAACTCGGCCCCATCATGCACCTTCAGCGAGCGCGCGGCCACAGAGCCACTCAACGTGCCCCCGGGCATCAGCGTTACCGGCCCCTTACAGAGAAAGTCACCGAAAGCATCTCCAGAAATGACAATTTCCCGCGCCTTCACCTCGTGCAGAAAAGTCGCCTCAGTCCGTGCCGCAACCTCCACGCGTTCGGCATGCACAGGCTCAGCAATCAAACAACTCTCATCAAAAACGCGGCAATCTGGAATGTTCGATTGCGCTACCGACTCCACACGACTCAGCTTTTGCAGACAAACTGGGCAGGTCGGTGTGGAGCAATCTCCCACCGTGGCAATGGTGAAAAAAAAGTCGCTGCGCGCCGCAGGCAGACTCTGCAGGACGGCATAGAGCGCTGCGGTGTCCACCGTCTCGATCCGATGCTCCTGCGCCGCCAGTAAAGCCGCGGGCGTGAATCCTCCTGGGGAAATCAAAATACCCCGAGCCTTATTCGCCGTCAGAATCTCACGAGCAAAATGCATCACGCTCGTCGGAGTCGCTCCCCATTCATTCCAGCCAGCGATTTTCACCAAAGCCCGCTGAGGCTCAGCTGTCGTCGGACGCTCGATCATCGCAAAGACCACCGAGCCATCCTCCAGAACGACCGACCTCGCCAACTCACAGCCGCTGTGAGAAGCGATCGCGCGCACCACTTCCGCGATCCGCAGCCAGTCGAGACTCACGATCAACTCCTGACTCCAGTGATCCCCGGCAGCCTTGATCAGATCTCCCTGCTGGGAAAAACCGGCATCGGCGAGTGTGACGAAGGGATCAAGCATGGGAGATGGATTGAGCTTAGCCTTTCAAGCTCCGAACACCCAGCTTTTCCTGAAGAATCTTGTGTTTGCTGAAAACCAAAGCAAAAGACAAGATCTAAGCGCAGAAGAACGTGTTTTACCTCTTGCTAGCGACCCGTCTGGTGGTTAACCGTCGACCCTTCAAAGCCATGCTCGTCTTTTTGCATTCCATGACACGCTTCTTTCTTCTGCTCCTCACCCTGCTTGCACTGAGCCAATTCTCCACTCATGCCGAGTCCAATGGCATTGCTGCAGTCGTCAACGGCAACGTCGTCACCAAGTCTGAAGTGCGTGACGCCGTCAATGCTCAGGAGCAAATCCTGCGCTTCCAGCTGCAAAGCAATCCTGACACCCTCCAGCGTGAAATGGCCAATCTGCGTTCCACGGCCTTGGACAGCCTCATCGACCGCGAGCTGGTGCTTGCCGAATTCAAGCGCCTCGGAGCCCAGATCAAATCCCAGTGGGTCGATGATGACATTAACGGCATCATTCGCGACAGCTTCAAAGGCGACCGCGATGCCTTTGTCCGTGAACTCGCCGGCAGCGGAATGACCCTGAAAAAATTCCGTGCCCTGCGTGAAAAGATGATGATTGTCCAGGCCATGCGTGGCAAGCAAGCCGCCCAGCAAGCCCCCGCTACTCCGAAAGAAGTCGAAGACTTCTACAACAAGAACATCGACCAATGGCGTGAAGGCGGCATGATCAAAATCAGCACCATCACCGTTCCCCGATTCAGTGGGGAAGCCGCTGCCACACCCGAAAGCCAGCGCAAAATCGCCAGCGAAATCCGCAGCAAACTGCTCAAAGGCGCTGACTTCGCCACAACCGCCAAAACCTACTCTCAGGACAGCCATGCCGAAGACGGCGGAGCTTGGGACTGGATGGCCAAAGACCAAATGAAACCCTCCATCGCCAACGTCGCCTTCCTCTTAAAAACAGGTGGCATCAGTGACGTCATTGATGACGAAGCCGCCTACATCATCATCGCCTGCGACGCCATCAAGCACGGCACCGCAAAACCAATAAAAGAAGTCCGCCCTGAAATCGAACGCGCCATCCAGTCCGAAAAATCCAAAGGCGTCATCGACAAATGGATGGAAGGGCTTCGTAAGCGCTCCGTCATCAAGAAGTTTGGTTGGAACTAAGGTTTTACGATAGACGCTTGGATCTTAGTGGAACGATTTCTCAGGATAAAACTGTTCGTCTGTCCGGTCTCCTCATGCAGAGTCACCACTAAGTCGTGACAGATCGTGACCCCTTCGCCCCACGGCACCACACACTCTACGTTCTGCTCCGCGGCTCCTTCATTGCCGTCGGCGGAAATGGAAAAAAGAATCGCCAATAAAGAATTCGCCACCCTTGCTCTCCATGTCCCATTCATCATCCGTTGTTCATCACTGGATTTTCATTCTGGCTTACTCATTCGTCGTTTCAGCGCCCGCGAATGCTGCAACGCCTTCCGAAGTCTCCGCAGCGATCATCAAAGCCGTCACCTTCTACCACTCGAAAGCGGCGACCCACGGCGGTTACGTTTACCGCTACAGCGCCGACTTCACGCTGCGTGAAGCAGAAGGCATTCCCGGTGCAGACACAATCTGGATTCAGCCACCAGGCACGCCTGCGGTCGGAATGGCGATGCTAGATGCCTATGAGACCACCAAGGACGAAACCTGCCTCAAAGCCGCCGTCGAGGCTGCGAGGTGTCTTTCGCGCACGCAGCTAGCTTCGGGCGGCTGGGATTACTCGGGGCATTTTGATATCAAAGCTCGCACATTGAAACTCTATCGTCGCGATGTGAACGGGAAGCTCATTCCACGAACGCAAACCGCGACACGCGAGGCTGGCTGGCAGAGCTGGCGTCGTCAGGAGAAAACCAATTACTCCACTTATGATGATGACGTATCACAGGCCGCGACACGTTTGCTGGTGCGAATCGATCACGCCCTCAAGAGTAATGATACCGAAATCAAAGAGGCCACCGACTTCGCCCTGCACACGATTTTAATGACGCAGTATCCTGTCGGAGGCTGGAGCGCTAATTTCGATGACGCTCCCTCTTCATCTCCTCCCGAAAACAAGTATCCAATCAAGTCTGGCAACTACCCTGCTGATTGGCCGCGCAAATGGCCGAAGGACTTCACTGGCTGCTACGTGCTCAATGACAACACACATGCCACTTTGATGAGCACGCTGCTGCTAGCTTGGCAGCTTCGCGGCAATCCAAAATACCTTGATGCCGCAAAGCGCGCAGGCGATTTTCTCGTCACAGCCCAGATGCCCGATCCGCAGCCCGCATGGGCGCAGCAATACAACGCCGAGATGCAGCCCGTGTGGAGTCGCGCCTTTGAACCCACTTCCATCTGCGGCCGCGAAAGCCAATCCGCCATGTGGGCGCTGCTGAAGCTTGCTGCAGCTATTGGCGACAAAAAATACCTGCCATCCGTCGCCAAAGCGATCACCTACCTGCGCACCGTGCAGCTACCCGGCAACAAACTAGCCCGCTTCTACGAACTGAACACCAACAAGCCGCTCTACTTCCAGCGCGGTCCCAACGGCAAAGGCTTTGAGCTGACTTACTCCGATCAAAAAGCCTCATCCAACTACGGCTGGGTCTGGGACAGCGAACTCAGTGCCCTCGAAATCGCAAGTAGCCAGATCGCCAGAGGTCTGCCCGTCGTCTTTCCCCACACCGAAAAAGAACGCTGGGCCTACCCGCCCACTGAGAGAGACATCCAGACCATTCTTACCGAACAAAAGCCCGACGGTTCCTGGCCCATCACCGATGGCGAACGCGCTGTGATGCGTGACACAAACGGCAAGAAAACCAAACCCAAAGGCGGCGTAATTGACAGCCTAGACTTCGTTCAAAACGTGAAGGCCCTGAGCGCTTGGCTGAAAGCGCAAAAAGGCCCTCAATGATTCACTCAAGCATCATCTTAGAAAAGGGGACGCAAACCCATCCGCCTCATGGCGTTTCGAAAAATCGACAACCTCCTCGTGTCAAGTCCCAGAGGGCTTAACCAAGAGCGCCGAAACATCCATCGCAAGATAGCGCCTTGAAATCTCCACATATTTTAAGGCTAGATCCACATTGGATCGTTGCTCGGCTTCGGTAAGCGAGCGGACAACTCTCGCAGGAGATCCCATGACCAGAGATCCTTCGGGCACCTGCATGCCTTTCGTCACCAGAGCACCTGCGGCGACAATGCTGCGTGCACCAATCACAGCACCATCTAGAATGATGGCTCCCATGCCGATGAGCACCTCATCCCCAACCGTACAGGCGTGAACCACAGCACGGTGCCCCACAGTCACTCGTTGCCCTAAAATGCAGGCAAAATCATCGCTCACATGCAACACGCTGCCATCCTGCACATTGGACTGAGGTCCGATCATGATGCGGTTGATGTCCCCTCTTAGTACAGCGCCAAACCAAATGCTCGACTCTGCCGCTAGGTCTACCGCACCAAGAACGAAGCATCCTGGAGCAAGAAATGCCGACTCATGCACGGAATTTGCGAACTCAGGGGTTAAGAACATTTTCAACTTGGGGTAACTCATGGAATGGCCTAGCTACAGGGATTGTTAATATTTTATGTTTGACGGAAACGCTTGAATAGCCTCTTAATCAATGACGTTTCCGTTTAATTCATTGGCGGAAATACTTGAGCATCAATACCAGCAACAACCGAAAATAATAGCATGAACAAAGCCCAACTCCTCGAACTCATCCAAAAGAACCTCGGTGGTGAAGTCACCAAGCGCGCCACAGGCGAAGCTCTCGAAGCTGTTCTCTCCGCAATCGCAAAAGGGGTGAAGAAAGACGGTAGCGTTCAGCTCATTGGCTTTGGCACCTTCAAAGTCGCTAAGCGTGCAGCTCGCACAGGCCGCAACCCAAAGACTGGAGCATCCATGAAGATCAAAGCTTCCAAGAGCGTTCGCTTCGTTGCTTCCTCCGCTCTGAAGGCTTCTCTGTAATCCTTCAAGGCTGACAAAGCCCTATGCCCCGCAGTGCTCCGTGAAAGAGCTGCGGGGCTTTTTATTGAGCAGCGATGTTCTCCTCATCTGCCAAAAAAAGGCCTCCCGTAAGTTTTGGGAGGCCTTTCCAGTCTAGAGAACTAACCACATGGGTTAAGGTGCCACTGAGCTATAAGGTACCACTGAGCTATAAGGTGCCAATGAGCTACGTTGGAGATACTCGACGCCATAATCTGCAGCGGGAATCCAAAGATCTAGATTCGGTGTGAAGACGGCACGATTCACTTGGAGCCAAAGATTGGTCGGGGTATCAAAGGAGGCAACTGGTGTCAGCACACCTGTAGCAGTGGAGATACTAGCCACTTCCAGATTGCCATAGCTGCTGGCCAAGACATGACCACTGATGACGTTCAACATGGAAGGCACCTCGGTAGTCGTCCAAGTATTGATCTGAGTTAAGCGCCCCGTGATGCTATTGTAACCGACTCCCACCACGCCTTTGCTCCCTGCTTCCTTGGCAAGATACAGGCGTGTGCCGTCAGTGGTGCTAGCAGAGTAAAAAGGAGTCGCCGTGATGTAATTGTCCAACTGCCAAGCGCTGACACCATCGTAGCCGCTGGCTTGAATGACGCGGGTGGCACTTCCTGTCGTGCTGATCTGCTGATCAGAATTAGTTAGAATCACGGCACCTTGAGCATCGGCTTGGGCCACGCTCAGTAATTGACCTGGGATGGATACTGGATCACGCAAAACCGGTGCTGCTGCACGCCAGTCCACCACTTGCAGCCATGAAGCAACGCGCCAGTCGTAGTTGTAATAGGGATAAATGACTGGGCTGAGGGCCACCGATTTGATGGTGAAAGAAGCAGCGCCTTGAGAAAGCGTGGTTGTGCTAACTGTGTTGGCCACGGGCTCCACCGCAGTATCATAGCTGAAGTAAATGAAGCCTGCTTCAACAAAGGCGCGGCTAGTGCCACGCAGACTGCCTCTGACATTGACGGACTGAGCTTGAGCAGCGGTAATGCCTGAGGCACCTACAGTCAGCGGACATAGGACGGCAGCTGGGTTAGTAGTGGAGAGGATGGGTGCCGTTCTATTGGCTGCTACTCGTAGGGGGCTAGCAACAGGTGTTACCAAAGAAAGAACACCGCCATTAACTACTACAGGCTCCCACCATCCCCACCAGCGCGGCATTTGCATTGGAATATACCAGACGAGCGTTTGGTCACTGGTCCAAAGCGGCTGAATAGCATCGAGATTCATCTGGTATTCGCTGAGCCCACTTAGATCATGCTCCACTCGGCTAACTTCAGTCACTGTGGGTGTTGCGCCAAGCTCTAGAACGACTGTGCGTAAGCTCTGTGGTACACTATCCGCAGCAGGCACCCATTGGGCCAGATAGAGGCGGTTGTCTTTCTCAGTCACGCCAACCACCCTACCAGCACCTAAATCGACGATTTGCAGGAGTGAATCAGGATCGCTGGCAGGAGAGATACGTAACTTGGCAGAGGTTCCAGCCGTGCTCCCAATGCCGCGGATATCGCGGACGAACCAGCCGCCATAATAGCCCATGCTGCCATCTTCGATCTGTACCAGGTAATCGCCAAATGGCACCACCCGGTCCGTGCGCCAAGCCAAGGAGAGGGTGACCTCTGGAGCTGTGTCTGTGGCATCTGTGCCATGCACGAGCAGTTCCTGACCTGAGATGGTGACGAAGTGACCAGCGATCCAGCTGCCACGGCGGGGATTAAAGCTGTGATTGATCGTGGTGCCCATGGTGAGGACATCTGTTCCGACATTAACGATCTGGATGGCTTTCTGCCCGCTACCTGCTCTCCAGCCCCACGTCTGAAATGGCACCATGACCACACCCTGATCAGGCAGATACTCGACAGCTTTCTCATCATAATTGGCCTCACTCCAGCTGTGGGTGCCTTCAGCTCCTAGCGGCAGGCGTGAGAGCAAGGTCGGGGCGGTAACATCTGTGACGTCAAAGAGTGAGACGGTGACGCGCCAGTCCTCCACACCGACAGCGAGAAGGCGATCGCCCAGAGGCTCTAGATAAGTGCTCCAGCCGGGCACTTCCAGCTCACCTGAAAGCACCAGGGCTGAGGGATCAGCGATGTCCACGATGAAGAGTGGATCGGTGTTACGGAAGGTCACGACATACAACCGATCCCCATCAAAACGAGTGGCGTGCAGCTGCTCATTACGGGCGCTCAGCAACTCGATAGCGGAAAGGGGCGTGACGCTGCTACCTGCGAGGGGAAAAGTTTCCACCCAAGTTTGCCGGCTTGACCAATTCTGCCAGTCCAAGGAAACGGTCACGACTGCGCCATGGACGATGTTCATTTTAAACTTATCCTGGATCTGACCAAGCGGTGTGAGGGTCTTTACCAAGACTGGAGCAGCGGCAACATCAATGACGTGAACGTTTGAACCATAACCTGACGAGCGGGACGTGCTGATCATCAGATGACCTTCAGCTGCCTGCAGGGCCGAGGGCCAACCAGGGAATCTCAGAGAGCCTAGCTTTTGTGGCGCGTTCATGTCTGAGAGATCAATGCTGGTGAGGACAGATTCAGGATTCCAGTTGTTTGAGCTCTGTGACCAAATGCTGCAGAGGACATGCAGCGTCGTTCCAATCAAGCGTGTGTCTGTGATCGCTCCATCCAGCGGCACTTCTCCAATCAAAGCAGGCACGCCATTAGTTACGCGGATGAGCCAAACCGTGGCAGCACCTTGACGAGTTTTGTCATTGGAGCGGCCTAATAGAGCAACGGTCGATCCGACCTCATCCAGCAAGAACATTTGCTCGCCACTGGCTGGCAGACGCAGACTGCCCACTCGCACAGGTAGTGTCGGATCACTCAGGTCGAGAATTTGCAGGCCGCGGTATTGATTGAAAAAATACACCTGATCTCCCACAATCTGCCAGATGTCTGACTCCACAGCTTTAGCGGTTGTGGCTTTTGCATCGGCAGCAGCGTTGACTGTGCCAGAGGCATTGTTCATCATCACTGGCCCACCTGAATTCAGGGTCAACTGAGCACTATTGGGATTTAAATCTTTGCGATTAAAACTACGTTTACCCTTCAAAAAACGCGCTGGGAACTTAGCCTCGCGGTAACCCTGCACCCGCAGGTCTGAAGCTGGAATGGCAGCAGGAAGATTGACCGTGACGCGACGCACGGCGGCCCAGGTGTTTGCGGTGGGATAAGAGACGTTGATCGGCTTCCAGCCAGCGCCGGATTTTTGCTCTAACACCACCTGCTGCACACCACGTTCCACAGCGATGGTGGCCGTGCGATTTTTCAGGGTGAAACGCAGTGGCACAGCAGCCGAAGACGCTGATTGAGCTGAAGTGGTCTGGATCAGCGCACTCAGACAAAAGAGTGCTGCGGTGATCTTTAAGAGACGGTTAAGATTCATGGCTTGAGTTGGGATTGAGAGTTTTACAGAAAAAACGTTGGTTTGGCAAGATAAGAAAGGATACTTATTCGACAGGGGGCGGCGGGGAACTTGGAGTCGTGACTGGCAGAATGAGCAGCATGTCCCCGGCTGGCGATTGCGCAGAGAGACCGAAAGATAGGCTATTAACTCCTAAATGTCTGCCAGAGATGAGTATCCCTTCGCCATTCTCCTTGCTAACAGGCATTGCCGAGGCGACCACCGGATTAGCCCCTGGCTGTGGCCCCATTCTGGCTCGGCGATCGGCCTCTGGATCGTAGGCTGGGTTCAAGGTCAGCGATACCGTGTCTCCGTAAGGCTGGAACTGAATAGGTGCGCGATTGGTTGGTGAAGCCAGCTGCGGAGTGAAGGTCACCAAAGGCACCGCTTTCGCTGCGGCCATTTTCTGGCGTTCTTTGTCCACTTCTTCGGCTGTGAGCACCCGATTTGTCTGAGGCTGATTGTCACTCGGCAGCGCATAGATGGCGTAGCTTGGCATGGGCAGACGCCCCAGCAGTTCCCGAGTCTCGGTCAGCATTTTTAAAGCTTCCCATTGGCCACGGGAGATGGCGGCGCTGCCATCAACAGCAGGCTTCACGCCTAAAGACTCAGCGTCTTCACGCAGAGCTGCCAATCGCTCAGGATCGGTGATCGAAGGACTACCGCTAGCATTCAGTCGCCCTGCCAGCATGTCTGAAAGAACACGCTTTTTCACCAGTTCAGGATAGATGCTTTGCTGAATCGTGATGGTGATCTGCGGCTCACTCACCTCCACTTCACAGCCCGCGAGCGCAGCCACAGCACGGACGGCTTTTAAAAAAGGAATCGGGCCGCTATGAAACGTGATCCGCCGCTGGGAGGCACCCGTTGGCACCAGCACACGGAGCTGATCCAGCGCCAGGGCAGCATCCCGATTTACTTCATTTAGTTGCCCTTGGAGAATACCGATGGCACGACTAAGTGGCACTTTGTCCAAGGACACGCCCGTCAGAAAAAAACGATCCAAATGGTCAGTAAGCAGCTCTTTCGGCTCTTGAGAGTTCGCATCGGCGATCTTCACCTCATCTTTGATCGGGTTGCTAGGCGCTTGCGGTAGAAGAAGTGGCGGCTGCTGAATCGGCCCCACCAGTTCATGCACGGCAACGGCTGGCCGCTCCATGCCTGCTTCATTCCAAAAATAAACACTGACTAAACCAACTAGAATGAGGGCCGCAGCGGATGCCAACCAACGGCGAATCTGGCTGCCCTGTCGCCATGGGCGCAAGTCTTGTCGGGGCTTTTCTTGGAGGCTGGGCAAAGCCACTGGGGCCATCAGCTTCCCCTCACTCACACGCTCCTGAACTGTGCTCTCCAGCAGGGATTCAAAACGAGACGCAGCAGCCAATGCGGCAGCGCATTGAGGACACTCGGCCACGGCCTGCCAGAGGCGTGCGGCTTCCTCAGCGGTGGCGGTTTGATCCAGCCAACGGTCAATGAGAGTGATAAACTCAGCGCTGCGGGGGCCAGGCTTCATTCGGATTCTAGAGAGAGTCCCAACCGGCGCTGCACGCAGTCACGTAACTGACGGCGCAGGCGGCTGAGGGTTTGGTAAAGGGCGTCCACGGAGAGACCGGCTTCAGTAGCCATCGATTCCACCGGCTGGCCCACATGATAACGGTCGCGGATAAAACGGGCACTGCGCTCTGGCAATGTGTCTAGGCAGTGGTTCAGCGCCGTTTCCCGTGCCTCCCAAGGAGACTCCGCCTCATCCGCCATGAAGCCGGCAGACAGCATCTCCAGTGCCTCTGGCGTGCAGGACTCTGGCAGGCGCCCCTTCATCCGATGATCCTCCAGAATCTTTCGAGACGCGATACCCCGCGCCCAGGCCCCGAAAGGCTTAGCTGGATCATAACGCTCAAATTTCTTCCAAAGGATCATGGCAACTTCTTGAAAAACATCCTCCCGAGTCGCTGGATCATGCACCGCCGCCCCAATAAATGCCCGCAGGTCCGACTGGACTGCAAGGAAGTGGGGAAGAAAGTGATCGTGCTCTAACATGCGTGGTGGCTACCCTCTCTTTGACAGAAAGTTTATTTCCTGACAGAAAATCTTTTTTGTTAGCAAATTTCCCAGCATTACGCCCACCTAGTTATCTATTTGAATACTTGGTGACTTGAACCCCAAGCATTCTCACTGTTGCGGGCAGCTTGGCGCGCGCTCCTGTGGTCGGTATGCGTACCAGTCTTTTGCTCTGCTTTATGTCCGCCTCCACTTTTGCTCAAACTCTGACCTATCCTGTCTCCCGAAAAGACGAGAGCATCATCGACGATTATCACGGCACGAAGGTCGCTGATCCTTATCGCTGGTTAGAGGACGATAACAGCGAGGAAACGAAGGCCTGGGTGAAAGCGCAAAACGAGGTGACCTTTGACTTTCTCAAAAGCATCCCCAAGCGTGAAGAGATCGCCCAGCGTCTAAAAAAAGCCTGGAACTATGAGCGCACCGGCATCCCTTTTGAGCATGGTGGAAAATGGTTCTACAATCGGAACTCAGGCCTGCAAAATCAAAGCGTGCTCTATGTGACCGACTCCCTCGATGGTGAGGCTCGCCTGCTACTCGATCCGAATACGCTCTCCAAAGAAGGCACCACCTCACTGACAGAAACAGCCCCGAGTGAGGATGGCAAATGGCTGGTCTATGGCGTCTCCAAAGCCGGCAGCGACTGGCAGGAATTCCGCGTCAAAGACATCGCCACAGGCAAGGATACAGAAGATCTCATCGAATGGGTCAAGTTCAGTGGAGCCTCCTGGGCCAAGGATAGCAGTGGCTTTTATTACAGCCGTTTTCCCAAACCGAAAGAGGGCGCGGCTCTCACAGAGGCGAACAAAAATCAAACCGTCTATTTCCACAAACTCGGCACGTCGCAATCTGAAGACAAGATGATCTACGCCCGCCCAGATCAGCCCGACTGGGGCCTGCATGCTGGTGTGACCGATGATGGTCATTACCTCATCTACAATGTCACCAACGGCACTGATCCCAAGAACCGTCTGTTCTACCAAGACCTCACGCAGGCCGATGCCAAGGTGATCGAGCTGCTCAACGACTTCGACGCTGCCTACAGTTTCATTGAAAACGTCGGCACCGTCTTCTACTTCCTCACCGATCTTAAAGCCCCGCGTTATCGCGTCATCGCTATCGACATCAGTAAGCCTGATCGTGATCGGTGGCAGGAGATCATTCCTGAAAGTGCGCACAAGCTTGATAGCGTCTCCTGCATCGGTGGTGAATTACTTTGCAAGTATCTCCAAGATGCACGCTCCGCCATGACAGCTTATGATTTGACGGGTAAAAAAGTGCGAGAGATCGATCTACCAGGCATCGGCACCGTCGGTGGTTTTGGCGGCAAGCGCGCAGACAATCTCACCCATTACATCTTCACGAGTTTCACCACTCCAGGTGCCATTTATGAATACGATGTCGCCAGTGGAAAAAGCAGCCTGTGGAAGCAGCCTAAGGTCGATTTTGATGCTAGTCCGTTTGAGACCAAGCAAGTCTTCGTCAGGAGTAAAGATGGCACCAAAGTGCCCATGTTTCTGGTGCACAAAAAAGGCCTCAAGCTGGATGGCAGCAACGCCACCCTGCTCTATGGCTATGGCGGCTTTGACATCAGTCTCACACCGAATTTCTCCATCGGTCGTGCCATCTGGCTGGAGCTCGGCGGCGTCTATGCCTTGGCCAATCTGCGCGGTGGTGGCGAGTATGGGGCCGAGTGGCATCTAGCAGGCACGAAGCTGCGGAAACAAAACGTCTTCGATGACTTCATCGGCTGCGCTGAGTGGCTACAAAAAGAAGGCTATACCTCACCGAAGAAGCTCGCCATCATGGGCGGCAGCAACGGTGGGTTGCTCGTCGGAGCCTGCATGGCTCAGCGTCCTGAGCTCTATGGAGCAGCCCTACCAGCGGTGGGTGTCATGGACATGCTACGCTTTCACAAATTCACCATCGGCTGGGCTTGGAAGAGCGACTACGGCAGCAGCGAAAACGCAGATGAGTTTAAAGCCATCTACGCCTACTCTCCTCTGCATAACTTAAAGCCCGGCACTCGCTACCCTGCCACCATGGTTACCACCGCTGATCACGACGACCGCGTCGTCCCCGCCCACAGCTTCAAGTTCGCCGCCCGCCTCCAGGAATGCCAAGCCAAAGACGCACCTCCAGTGATGATCCGTATCGAAACCAACGCTGGTCACGGCGCTGGCAGCGCCCTCACCAAAGTCATCGAAGAAACGGCTGACGAGTGGGCCTTTCTTTGGAAAGTGCTGGGGATGGAGTGAGCTAAAATTGCTGGAGCAAATATTTGATGAGATCGGTCGTCGTCACCATGCCGACCAGCTTGCTGCCAGAAAGGATCGGCAGGGAATGAAAACTATTGGCCACAAGGATCTCAGCGGCTTCGCGCACACTGCCTGTTTCTTGCAGCGTGGTCGCATTTTTCTGCATCACCTGCTCGATCGAAAAAGTGTGGTCAAGTGTAGCATCAACCGTGCGTTCTTCCGTTTGGAAAGTATCTCCAAAACTCACACGAAGAATGTCACTCCAACTGATGAGGCCAACAAACTGGTCACCTTGAACGACAGGCATGTGATGAACACTGTGTTCCTGCATCAAAGCACGGACCCTGGAGATCGGATCGCCGTGATGCACGGTGATCACATTGCGGGTCATCAGATGGGAGATAGGGTCGTTTCTTTTCATGGTGGTGGGAGCATTATAAAAAGACCACAAGCGGCGTCTCCGCCTCTCTTGGCGATGCCTGGACGCATGTTGCGGCACAGTCTAAGCCAATAAAATGCACGAAGCCCGAAACTGTGTCTTGGCGATTCCCGTTCTTTGTGAAAGCATCCACTCACGCATGAAAGCCGCCCTGATCCGTTGTCTTACCCTCAGTTCCATTGCCGTCCAGGCGGCCAGCCTGAGCGCTCCGCTGGAAGATATTCGCGCCGTGAATCGTGAAGGTTCAGGGAATGAAAAAGCCACCCGTGCCTGGCAGCAGCTCACCCAGGCTGATCCTACCACACTGCCAGAAGTGCTCGCGGGCATGAACGGAGCCAACCCACTCGCTGAAAATTGGTTACGCGCGGCTGTCGGCGTGATTGCTGATCAGGCGATCTTGTCCAAAAAGCTGCCCATTGAGTCTGTGCAGGCCTTTTTAGCCGATACGAAAAACAGTCCTGCTCCACGAGTCGTGGCTTTTGATCTCATCCAGCGTGCGCAGCCAGAATTGGCCGAAAAGATCACGCCTTCATTGCTAGAAGATCCAAGCAGCGAGCTGCGTCGTCACCCCGTGGCAAAGCTGCTGCAAGCAGGCGATGAAGAGCTGGCTCAAGGCCGCAAAGACGAGGCGACCAACGCTTACCTAAAGGCCATGAACAGCGCCCGCGATGAAGATCAGATCAAGGACTTGGCCAAAAAACTCAAGGACCTCGGCAAGCCCGTCGATCTGCCAAAACACTTCGGGTTTCTCATGGACTGGAAACTCATCGCCCCCTTCACCAATGTGGAACGCCAAGGATTCGATACCGAGTTTCCACCTGAAAAAGAGATCAAGCTAGATGCCAGCTATCCCGGAAAAAACGCCGAGGCCAAATGGATCGACTTCACCAGCAAGGATGAATACGGCCAGATCGACTTCAACAAGCCCTTCACCATGCTCAAAGAAGTCACCGGCTATGCCTACACCGAGTTTGATTCGGTCGAGGCACGCGATGCCCAGATCCGACTCGGCTGCAAGGATGGCTGGAAAGTCTGGCTCAATGGCGAACTCCTCTTCGCCCGTGATGAATACCATCGCGGAGCCAAACTGGATCAATACAAGCTGCCTGTGAACCTCAAGAAGGGAAAAAACTCGATTCTCGTCAAATGCTGCCAAAACGAACAAACCGAATCATGGACCGTCGAATGGCAATTCCAACTCCGCGTTTGTGATGACACGGGGACGGCTATTTTGGCGAAGAAGTGATTTTCTCTGACTCATGTCTGACTTCGAAGATCTAGCACATCCGCCTGAAGGAGGCCCACTCAAAAAGTGGTTCGTGGGTTATGTCGTTCAGCTATGCGTCGTTGGATACGTCGTTTATGCAGTCAGACAGGGAGAAATTATCGTCCCGTCTAGAAACGCTAAAAGCGCCACTGGACCAACCCTTCCCTTCGTTGCTATTGGCTACATCTCGACGGCATTTTTTATGCATTTTCATTGGGGGTGGGGTTTAAGCCTCCGTCTTTGGCACCTCAGCCACTATGGCAAAATAGCATCTCTTGTCCTGCTACTTATCTCTGCATTGATGTTCCTATACTTATCACTTTCAGCTTTCTAGATTTTCTCAAATGAAACCCGCGCCTCTCCTTCTTTCATCCCTCATCCTTCTGCCTTCAGCCCTCCTCTCCGCCGCCGATTGGCCGCAGTTTCGCGGTCCGAATGCCAGCGCGATTTCGACAGAAACAAAGGCTCCTGGGCCGAAGCTTGCAACTGCATGGAGCATCGATCTTCCTGGGCGTGGGCTGAGCAGTCCGATTGTCGTCGGAGATAAAGTGTTCATCACTTGTTCAAGCGGACCGGATCAGGCCAATCTGCATGTCTTTTGCTTCAGTGCTTCGGATGGAAAAAAACTCTGGGAGCGTGTGATGAAGGCTACGGGCAGGACGATGGCCCACAACAAGACCAGTGTGGCTGCACCGACCCCGTGCAGCGATGGCAAGCGCGTCTTTGCCCTGTATTCATCCAACGACCTCTTTGCCTTTGATCTGGATGGCAATCTACTCTGGCTTCGCGGTCTGACTTACGATTACTCGAATGCCAGCAATAGCCTCGGCATGTCTTCCTCTCCTGTCGTTCTGGATGAGACGCTCGTCGTTCAAAGTGAAAACGACAGTGAATCGATTGCCGTCGGCATTGATGTGGTGACGGGAAAAAATCGTTGGAAGAAGGAGCGTCCGAAAGCCGCGAATTGGACTAGCGCTGTGGTTTACCAAAATGTCGTCGCTCTACAATCCAGCAAAGGTCTCACAGGAGTGAACCCCAAGACCGGCGAGATCGAATGGGACTACACGGATGGTGCAGGCACGATCCCCAGCTCTGCGGTGACTCAGAATGCCATCTATGTTCCCTCCAATGGGCTCACCGCTCTGGCTCCAGAACGCGGAGCCGCCTCACAACTCTGGCGCGCCGCAGGTCTCAAGCCAGGCACCGGCAGCCCGCTAGTAATTGGCGACTCGATCTACGTGCTCAATGGCACCGGAGTTCTCATCAAGGCCAGCATCGCCAATGGAGATGAAGCCTGGAAACTCCGACTCAAAGGTCCACTCAGCGGATCACCTGTGGCTGTGGGTCACTACATCTACATTGTCAGTGAGCGCGGCGACTTCCAAGTCATCGACACCACAGCCAAGGAAGGCGAAGTCATCCACACCATCGAGCTGAAAGACACCTTACTCTGCACACCAGCCATCAGCAACGGAGCTGTCTTTGTGAGGAGTGATAAGAAGCTCTGGAAGCTTCAGTAAAGGATCAATGAACATCATCGAGTCGTTTCTCGGCTTCATCATGAGTGAAAAGCAACTCACTCGGCTGAGCAGGACCGCGCAGATGCAGCAGATTGATCTGATCTTTAAACAAATCTTGAAGGATGGCGTACCGCAGCGTGATGTCTGAGAATCCATCTGGCAAATCCAACTCGAAAAACAGGATCACCTTGGGATCTTCTTTTTGCACTGCGGCGTCATCCACTTTTCTTCCCACCCAGGTTAGTCTGGAAGAGCCACCTTTGGCATTCATCAGTTGGAAGTTCTTGATCAGGTAGGTCTGAATCTGCGCATCCAACTCCGCCGCAGGCGTCTTCTCAAACGAGATCCTTTTTTCCGACTGGCGGATCAGAGCCAGCTCAAGATCGTCGATGAAGACCGTTAAACTCACCTCCAGCTTCTTTGTCTTTGAATTGTATTCAGCCTCAGCCGTGGATTGATGAAGGGTGTGCGCCTGCGCCTGCCAAGAGAAGCCAAGTGCTAGCGCGAAAATGAGGGTTACTAGAGATTGCATGAAGAGCACCCAGGAGGGATCTGTTATTCCTCTTCTTTGTCTTCCTCCACGTCCTTATTTTTTGAGTCTGCTTTTTTGACCTTCTCTTTCTGGGTCATCTCACGCATTGGATTGGTGGATTTATCGTCTTTATAAAGCTGGAATTTGCTCTTCACGGGACGACGTGGCCAGAAGTTGTTTTCCACATCGGTGTCCACGAGTTCCTGACGTGGATCAAAGGTCACGGCCTTCACTTCTTTCTTGGTGAAGTGTAGCTTAGACGCTTTCTCGGTATTAAAGCGCCAGATTTCTGCGGGGATTTTCAGCTCTTCACTGCTGCCGTCCGTGTAATCAATCTTCAAAAATAAAGGAGTGACGAGCCCACCCACGTTGCTGAATTCAAAGACATAAAAGTTGTGCTTGGTCTGGAGGAGCGCGGGATCAATCTCCTCTTCTTTGAGATCTTTGATCAGGGATTCAAACTTCTTCTTTTCACTCGGCAGCACTGCGGCCTCATCAAAAGTGTCATAAAAATCTTTCAGCTCGGGAAAGCGATCCACACGTTTTGTCATTGGATAGTTGCGTTCTTTGACCAGAGTTTGCGGCAACTCTTCTTTTTCCCGTTTCTTCTTGGGCTTTTCAATCGCTGGATCACGAGAATCCAGCTGCATCCAACGGACTTCATCGATAGAAACATCGACATGATCGACGCTGTAAAACCAGCCGCGCCAGAACCAGTCCAGATCGACTCCACTGGCATCCTCCATGGTGCGGAAGAAATCAGAAGGTGTTGGTCGCTTAAACATCCAACGGCGTGCGTAAGTTTTGAAAGCATGATCAAAGGCTTCACGACCCAGAATGTATTCACGCAGCAAATTCAAAGCGGCCGTTGGTTGTCCATAGGCATTGGGACCCAGGTCGGCGACGGATTCTGAATTGGTCATGGCTGGCACACGATCGGTAAGCCGCATGTAGTCCACCATGCCGCGATTATCCCGACGGTGATTCCAGTCATTCTCCCACTCTTCTTCGGCAAGGTATTCGACAAAGGAATTCAGGCCCTCATCCATCCAGGTCCACTGCCGTTCGTCGCTATTGACGATCATCGGAAAGTAATTATGTCCGACCTCATGGATGATCACCCCGATAAGAGCGTACTTTGTTTTTTCTGGATAGGTGCCGTCTTTCTCAGGTCGCGGGCCATTGAAGCAGATCATTGGGTATTCCATGCCGCCGATGGCTCCATGGATTGACCAGGCAACGGGATAAGGATAATCAAAGGTATAACGCGAATAAACTTGGATGGTGTGAGCAATCGCGTGAGTGGAATACTTGTCCCAGAGCGGCATGCCTTCCTTTGGATAGAGAGACATGGCCATCACTGGTTTGCCATTCACTTTTGCACCCTCCACCGCCATAGCATCCCAGACAAATTTACGAGAAGAAGCAAAGGCAAAATCACGCACATTGGCAGCTTTAAACACCCAGGTCTTCTTGCCGCTAGGCTTGCCTTTTTCTGCGATCTTGGCCTCATCAGGAGTGACGATGAAAACTGGTTTCTTCGTTTCTCCTCGAGCCTTTTCCAAACGCTGCTGCTGAGAAGCAGTCAAAACGACCTCTGGATTCTGCAATTCTCCTGTCGCCGCGACGACGTGATCACCTGGCAATGTCAAACGCACATCATAGTTCCCGAACTCTAGAGTGAACTCGCCAGTCCCGAGAAACTGCTTATTCACCCAGCCAGCGTAATCAGTATAAGCCGCCATGCGCGGAAACCATTGGGCGATGGTGTAGATGCAGTTACCGTCCTCTTTGAAAAGCTCGTAGCCAGTGCGGGCGCTGATGCGTTTGGTATCGTTGATCGGATAACTCCAGGCAATTTTGAAAACAAAGTCAGCCCCTGCAGCTAACGACTCTGGAAGGTCAATGCGCATCATGGTTTTCACGATGGAATGTGGCAGGGCCTTCCCCTGCGCATCCGTCAGCTGAGTGATCTTCATTTCCCCATCATACTCTTCGTAGGCACGCAGACGATCCAAGGCGCTGTAACTGAATTTGGTCAGATCGACTCCGCGTTTAGTGTTTGGCACGATACGAGAATCTGCATGCTGAGATAGATAGTTTTGATCAAGTTGGACCCATAAGTAGCTCAGTGCATCTGATGACGCATTATGGTAGGTCACTTTCGCTTCAGCCGTGATGCTGCGCTTCACATCATCTAGCTCCACGCTGATGTCGTAATCTGCGCGATTCTGCCAGTAGGCCGAACCAGGTGCCCCTGAAGCGATGCGCTGCGCCGAAGGCGTCGGCATCGTTTGATCCAGCTGCTGAAACTTGCTAACGGGAGAGCTCACCTGCTGAGCATTTAACGAGAGCGTCATGAGTATAGGGAAGAAAAAGCGCTTCATGTTCACGAAGTGATTAACCTAAATAAAGGCGATTTGGCTAGATCTATTCTTTGCTGGACTCACTTCTCCAGATGGCGAGAATATCTCAATGACTTGGGAATTGCTGACGCTTCTATTCCTCGCCGGACTCAGTGCCGGATTTATCGACGCTATCGCTGGTGGAGGTGGACTGATTTCTGTGCCTGCCTTGCTCTGGGCTGGGCTGACACCACAGATGGCACTCGGCACTAATAAAATGCAGAGCACCTGGGGAACATTGATGGCTGTGATCAAATATGCTAAAGCTGGACTCGTCGGCTGGAAGGAAGTTCGACTGACCGTTCTCGTGACTTTTCTTTCTTCGGGTTTAGGCACCTGGGCTGTTACTCTAGTGAGCAATGAGGTGCTGAAAAAAATCGTTCCGTGGATGCTGTTAGGCATTGCGATTTATGTCTTATTCAGCCCCAGTTTGGGTCGAACGACCGCCAAAGCACGACTGAGTTTGGCGACCTTTGCCTGCATTGCTGGCGGTATCCTTGGTTTCTACGATGGCTTCTTTGGCCCAGGCGCTGGCACCTTTTGGACCTTGGCCTGCATCTCTCTGATCGGACTCACACTGACACATGCCACAGCTTTTACCAAAGTGGCCAATCTGGCCAGCAATGCCGCATCCCTCATCGTCTTTGTAGCTAGTGCGCGGGTGAACTATGAAGTCGCTGCTGCGATGATTGCGGGTCAGCTCATGGGTGGGCGGCTCGGAGCAACTCTGGCAATCCGGCATGGAGCACCCTTTATACGAATCATTTTTATTAGCGTTGTCTTTGCGATGGTTCTGAAACTGCTCTGGGATCAGTGGTCTGCCAGATAACGCAGAACACGCCAGACGAGGTAGGCGGCTAGAACACCGCCTGAGACATCCGCCAGCCAATCCCAAGGATCATTGCCCATGCGACCTGGCGTGAAGCTTTGATGATACTCATCGGAAGCGCCGACTATAGCAGTGAAGAGGACACTCGGAACCACCAGTGAGCGAAAACGCGGTAGAGACGGCCTCCTACCGTAAAGGACAAACAAAAAGCAAAGTGCTCCACCACTATAATAAAGACAGTGTAGAACCTTATCCTTAAAGGGAAACGATGGACCGCTTGGAAGCGTCGAGTTTGCAGACAGGTTCCAAAGAACAAGCAGCCAGATCACGATGCCAAGGCGCCAGAACCAGCTCTTTGGAACCCACCGCGCGCAGAACTGAGGGAACCATGAACCCTGAGCACTCATCCTTCCTTCATTTCCTCCTCCATGCGTTCACTGAGCCACTGCTTAATCATGCTCTGATAATTCAGGTAGCGGCGGCGGGCAATGCGCTTAATACGGCTCAGCATCCGTGGATCGAAACGTAACGTGATGGTGGTCGACTCACGCACATCGGTGCGGTGGATGGACATTTGCATGAGCCGCGACTCCAGCTGATGCTGTGCCCAAAACTTGCCCTCAGCTTCTTCCGACTCAAAAGCAGGCACGTCCTTCCAAGCACGCACCAAACCCAAATCACCATCCAGGATGATGGGACGGGTGGTAATGGTGGTTTCTCTGCGGCGTGGTTCAGTATTCATAATTCGTTATACATCCTCCGCTCTCTTCCTTTCAAAAAAATCAAACTCTCCATTGGTCATATCCCGAGCATAGATGACACGGTAGCGCTTCCCATCGGTCCAAAAGACACTGAAAACCGCACGGCCACCCAGCGACTTGCCCAAATTGTAAAAGCGAGAGTCAGACGAATTTTCACTGTCGCCCGGCAAAAGCTTTAGCGAAAAAGGATCTTCAAACGACTCCTCAATATCCTTGGGGGGTAGTTTAGTCAGATCAAAGGTTACTCCTAGCCAGTCAAAGTCCATGATGTTGGTTTATCCTCTACGCGATGGTGAGAGGTTGTCTCTCTATTTGCGATATTGAATTAATTCTATCTCATAACCTTCAGGCGCGTCAATAAACGCGAAGGTTCCGCTGGAACTTTCCGTCGGCCCATCTGAAAGCGGGTAGCCGTGAGCTGCTGCATGTTTAGCAAAGGCCTCCAAGTCTTCCACTTCAAAGGCTAAATGAGTCACATCGGGGCCTAAGGTGACCGGTCCACTGGCCGGAAAGCTACAAATTTCAATGAGTTCGTCGCTATTGGGCGTTTTAAAAAAGACGAGCTCTGATCCACGTGGCGACTTATGCCGCTTCACTTCCTCTAGACCGAGGACATCCTTGTAGAAGGCGACAGTTTTGACAAGATCGTTTACGCGATAGCGAGTGTGAAGGAGTTTTGTGACCATAAGATTTAAAAACGATTTTTCATACCTTGGGACATTGCACTGCATCTGGCAAGACAGTCATTTGCGAGAGTCTTGATTCACTTGTAATGAGAACCATGTCAGCCCGTCGTCCAGCCGTCCTTTTCATTTTCATCACCCTCGTGCTCGATATTCTGGGGATCGGTCTCATCGTCCCAGTCCTACCCAAGCTCATCCAGCATTATCAGGGCGGGGACGTCGCTACTGGCTCCTTCACTTATGGTATGCTGGCCGCGCTGTATGCGCTGATGCAGTTCCTGTTTGCCCCGCTGATCGGCAGCGTCTCCGACCGCTATGGTCGGCGGCCGGTGATCTTAATCTCCCTTCTAGGGTCTGCCATCGACTACTTCCTCATCGCCTTTGCCCCTAATTTGATGTGGTTTGCGGTCGGAAGAATCGTCGCGGGGATCACAGCGGCCAACTATGCAGCGGCCTCCGCCTACATTGCCGATGTCAGTCCACCGGAAAAACGAGCCGCTAATTTTGGCCTCATTGGTGCTGCGTTTGGCATTGGTTTCATCATCGGCCCGATCGTCGGCGGCGGGTTAGCGGCTTGGGGAGTTAAGGTTCCCTTCTTCGTCGCTGGGGGCCTGACTTTGATTAACTGGGCCTACGGTTGGTTCGTCCTACCAGAGTCGCTCGCCATCGAAAACCGTCGTGCCTTTAGCTGGTCACGCAGTAACCCCGTGGGAGCTCTTTTTGCCCTGCGCCGCTTTCCTGCCCTGATGGGACTGGTGACCTGCTACTTCATCGCCGTGCTAGCGCATCAGGTTTATCCCAGTATCTGGGTGCTCTACACCACCTACCGTTATGGCTGGACAGAGCTGCAAACAGGACTCTCTCTCGCAGCGGTCGGCGTCATGGCAGGCATGGTGCAGGGAGGCCTAACGAAGCGTGTCGTAGCTTGGCTTGGGGAGAAAAAAACGGTGCGCTATTGCCTCACCCTTTCCATCTTTCTCTATGCCGCCTATGGCCTCGCCACTCAGCCTTGGATGATCTATATCTGCATCGTCATCGGCAGCCTCTCCGGGCTGGTCACGCCTGCCGTGCAGTCTCTCATGTCTCAAGGCGTGCCAGCCGATGAACAGGGAGCTTTACAGGGATCACTCAGCAGTCTATCCAGCGTTGCAGGTGTTGCTGGACCATTACTCTGCACCCAACTTTTCGGCTTTTTCATTGGTGAAAAAGCCCCTGCTATCTTGCCCGGCGCACCTTTCTTCCTGAGTTCTGCGATGATGATGATTGCTCTTTTCATCGCCGTGCCTGCACTCAAGCGCATCACCCTTGTGAATTAGAGCCCCGGCTATTCCACATTCTGAATCTGCTCGCGGATCTTTTCCAACTCCGTCTTAGCACTCACGACATGGTGAGCGATCTCCGCATTGTTGCACTTAGAGCCCATCGTATTGAATTCGCGGAAAAACTCCTGAACCAAAAAATCCAAACTACGCCCTACAGGTTCACCCGAGGACAGGTAGCTGCGGAATTGTTTCAGATGACTGGCCGCACGAGAAATCTCCTCAGAAATGTCGGTGCGATCGGCAAAGAGGGCGATCTCTTTGAGCAAGCGCTCATCATCCAGAGGCAAGGGCAGCCCTGACTGCTCTAGGCGCTGACGCAACACCGCCCGCTGATGCTCCGGCACACTGGGTGCTTTTTCGGCGATCTTTGCGGCCAAGGATTCAATGGTGGCCAAGCGCCTATCCATTTCTTCACGCAGATTGTCCCCTTCAGCCATTCGCATGGCAATGAATTGGTCTAACGCAGCTGCCAGCGCAGCGTGCAACGTGGGCCAAATTTCCTCTGCTATCGTCTCGCGTGCTTCGTTTACCAGCACGCCAGGAAGCCGGATCAGCTCGCTCAAAGAAAGATCCGCTGAAATACCCAGCCGTGTGGACATGGCGCGTAACGCCTCAAGATATTTTGCAGCCACCGTCTCATCGACGCGCGACATGGCATCTTCAGTTGTGGGACGATCTCCACGCACAGAGACATTCACGCGTCCTCGTGAGCAGATCGCAGCGACCTG
Source organism: Prosthecobacter debontii (assembly GCA_945869675.1). GTDB lineage: Bacteria > Verrucomicrobiota > Verrucomicrobiia > Verrucomicrobiales > Verrucomicrobiaceae > Prosthecobacter > Prosthecobacter debontii_A. The sequence goes on along the minus strand of CAMBPS010000013.1, from coordinate 11,637 downwards.
ATTACGAATCTGAGTCTCCAGATCATTAAGGTCCCGAGGCAGATTGATGGAAACCTCCAGCTGCTTGCGGTTCACACTGCTGCATTCCACCACCCAAGTCGTATCACCTTGCCGAGCTTCACCACGGCCAAATCCAGTCATGCTTTTCATAAGGACCGATACATGGCGTGTAAGCCCAGACTGGCAAGACAGGATCTACAAAATCACACCTTGCTCAGACTTGCGCTGCGTGTTTATGATCAAGCTCTTCGTTAGATCTTTTTATGAAACCGCTTCTGCAATACATAGCTCTGATCATCCTCACCACCCAAGCCTTCGCGGACGTGAGCTTGCCTACCATCTTTAGCGACCATCTTGTCTTACAACAAGGCAAGCCCGTACCCGTTTGGGGGTCGGCTGCGGCGGATGAAGATGTCACCGTGCGTTTCGCAGGACAGACCCAGGTCACCCGCGCTGATCTAGAAGGTAAATGGCGTGTGACTTTAAATCCACTGACCGCGAATGCAAAACCACAGGAAATGGTCATCTCCGGTAAAAACACCCTCACACTCAAGAACCTCTTGATTGGTGAAGTTTGGGTTTGTTCAGGCCAATCCAACATGCAATGGACCGTCAGTCAGTCGGGCAATGCTCAGCAAGAAATCGCCGGAGCAGACGCACCTCAAATTCGCATGTTTACCGTTGAACGAGCCACCGGCATGACCCCCGCGGTCGATGTCAAAGGCTCATGGAAAGAAGCCAACTCTGCCAACGTCGGTGATTTCTCCGCAGTCGCTTATTTCTACGGACGCCATCTTCATCAAGTGCTGAAAGTGCCTGTTGGACTCATCAACACCTCCTGGGGCGGCACACGAATCGAAGCTTGGACCAGCCGCGAATCCTTGGAAGAGCGGCCCTGCGCAGCTCAAATGCTCAGTGATTGGGATGGCATTCGGCAGGGCTGGGATACTGCGGCTGAAGCCGCTAAATTCGAAGCCTCAAAAGCCGCTTGGCAAGCTGAAGCCAAGAAAATCAGCGCGGAAAACACCAAGCTACCCGCCGATCAAAAGAAGAAAACTCCTCAGGCACCACGTCCGCCGGATGATCCGAACAAGACGCCGCACCACCCAGCGGTCCTTTTCAATGCGATGGTCGCCCCACTAATCCCCTATTCAATTCAAGGAGCCATCTGGTATCAGGGAGAGTCCAATCAAAAACGCGCCTTCCAATACCAGGAACTTCTTCCGAACATGATCAATGATTGGCGCACCCGCTGGAATGATCCATTCAGCTTTTACATCGTGCAGCTTGCCAGTTTCGGGAATGGCCTGCCCGTCACTCAAGAGGCTGGCCAACCAGACACATGGGCTGAATTGCAGGAGGCGCAATACTTGACCTCCATCACCCTGCCAAAGGTGGGACTGACCGTCACCAATGACATTGGTGAAGAAAAAAACATCCATCCCAAAAACAAACAAGAAGTCGGTCGCCGCCTTGCCCTGTGGGCACTGGCTAAAGATTATGGCAGAGCTGACACCGTCTTCAGCGGCCCCATGTTTAAAAACGCGCTGATCGAAGGCAGCCGGGTCCGCATCCAATTTGACCACACCGGAGGTGGCCTCAAAACGCGTGATGGCGGAGAACTCAAGCATTTCCAAATCACTGGCAAAGACAAAAAGTGGGTTTGGGCCCAAGCCAAGATCGAAAACAACGAAGTGCTAGTCTCCAGCACGGAAGTGCCAAATCCCGTCGGCGTCCGTTACGCCTGGGCCGCATGGCCTGAAGGCGCCAACCTCATCAATGCTGAAGGCCTGCCTGCCAGCTGCTTCCGCACCGACGAATTCATCCCCATCACCCTCGGGGTAATTTCTCCCTTCCAGGAACTGCAAAAAGCACAAGCGAGGTAAGCTTCACTAGAGGAGTGTGCTATCATCCTGACGTTCTAACTTACCAATCTTTTTTTTAATCACCTCAAGCTGCACGGTCATCTCATGCAGGCATTTCAAACTGTCCCCCATGGTTTCATTATCCTGCAAGTGGGGAAGAGCGGGGTGAATTTTCATCATTTGAAGAGCGATGGTCTTTGCGGCGTCGCGGATTTGTTGGATGGCTTCGGGGCGTGTCATGAAGGCAGCATGTTCAGCTTCTAGATGACTTCTGCAACTCAGCTTTGAGGAGTTGTCAGTGACTGAGCCCGCATTTAAATAGAATTTTATGGATCTGCGGCATTTAAGATACTTTCAGGCAGTGGCAGAGGAGCTTAGCTTCTCACGCGCGGCCAAACGTCTGCGTATCGCCCAGCCAGCACTGTCTCGGGCGGTCCAAGAGCTAGAGCGAGATCTCGGCATGAGGCTGATTGATCGGAATCGCCGAAGCTTTGCCCTGACGCCCGCAGGAGCCGTTCTGCTCATCGAAACAGCCGTCATCCTGGAACGTCTGGAAGAGTCTCTACGTCGAGTCAAACGCACCGCGCTAGGAGAAGAAGGCGAGTTGCGGCTCGGCTACATTGGGCCGCCAACTCAATCGTTTCTTGGCAAACTATTGCATGAGTATCGGCTGAGGTTTCCGAAAGTCTCCGTGCATTTGGAAGAACGCACACCTGAGCGGGTCTGGGAAATGGTGGCCAAAGGACGTCTCTCGATCGCCCTCACGCGGCCGTTACCAGGACGGGGCGAGCGTGCCTTAAAAACACTGCTGCTTCGCCAAGAACCACTCGGCGTTGTCGTCCCCAGCAACCATCCGTTTGCCAAAAAGAAGGCCCTATCATGGAAGGCCTTGGCAAATGAGCCTCTCATCGTGCTAGCACGGCGGGAAGGCGTAGGCCTGCATGATGAAATCATCGCAGCATGTCGTGAAGCCGAATTCACCCCGCGCATCGCACATAGCCCCAGCCTCATGGGCACCGTCCTCAGTTATGTCGAGGCAGGAGCCGGTATCGGCATCGCCACCGACAGCGTAGCCGCGGCTGCCATGTCACCGGCTTTACGCTACATCTCGATCACACCGACCCGGACAGTTCCTTTAGTCATGGTCTGGAATCCTGAAGATGACTCGCCACCGGTGAAAGCCTTTCGTGATCTCATCAGCGAGTGGTTAAAATCGGGACAGCTTTGGAACAAAGCCCAGCTACCGCAAACCACCGGCGCTAAAACTTAATCCGCCGTGATGAAGAAGCCCCAAGAACGACTCCGACGAGGCAGTCTGGTGACACGTTTTGTTTTGGTCTTCGTCACCTTCGTGGCGGCAGGATCCCTGTTGCTATTAGCCTGGCTGCGCTACCAACAGCAGGCTGAAGAAGAACGCATTTTTCTTCGACTGGCTCATACTGATGCCGACTTCGTCCAAAGACTGAATCTCCCGCGTAGCGCCAAGCTGGCAGAAGATCTCCAGCAATTACTCAGCATGAGTCTCTACTTTCGAGATGCCGAAGGCCACTTTGAGCCGGCCTTGCACGCAGATAAAATCAGATGGCTCAAAGATCGGCCGCGCAACGAAGTGCTGTCACTTAAAAATGGGGAAAAAGCGCTCATTCTACGTTTGGATACAAGCCATGACATGATCTTTATCCGCGCAGGTTCTGAAGCAGCACTGAGTTTGCTACATCCTGCCACACGCAATGCCCTCATTGCCTTTTGGGTTCTGTCGGCTGCACTTGGTTGGATTATTGCCCGTCAGGTGATCACGCCAGTTCAACAGCTCTCTCGTGGCCTGGGGTCCTTCTTTGATTCCAAAGACAAGATCCCCGAAGAAGCGCGACGTCAGGATGAAATTGGTGATCTAGCGCGCAGCCTTGCTCAAGCTCGCGATGAGCTATGGGAGGAACGTGAAAAACGCGAGCAATCGGAGCGCATGGCCCTGCTAGGACGGGTCGCCACAGGCCTTGCCCATGAAATCAAAAACCCCCTCGCCTCAATTCAACTTCACACCCAGTTGATGGATGCCACCTCCCTCGATGCAGAGTCCGCTCAATCCCTCAAACACGTGCAAGAAGAGGCACAGGTTATCGAAGGTCTCGTCAACCAATGGCTTTATCTGACGCGTCCCACACCACCCAAGAAGCAACCTCTGAAGATCAGCGAAGTTATTCATGAAACACTGACCACCCTGAAAGCTCAGACAGATCATGCCAGTGTGCAGATTGAGACCAGGATAGAGAAGCCTTCCACCGTTGTTTTAGGCGACCGAACAAGACTCCAACAAGCCTTTCGCAACATTATTCTCAATGCCACTCAGGCCATGCCGCGCGGAGGCAGGCTCAGAATCAAATTAGCCGCAAGTGACACTCACGCCCAACTCATCTTCCATGATTCAGGCCAAGGGTTTACAGCTTCTGCTCTTGCCCATGGAGCCAACCTCTTCTTTTCTGAAAAAGAAGGCGGCATGGGAGTCGGCTTGAATGTCGTCAAAGAAATCCTGACCGCCCATCAAGGCAGTCTAAACCTAAGCAATCCCCCGGAAGGCGGAGCCTTGGTGACACTCGAACTTCCCTTAGCCAAGACCATGGAACAAGAGGGGGCAGTCGTAAATCCATGATTTCAGGAATGGAAGATCGTTGAGTTGCGCCAGGGCTTGGTTTCACAAGGCTTCTTCGACTCGAAGCGGCTGTGTCTTCCGACAGGCGAAAAGCGCTGTGGAATCAATGAAGGATGCAAATCGGCGGCCAGCCATTCCTGAATCTAGCAGACAATCCACGGAGCGTGGGATGTGGAACGAAGAGTAACTTTGACCGTATGAGTCGGAGACAACAAAGCAACTGGAGACCCAATTTTACAGGAAAACAGAAAGACATGATTTACAGGTCAGAACCCATTCCTGTTAATCCTGTTTTCCTGTTAATCCTGTGGTTAGAAACTCGAATCACGAACAGTCTCATACCATCCATGATATGCGAAACAGCTCGTAACTCTAGGGCAAGTTAGTCGGGAGGGTAAGTAGCCCTAGGGACCGATGAAGCAACGACTGCAGGCAAATCGGCACTCCATCATTCACGAATCTTGGTTAGTCGGCAGACTTCGGATCAAAGGCATCTCTCAATCCATCTCCCAAAAAATTCAGCGCTAGAAGACTGAGCGACATGAGAACCGCAGGAAAAGCCAGTAGCCACCATTTGCTTTCAATAGGATTGATGACCTGAGCACCGTCTTTCAGCAGTGACCCCCAACTCGCCGCGGGGTCATCAATACCCAGCCCAAGAAAGCTAAGGAATGACTCGTCTAATATGACAGCGGGAATCGTCAGTGTTAGGTAAGTGAGAATGATAGAGCTCAGGTTCGGCAACAAATGCTTCCGCAAAATGCCCACCCCCCCCTGCCCCATTGCACGGGCGGCAGTCACAAAGGTCAGCTCACGCAGAACCAGAACCTGACCGCGAATGATTCGCGCCATGGTCAACCATTCAACGAGTCCAAGGCTAAGAATCATCACAAGAATCTTGGAATAAGGGATCAGATAGCGAGCCGTGCTCTCCAGGTCATGCCACTCAGCCTGCTGTGCCCAAAGCCGCGCGGCATCCAGCCAGTCTTTAAAACCACTGTCGAAGGCAGCGATGAAAATCATGATGAAAAGAATGCGCGGCACCGCATAAAGCATGTCCACTGCGCGCATCATGACGGCATCGACTTTCCCACCAAAATAACCGCTCATCATCCCATAAAGCGTGCCGATGACCAAAGAGATGCAGGCTCCTACAATGCCCACCCCAAGGGAAACCTGAGCACCTGTGAGCAGCCTATAAAACAAATCCTGCCCATTTTTATCTGTTCCACAAAGATGCAAAACGGGCGTTTCCAGCCCTTTTGTCAGTGGCGGCAGGAAAGCATCACTGCTCGTGCCCTTTAAACTTGCCGGCAAAAAGAATGGCACCGTGAATGCGATCAAAACAATCGCGATCAGAAACACCAGCGAAATCATCGCTGGACGATTCCTCTGCACAATGGCCCAACCATCAGGGCGGTTAAGGCTTTTGGGCGCTTCAGGCATAGAGTCGAATGCGCTTGTCTAGGATGCTGTAAAACAAATCCACGATGAAATTAAAGAAGATGAGCAAAGAACAGTAAATCACCACCGCTCCACAGAGAAGAAAGGCGTCACGATTCTGGATCGCATTCACAAAAATGCTGCCCGCTCCGGAGAGATTGAAGACACTCTCCACAATCATGGAGCCTGTCAGTAAATGCGCGGCGAGCGGTCCCAGATAGGTCACCACCGGCAGGATTGCCACCTTCATGGCGTGTCGTGTCAGAGCTTGGGTTTCGGTCAGACCTTTCGCCTTCGCCGTGCGCAGAAAGTCGCTCTTCATGACATCCAGCAAACTGTTCCGCATGAGTCGGGCCACGTAGGCCACATATGGCGCAGAAAGACAAATCGCTGGAAGAACCAAATGTGATAAACCACCCCAACCACCGACTGGCAACCACCGCAGCCAGAGCGCAAAGATGGCCACAAGAAAGGGTCCCGTGATGAAGGATGGGATCGATATCGCCAGGATGGCTACAAACATCGCCGCCCAATCCATGACGGAATCCCGCCGCATCGCCGCCAAACCACCCAACAGCACCCCAAGCGTGCTAGCGATCAAAAAGGCCATCCCACCGAGCTTCAGCGAGGCAGGCATCTTTTGCGCTAAAATCTCTGCCACACTCCAGTCACGATATTTGAAGGAGACGCGCAGATCCATCCGCACCAGATCTCTCATGTAGGCCACATATTGCTGCCAAAGCGTGCCATTGAGCTGATACTTCACCAGTAGCGCCTCCTGCACCTTTGCCGAACCCGCTTTTTCTTTATCAAACGGCCCTCCTGGCAGCGACCGTGTGAGCAGGAACGTCAGCGACACAGCAAAGAACAGCACAAGAAGGCTGCTCAAAAGACGGCGCAGTAGAAAAACGAACATAAGTAAATCTGACCACCAATACGGCAGACAAACATGGATGCCCTGTAAAAAGGCCAAAGCCAACTTCAAAAAGCCAAAAATCAGAACTACCGTTAGCTCGTCAGAAGCGGCCGTATCGGCCGGCTGCCATTTGAATCAGTCAGATTTCTCAGGCTTTTCGACGAGGACAAAACGGTATTTATGGTCGTAAAGGCCACCGTTCAACTCGCCACAACATTTTCGGCAGGCGGAGTAGCGCCGGAATTTGCGGACGCGGAAAGCTTTGGCTCCGCAATGAGCACAGGCATAGACATAATTACGCTTCACCTCGCGGCGCGGAAGAGGCAGTGTATGGCGGGCGGACTCGCCTGGGATCCCCAAATCGGAGCAGGCTTGACGCCACTCGGCACCATGCGGCTCGATCTTCCGGCGACCAGCACGGTGATAGGCGACAAGATGAGCCAGTTCATGCAGGAGTGTTCGCTGCACCTGGCCGTCAAACTCACGCAAGCGGGGATTAAGTTCGATAATCCAAGCGGGGTAGCGGGCGTAGCCTGCCGTGCTACGCAGACGGGGATTCCACTGCACTTGCACGACTTTAGCCATGCCAGTGAGCTCCAGCATGAGCAGGCGCTGGCGGCAGATCTCAGCCAACTCAGGATCACTGACGCTATCCTTGGTTTTTTCGCTGGTCCGCGCAGGTGTTTCAGGCGTGACGCTGCCGCGGTCAAAGACCTCACCATCAGCGGGCTTCCAAGCGGGCGGGGCCTGAAAATCAAAGATGAGTTGGGAGATTTTCCGCGCGAGACTCATGACTTAGTCTTGTCCCGTCACAGGTGACTTTTTCAGCGGTGTTTGTTTACGATCACGGATGCGGTGCTCCTGATCTCCGAGCGCATAAACCATGTCTTGGGAGACGCTCTCCATGAGGAAAACGTTCGCGCCAATGATACTGCGCGCACCGATGACAGTGTCACCACCGACAATGGTCGCGCCGGCATAAATGGTGACGGAATCTTCCAGAGTGGGGTGACGCTTTTTACCTGCAAGCCCCTGACCTGCAGCCAGAGATTTAGCCACGAGACCGACGCCCTGATAAAGCTTCACATGAGAGCCGATTTGGCAGGTCTCGCCAATCACGACACCGGTGCCATGATCGATAAAAAAATGGCTGCCAATTTCTGCACCAGGATGAATATCGATCCCTGTCCGGCTATGCGCCCACTCGGTCATCATGCGTGGCAAGAGCGGCACGCCGGCCTTGTACAAGAGATGGGCACTTCGCTGGACGGCGATAGCTTCCAAGCCAGGGTAAGCGAGGATGATCTCCTCAAAGCTGCGGGCGGCTGGATCGCCATCAAAGGCAGCCTGCACGTCCATTTGAAGCAGGGCACGCACTTCGGGCAGTCGCACCATGAAGTCACAGACAAGTTTCATGGCCTCTTCGCGGTGATTGTCACCTTTGCCATCGGCAAGACGCAGACTACGGCGCACCTCCACGTTCAAACGCTCCCGCATTCCAGCCACACGCTCATGAGTCAGCAACTCCAAATCCTGAGAAGACAAAGCATCTTCGGTGAAAAAGCCGGGGAACAGAACCTGAAGCAGATCTTCACAAAGCACGGCAATGGCACGCTTCGACGGCAGATTACCGCTATCGACATGATTGATGCCACCCACCTCGCAGTACGAGGCCATGAGGCTTTGAACGATCTCTTCTTGGCGGCAATCCATGATATTATAACGAACCATTTAAAGACAGTTTACGCACGATGCAAACGCGCAGGCTGTGAACAACTCAAACTGCATCTGCCGCCAAACTAGCATTACCGATAATGCCAGCTTCGTTGCTGAATTTGGCAGGCAAGATTTGCAGCCGCTCATTAACGACTGTGCTAAGCATGGACTGCACTTTACGCTTTAGGGGATCAAAAATCAGATCTCCCGCTTGGGCCACACCGCCGCCAATGATGAAGGCATCTGGGTTTAAAAGCCAAGCGATGCTGGCCAACGCTGTGCCGAGCCAGTCAGCAATCTCTTCCCAAATCTGGCGGGCGATATCGTCGCCTGCTTGCGCTGCCTCTGCGATTTTTTTAGGCGTGCAGTCTTCCAGTAGCTTCGTAACATGCGCCTCAGCATAACGCTGCAGAGCATGCTCAGCGATCTCCTTGTTCCCCACGTATTTCTCCAGTGCGCCAAGATTGCCGTAATGGCCTGATTTGCCATCCGCATCGATGCTCATCTGGCCAATCTCCCCAGCCGCGCAGCCAACCCCACGATACATTTGACCATTTAAAATCAGTCCCCCACCGATCCCCGTGCCCATCGTCAGCGCGACGATGTTATTGAGCCCGCGTCCAGCACCATAACGAAATTCGGCGTAGGCCATGGCGTTCGCATCATTTTCCACGACCACTGGCAGTCCCGTTTTTTCACTGAGGATGGCCTTCAAGGGCACATGCTTCCAGCCTGGAACGTTCGTGAGCACGTGCACAAAGCCATGTTCGAAATCGACCAACCCGGGCACACCCACACCGATGGCACAAATATCAGGATAAATCATTTGAAGCTTCGCCACCCGCGCCGCCATTTCCGTCATCAATGCGGCAGGCCCCTGGAAATCGGCCGTAGGAATCGGTGCATCCGTATGGAGAAGTTCGCCAGCGCGGCAGACGCCAAGCTTGACCGAGGTGCCGCCGAAATCGATTCCGACTGTGGTGAGTGATGTATCAGACATGAGAAGGGGCATTGAGATTGCCCACCAATCGCAACCCATGCAAGGTCAAATCTGGATCGACTTTGATCCGTTCTTCCATTCCCGCGATGATCCAGTCCGCGTCCCCGCCTGTGGCCACCACATGCAAAGGCTCACCCTGCGGCAACTCCTTGCGCAACGCCTCCAAAATACCCCGAATCATGCCGCGATACCCAATCGCCGCTCCCGCTTGGATCGCACCGACCGTTGACTGCCCGATCGCCGTCATGGGCTCAGCCAACTCAACCTGAGGCAGTAATGCCGTCCGTTCATGCAGATAATCCGTCATGAGCCGCAGACCAGGAGCGATGACGCCGCCAATGTAGTTTCGATCCGCTGATAAAACATCAAAGGTCACCGCCGTGCCAAAATCGATCACGATCCCAGGTGCTCCATGCAAAAGAGCAATAGCCACAGCATTCGCCAATCGATCCGGCCCGATGCTGGAGGGATTCGGATAACGAATGCCGATACCCATTTTTGTCTCATGCTTCAGCTCCAACAGTGAATCTCCCAGCACCGTGCGAAATGCAGTCACTGCCTCAGGAACAACGCTGCACAGCACTGCCGAACGAAATTCCCAGCCCGCCAAGACCTCTTCGACCAATTTTGGAGATAACTCCCGTGTTGCACAATCACGACGCTGCAAAAGACCGTCTCGAGAGGCCAAAGCTAGCTTCGTACGGCCATTGCCCACATCGATAAGAAGGTAGTCAGCGATCATCATTCTCCTATCGCCGGAGACACCACGGCGATCAAGGCTGGAAAAAGAGGTTGCGAAAGCTTAAACCACATCCACAATGCCCACCCCTCACCCAGTTCGCCCCTCATGGGAACTGCTTGATAAGGCCCACTTCTCAATCCCTGTTACTATGAATACCATCGACAAAATCGACGCCGAGCAACTCAAGAAAGATGTTACATCCTTCAATGTAGGCGACACCATCAAAGTTCACACCCGCGTTATCGAAGGTGACAAAGAACGTATCCAGCTCTTTGCAGGCATCGTCATTGCCCGCAAAGGCAGCGGCATCAATGAAGCGTTCACCGTCCGCAAGATCTCCTATGGAGAAGGCGTCGAGCGTGTTTTCCCTCTACACAGCCCGAAAGTCGCTAAAATCGAAGTGACCAAAGCTGGTAAAGTCCGACGTGCTCGTCTCCATTATCTTCGTGGTCGTAAAGGCAAGCAAGCTATCTCCGTCAAGGAAATGGGCTGGACCGAGTCTTAATTCCTCACCGAATCTGTTTTCAAAAACCCCGATGATTCGTCACCGGGGTTTTTTTATTGTCCTCGAACCGACCTCAGGCCTTCCGCTCGTAATAGCGGAATTCCAGGTCAGCGGTCTTTTCGATCACCTCTTTCAGCGTAAACAGGTCTTCAAAGGCTGGCAGGAAAGTATCTCCCTCAAAAGCCTGCTCCACCCAAGTGAGATAAAGACCCTCACACTTCGACAGAAGATCCCCATAGACCTGAGCACCGCCGATCACAAAAACCGTGCTGTCTTCACCACAAATCTGACTCAACTCAGCCACATCCCGAATCACCCTGATGCCCTCACGTGGCTCCATCGTCCTACTCAGCACGATGTTTTGACGCCCGGGCAATGGCCGACCAATCGACTCAAACGTCGTGCGCCCCATCAGGATCGGGTGCCCCAGTGTGGTTCGTTTGAAGAACTTCAAATCCTCCGGAAAATGCCAAGGCAGCGTCCCATCACGACCTATCACACGGTTGGAAGACATGGCGACGATGGCGATAAGTCTGGGCATGGTCACTACTAAACACTGATTCATCTCGCGCAAGGCTGGTCTTGGCGACAGGCCCCATCGGCATATGTTTAAACCTGGATCCGGGAATGGAAGATCGTTGAGTTGCGCTAGGACTTGGTTTCACAAGGCTTCTTCGACTCGAAGCGGCTGTGTCTTGGGTGACACTGCCCGACAGGCGAAAAGCGCTGTGGAATCAATGACGGATGCAAATCGGCGGCCAGCCATTCCTGAATCTAGCAGACAATCCACGGGGCGTGGGATG
>CAMBPS010000012.1 GCA_945869675.1 Prosthecobacter debontii | reverse complement strand
GGAGGCCTTGAGAGCTTCAATGTCGGTGCCTGGAATGCCCTCGAGTCGATCCATCGTGATGATCTGGTGGGAACATAGATCCGCATAAACTCGTGGAATGCAGATATTGGGATCTTCCTGAAAATGCAGGGCAAACTCCTCGAGGTTTCGCTTCTCATAGGTGAAGTCCAACTCACGCATCAAGGTGCGTCGAAACTGCCTGACAATGGCCACCGGTTGATAAGCACGCACTGACGCCGACTGACTCTCGATGAGTTCCGCCAGCAACTGCACAATCTCTAAATCCGTGATCACACGGCTCTCAATGCCCTTGCGTCGCAGCTTCACGGCCACGCGTTCACCGCTGGGCAGAACGGCTCCATAGACCTGCGCAATGGAGGCTGCCGCCATGGGTGTCTCATCAAAGGCGGCAAACAATTGTTCCAAGGTCGCCCCGAGATCTTTTTCAATCAACTGGCGCGCTGATTCAGCCGATTCTGCGGGCACATTGGACTGCAATTCCGCCAACTCAGCCGCCATGTCCGGTCCGATCAAGTCTGCGCGCGTGCTGAGCATTTGACCCAATTTAATAAACGTGGTCCCGAGCTCCGTCATCGCCATACGAACGCGGGCTGCGGTGGTCACACCCGCTAGAGCTTGGCCATCCGCACTGCGCAGACGATCATTCAGCCAGGGGTAGTCGAAACTGCCAAAGAGATCTGCCAATCCATATTTACCTAACACCGTGGCAATCTCACCGAGACGCAGTGCATGACGCTCGAGTCGAGGAATCAGGTCTAATTTCATGACCCAGCATACACGCGGAAATCACGCTGTCGAAGACTCACAAGCGAACAGCGGCCTCACGCAGCTTATCCTTCTTGCTCTTGCGCCGGCCTTTGATGCCGCCTGTGCTCGGGAAGGGCTCTGGAACTAAATCCTTCGGTTCAAAACCTGGGATCTGTTCCCGTGGCAGGCTCAGGTGATGACGCTTTTCAATCAAACAGAAATGGGCGTGGGATTCTGCGGTGATGAAGCTCATCGCGACACCGGCTTCACCCGCGCGGCCAGTGCGACCAATGCGATGCGTGTAGTCCACGGCGGAGCGCGGCAAATCGTAATTGAGCACCACCGGCAATTGCACAATGTCCAAGCCGCGACCTGCCAGATCTGTGGCGACAAAGACCTGCACCTGCTCGTCTTTAAAATCCGCCAGTGCCTGCATCCGAGCCCCCTGACTGAGTTCCCCATGAAAGGCGATAGCGCTGATACCGTGTCGTCTCAGTTTATCGGCAACATGCTCGGCCGTGTATTGCTTGGCCACAAAGACCAGCACACGCGACCAGCCTTCCGTCTTGATCAAATGACGCAGTAGGGGGGTGCGCTGGGCTGTATCGACTTCGATCGCGCGCTGCACAATGACAGGCATTTCCGTGGGCGCGCTTTCCACCTCGATCCGAGTTGCCTCCTGAAAAATCTGATTGGCCAACTCCTGGACCGACTCAGGAAACGTCGCCAAGAATAACAAATTCTGCCGATGCTTGGGAAGCAAGGCTAACACACGCGCAAGCTCCTCGGCAAAACCCAGATCCAAGAGACGATCAGCCTCGTCCAAAACCAGCGCAGCGACCTGATGAAGATGCAAAGCATTGTGATCGACAAGATCCAGCAGGCGCCCTGGCGTCGCGATGATGAAGTCGGCACCACCCCGAAGCGCCATCATTTGCGGATTGATGGAAACCCCGCCAAACGCGCTCACCACCTTGAGGCGTTCGGGTAGATGCACCGAACAACGCAGAACTTCCTGGGTGACTTGTGCCGCCAGTTCACGAGTGGGCACTAGGATCAACGTGTGGACTTTGCGTGGCTTCTCGATGCGTGTCGCCATCCACTGCTGAATCAGCGGCAACACATAGGCCAGTGTTTTACCTGACCCTGTCTGCGCTGTGACCAGCACGTCGCCACCTTTCAGCACCACAGGAATCGCCGCTGACTGCACAGGCGTCGGGGCCACGTAGTGACTGAGGGCAGTGACAAGCGGAGTGGAAAGACCGAGAGAGGAAAAAGGCATGGCCGACCCTATAAACTCATTCTGGGCTGCATAAAACTTAGAATATGAGACCTGAACGTCGACTTAGATGATTGCCCTGGACCGAACCCTGCTCTTTCGCTTCGTGACTGGAATGCCAATCTTTCCTCTGGTATCTCACGCGATTCTCAGCGTAACTTTAGCAGCTATCCAGACGATGGATCCAGCCTGATGCATGCCGATTGATCCTCACGATTCTGAAACTCCTCAACCGCCGCCTGAGGTGGAAGGGATGTGTTTTCCTTCGTTGGAGGAGCTGGCACATCTTTTACCTCAATACGAGGTGCATGAGATCATCGGGGTTGGGGGTATGGGGGCGGTTTATAAAGGCCGTCAAATGGCGCTGGATCGCTGGGTGGCTATCAAAGTGCTGCCAGTAGCGGCGTCTCAAAATGCTGAAGATACTCAGCGCTTCATCACTGAGGCGCGGGCCATGGCCAAACTGGTGCATCCGCACATCGTGGCAGTGTTTGACTTTGGCCAGACCTTTCAGCGTCATCTTTTCCTGGTCATGGAATACGTGGCCGGCATGGATCTTCATCAGCGCACCAGAGCCGGCGAAATCACGCCTCAACGCGCTCGAGAAGTCATCGCTCAACTCTGTGATGCGCTGCAGTTTGCCCATGATCGCGGAGTCGCGCATCGAGACATCAAACCAGCCAACATTCTCATCACCAATGATTGGAAGGTGAAAGTGGCTGACTTTGGCCTGGCTCGTGATTTAACGACTCAACCCAACGCGGACGAGCCTGAATACGGCACGCCTGATTACACCGCCCCTGAGCGGCTGGTCATAGGTGCCGTCGTGGATCATCGAGCAGACATCTATTCCCTAGGGGTGGTCATTCATGAAATGCTCACGGGCAAAACACCCGCTGCAGCTGGGCAGGAAACCGGCAAAGGATTGCCAGAGGGCTTTGCAGGAGTCATTACAAAATGCCTGATGAGCGAGCCTGAACATCGCTATCAAAAGGCCAGTGATGTCAAAATAGCCCTTTTGACCGCCACTTCGGAAAAAGCCATTCAAACAGATGCGATCCGCAGCCAAGCCTCGGCACAACCTAATTCCGGACCGGCGGTATTTTCGAGCTATCAAGCTCCGCGATTTGGCAAGCTCAAACGTGGATTGGCTTCCATGGGCTGGGGATTGGCCTGCGTGCTCGTGGTGAGTGCTTTCGCTTGGTTTTCCCTCAAAGACAAAGTCCGCTTTCAAACAGAGACACCCGAGATCGCAAAGGCCACTTCCACGCCCGTGATCGTGACGCCAGTTCCAACACCTGAAGCAGTGCCCCCACCGGCTGTCGAAAAACTGGCCACGCCGGCTCCCGCAGCGCCGGCACCAGCCATGACAACAGCGAGGGTCACCCAAGAAATGGAAGACCCAACACTCATGCCAAAAGACATGCCAAAGGCAGCGCCTTATAGCGTGCCAGATGGCCCTGTCGGCGAAGTGGCGAGACTGGTTGGCCATAAGAGTGCCGTTTATGACATCGAACTCCTCCAGGACGAGCACCGTGTTGTCTCTGTCGGCATGGATGGCACGTTGCGCGTCTGGGATCTACATACCCAGAAGGAGATCCTGCATGTGGATGCAGACATGGATCAACTGCCAAAGCTTCAGGTCAATGCCGATGATTCACGCGCCTTGATCTTTAGTGATAAAACAGATCAACTAGCCATGGTGGATCTGACGACGGGTCAGCTCACACAGAAGGTTCAGTTTCCTGATGACACCCTGTCTAATGCGATCCTGATGCCCCAAGCTAAATCAGTGCTAGTCGCAGGGTCTCACAAGGAGGGCACCAACAATCTTTATCTCTGGCAACCCGAAAAAGGAGAAGAGCTGAAGGCCGTGGAAGGTTATCTGGGACGGCCTTATGGCATGGCACTCCATCCCGATGGAAAAAGTGTCATCATCAATGCCTCCCGCGTTTTAGATCCGGAAAAAAACACCTTCAAAGCGGTGAATGACATTTACTCGGCCGAGACGGGTCAATTCACGATCTTGGACGTGAAGAACCTGGGTTACATCACCCGATTCTACGAAGTGCGCGGTGCCACAACCTTGCTGGCACGCGGGACGACAACTGTCGTAACCAGCCTGCCGGATCTCTCGGTCAGTCTTTCACTGCCTGCCTTTAAACCCAATGAGCCAGTGATCCTCACCGGACAAGTCGTCGATGGTGGGCGGCTCCTTTTGACAAGCTGGACGGACAGCACGCTACGCGTCCATGAAGTCCGTCATGGTGAAGAGATCTGGCGGCAGACAACCCCTGAGCCAGTCACCGATATGAGTCTCAGTCAAGACCAGCGCTGGGGGGTCTTCAGCACGCGCTACAAAGAAGCCCAAAATCAAACGAAAGGCGATTTTGATCTGCTCGTCTGGCGCATGCCCAACTGGCCTGACCTGCAAAGCGCCAGCAGTATCGAATCCACGATCACCCAACAGATGACCGATCTTGCTAAGCATGATCCTGAACTGGCCTCCATGCGGGAAAATCTCCGCACCTCTTTCCCGCCACCTGATGAGGCCGAGTTCGCGACCGAAAAACAGAAACTAGACGCTCTTTATGTCGGAGCTCTACGCCGCCAGATTCTAGGCTTGGCACCGACCGAACAAAATGCCATGAAGCTAGAGATCGAAGTCATCGCTTCAGGCACGCCATTACCGAATAAGAGCAACGACTCTTATCTGCCTCAAGCAGTGCAGAAACTGCGCGGCATCTACCGGAACCAGCTGCAGACGCTTTTTGATAAAAAAGCGCAATCAATGGCTAAAGGGGCCCAAACCGTCGAAGCCTACCTGAATCCCCTCAAACAAAAACGCGAAGCCGCCAACGACCGTCTTGGTGTAGGACGCATCGCGGAAGTGCTGAAGGAATGGGCTCTGAGAAGTCCTGCAACAACGGACTCTGCGACCGTTCCGGCAGGCAGCGCCGTGCCACCAGCGACATCGACGCCGACCCAAAGGCCGGATCGCCCAGGAAGTGTGATCGCGATTCAACGTGTCGCGCAAAATACCAGTCCCATGATGCCGGCTCCCGAAGTGGGCCGAGTGCCGCGTGATCTTGGTCCAGTTGTGGCCATCGCCGGCGGCGCAGATCATGTAATCGCCCTGCTTCAAGACGGCCACCTGCGCACTTGGGGGAGTTGGGAAGGTCAAGCAGCTGCGACACCGAGCGAGGCTACGGATGTCGTCCAAATCGACTGCAGCAATTTAACCGCCGTAGCCCTTCGCAAAGATGGCCAAGTGTGGTGTTGGAGTGCCAGCACCGCTACGACACCCACGAAATGGGAAGCTCCGCGAGGAAAGACGCCTTTACACGTTTATGCAGGCATCACTCAGACAGGCTATGTCTTGTGCACGGATGGAAGTCTTGAACCTATCGGCTCAATCAATCCTGCTGCCCCCACAACACTAGGCCCCGTGGCCAAGCTTCAATACATCCCCACCACAGGTGGCTGGTGTGCCCTTTTGTCAAAGGGTGGCGAACCCGTCTATTGGGGCCCATTGCAATCGCCGATCACTCCCCTGCCCGCTGAGATGCGTGATTTGGTCAGCGTTGGCCTTTCACCCAGCTATGGGGTGGCTCTGCAGAGAGATGGAACCCTGACGGGCTGGGGACAGTTGGCCCAAGATCAGCGATTTAGAACCCGCAAATTCACGGGTGGAATCAAGGTCTGTCATGACTACTCAGGCCGAGTCTTTCCCGTGCATCGGTCGGACCACTCCTGGGAACTTGCACCGAACCCAAGTATCCCAGAATACATAGCAGAAGATCGCAGTAGCGTGGTCGAAGGACGACTCCGCACCTGCATTGATGCCGTCTTTACCAAAGAATTCGTCATCGGCTTAAAGCCATAACGTTCAAAACATTACTGAGCAGAGGCTGCTTTGCGGTTCTGATAGAAAACGCTGCGAACAGAAACATAGGGATCCACAGAATTGGCACGTGAGCTATCATACTTTTCGAGCTGATCAGGAAGCGAACGGACCGTATTCACAGCCGAGGGAATCCACTCTGTCTTCTCCGCCCCCCCGCGCAGCATAAACAGCCAGTTCACGGGATTCAGAGCATAATCACCTGCGAGGCCGACGGCTTCACGAACACTGCTTGGACCAAAGACAGGGAGCACAAGAAAAGGACCATGACCGATACCCCAGGTGGCCAGTGTTTGCCCAGTATCTTCGGTGGGAACATCGACCAACGAAGGGACGTGGTCCGACTGTTTGATGAGTCCCCCAAAACCTGTAAAGGTGTTCACGCCAAACTTCTGCACTTCCTTACCCGCGCGATCAAACTTGCCTTGAAGGCTGCTATTCACGAAGCGGACAGGGAATTTGGCATTTTCGAACGCATTGTCCACGCCTTGGCGAACAGGCTTAGGCATCAAGGTGGTGTAGCCTTTAGCAATGGGTCGGAAGAGGGCATTATAAATGCCGTGATTCAGGGTAAAGGTGGCCCGATTCAGTGGCTCCAAAGAATCAGTGACCGGAATGGTATCATAGTCATCCAAAGCATCTGTGGCCGTAACTTGGCCAGTTACGGGAGCGGGTACCGGCGTTGTTGCCGTTTTCGTTGAAGCGCAGTCTGCCAAGAAAACAGCGGCAGCCGGCAGGAGAAGACGGAGAGTGATGTTCATTTCGGGCGAGAGACAGATTGTTCGAGTGAGCTAATGACGGCAGGGGCGCCGCCATCCTTAAACTTAGCATCTAATTGGGTGCGGTAATTAGCGATGAGGCTGACGCCTTCAATCACGACGTCCGTGATCTTCCAGCTGCCTTCTTGCTCCAGACGATACGTGACACTGTAGCGGCTACCTCGATAAACCAGCTTGGTTGGCACGTCCACACGGCCTGCGGCAGGAGCCACGGCTGCCTGATAACTCATCGCTGGACGCTCACCTGGAGTAAACTTGCTGCTGTAAGTGCGGATCACAAGCGTCGTAAAAAGCTGCGTGGCCTTTTGTTGCTGATCCGGCGTGAACTGCCTCCAACCTGGACCCACAGCACGTCGTGTCATGGTTTCAAAGCTGATGTGGCGCTGCAGAATCGGACGCACCTTGTCTGCCAAAGCAGATGGATTGCCGGCACGATCAGATACGGCCAAAACTTCATCGACCGCTTTTTTCAAAAACTGCTCGGCTTCGTTAGCGGGCGCACTCCAAGAAACAGATAGGCACGCAAAACTTACTACGAACGTCAATAGACTACGGCGATTCATGGCGCAGGGGGTGGGGGGTTATCCTTGTCAACGCTTCCAAAGGCCATCTTCCCGATCAATCCTTCCAGATCAACTGCTGATTCTGTCATTGTGATGCGATTTCCTGGGGCCAAGTAAGTCTCATCGGCACCAGGAGCTAAGGCGATGAATTTGTCCCCGATCAAACCAGTGGTCTTGATCGAAGCCATCGAGTCCGTTGGCAATTTCACATCGTCCGTCACACGAAAGGTGACGATCGCCGTGTAATCCGTGGGATCCATGCGGATGGACTCGACACGACCAACGGCCACGCCAGCAACCACCACATTGCTGCCCATATTGAGGCCACCGGCATTGGTAAAGCGAGCCTCCAAAGTGTAAGTTCCACCGCCGAGCAGAGAACCTGCACCGAGCTTGATGGTGAGGTAGGCGACGGCCATGAGTCCGACAAGGACAAAGACACCGACAAGGAGTTCGAGCTTGGTTTGTTTCATGAAAAATCAGTCTTCTGTGGGCAAAGAGCCGCCATGACGTAAAGAGGCAAGAGCAGTGCCAAGTGCCACGGCACTGTCGCGAAAACCAGTCACGACGGCGTCTGTGGACTGGGCAAACTCGGCAGGAGTACCCTGAAAATGCATGCGCCCTTGATCCAGCAGTGCCACCCGATCACTGGCAGCCATGGCTTCCTGCACGTCATGCGTCACGATGACTGCGGTGAATCCAAATTGTCTCTGATATTTAGCGATCATCAAAAACACCGCATTTCTCCGCAACGGGTCCAGACCAGCCGTAGGCTCATCAAAAAGCACCAATTCAGGACGGGTCACAAGAGCCCGCGCCAAGGCCAACCGCTTTTGCATGCCGCCAGACATCTGGCTGGGGTAACTGTGCAAATGCTGCTCCAACTCCAATTGACGCAGTGCCTCTAGACTGCGCTCCTGAATCTCCGAATCTGCGGCATCACTGGTTTGTTCCAATGGCAGACGCACGTTTTCCAGAGCTGTCAGGGAATCAAACAACGCGTTGCTTTGAAAAAGGAAACTGCAACGCCGCCGAAACTCAGCACGAGTCACCGGATCAGCCACGCTCAATAGTTTCCCCTCAAAAAGGACCTGCCCTTCATCGGCGGGCACGATGTCAGCCAGGCATTTCAGAAACACCGATTTCCCTGTGCCACTGCGCCCGAGAACTGCCACGAGGCTGCCTCGCGGCACGTCCAGATCCGTGCCGGAGAGAACGATGTTTTCGCCGAAACGTTTGTGCACGCCTTTGACTTGCAAGAGCAGAGTTGGATGAGCTTCAGCCATGGTCAGACGAGATAGGAAGTGATCACATAATCTGCCGCCAACACTAAAATGGAAGACTGCACCACCGCACGAGTTGTTGAGGCACTGACGCCGCGCGCCCCACTAGCGCGGCGATTGCGGTGGGTGTTAAAACCGTGATAGCAACAGAGAGCAACGGTAAGCAGACCAAAAGTAGCTGCTTTAATGAAGCACTCATTCACATCCTGAGAAGCCACCGCGCGCTCTACTGCCGACCAATAGACGCCAGGCTGAATCCCCAAGAGCAGCGAGCCTGAAAGCGAGCCTCCCCAAAGACCAACAGTCACAAACAGAGCCGTCTGCATCGGATACACAAGAACAGCCGCGATCAGGCGCGGCGTGATCAGATAACCGAGACTATTCACGCCCATGGTTTCCAGGGCCGCAATCTGCTCTGAATTCCGCTGAATCCCCAGCTCTGCTGCTAAGGCGGAGCCTGCCTGCCCGACCAGCATCAGTGCAGCCAAAACCGGACCTAGCTCACGCACAAGACTCAGTGAAACCAGAGCCCCTAGCAGACTTTCAGAGCCAAAGCGGTTCAGCACATAATAGCCCTGAAGACCCAGCACCAGACCGGTGAACATGCCGACGATCAGAATCACTGGCAAACAACGCACACCCTGCTCAAATCCAGCACGCACAATGCGACGGAACAATCGCCTGGATCCAAGGACGGCTTGAAAAGATCGGAGAGTAAAGAGCGCAAAATCACCCAACCCGTGAACGAGCGTGAGTGTTTGGTTTCCGAGTATTCTTACCATAAGAGGATTCTGTCTGTCTTGTAGAATAAAAGCCATGCAGATGCAAACACACTCCGCATTTCTTGCGAGGATGCACGGACTGCGCTAGGCACCCAGAATGCAGATCACCAGCTCCAGCAATGAACGAATCAAACACGCCCGCCGAGTGCGTGAAGGCCGCGAGTCTGGGCTCATTTTCATCGAAGGACTTCGCCTAGCCGAAGAGGCCATGAACTCTGGACTGATCATCGAATCCTGTTTTAGTACCCCTACTGAGGATCAACGAACAACCGCCCTGCTTAGCCAGCTCAACGATCACGGCATCCCCATCTACCTGACGTTACCAGGCATCCTAGAGTCCCTCGGAGATACTGTGCAGACCCAGGGAGTCATTCTTATTGCCCAAAGGCCCCATCTGGTCGCCGTGGATTTTTTTCAGCCGCGCGGAACCCTTTTTCTAGCACTGGATCGTGTGCAAGATCCCGGCAATATGGGCACGTTACTGCGCACAGCTGAAGCTGCCGAGGCAGCGGGTGTGATGACACTTGGCGGAAGTGTCGATGTCTTTTCACCCAAAGTGCTGCGCAGCTCCATGGGCTCTGCTTTCCGCCTGCCCGTGCTAACTCAGATCACTCCAGCATCCCTGATGGCGCTGAAGATCGAACATCAAATGCAACTCGTAGCAGCGGCTGGAGAAGGAGCGTTGGGTTACACCGACTACGATTGGAGTCAGCCCACGATCCTACTTTTGGGCAATGAAGGCCGCGGAGTCGATCCCGAGATCATGGCGCAGTGTGATGCCCTTTTACGCATTCCTATGGCTCCTGAAGTGGAGTCACTCAACGTAGCCACAGCAGGTGCTGTGATGCTGTTTGAAGCAGCGAGGCAGCGGCGCAAGTGATCCAAGCGTGAAAAGGGAAATGCCTTAGCCTCCGGAGCCTAAGGCGAAAGCTCGCTGTAGGAGGGAACGTATGTGTTCAACTATGAATCCCTTGCTTGATTACCATCGCCTCCAGACGCGCCGCCAATTCTTTGGGGACTCGGGGCTGCGCGTGGGTGGGATCGCCCTGGCTTCCATGATGGGTCACGAGCTAGCTTCTGCTGCGCCTGCCAAAGGGCTAATACATCCACCCATGCCAGGGCTGCCCCATTTTGCACCAAAAGCAAAACGCCTGATCTACCTGCACATGAATGGAGCACCGTCCCAGCTGGACCTCTGGGATCACAAGCCGCAGCTGAAGGCGTTTTTTGATAAGGATCTTCCGGAAAGTGTTCGCAATGGTCAACGCATCACCACCATGACCAGTGGTCAGTCGCGGCTGGCCGTGGCACCGTCCATGTTCCAATTCCAGCAGCATGGCAAAAGCGGCACCTGGGTGAGTGAGCTCATGCCATACACCGCCAAAATTGTGGATGAATTGGCGCTCATCAAAACCGTCAATACCACTGCGATCAATCATGATCCGGCCTGCACTTTTGTCATGACTGGAAGCGAGGTGCCAGGCAAAGCCAGCATTGGCTCATGGCTGGCCTACGGCCTTGGTAGCCTCAGCAATGATCTGCCGGCTTTTGTTGTCTTTACGCCCAGCTTCCCTGCGGCCAGCCAGGCACAAGCTTTGTTCACCCGGATGTGGAGCAGCGGTTACCTGCCAACCAAGTACACGGGTGTCGCTCTACGCGGCCAGGGGGATCCAGTCCTCTACGTGAAGAATCCGCCCGGCGTTAATGCCAGCGATCGCCGCACCATGCTGGATGCGCTAAACCAACTCAATCACATCCAGCACGAACGCATTGGCGACCCTGAAATCCAAACTCGAATCGCTCAGTACGAAATGGCTTTTCGCATGCAAAGCAGTGTGCCAGAACTCACGGATCTAGCAGGCGAAAGCAAAGCCACACTCGACATGTATGGGGCAGATGTTCACCGCTCTGGCAGCTTCACTCACAGCGCCATCATGGCCCGACGACTCATCGAACGCGGCACTCGCGTGGTGCAGATTTTGCATCGTGGCTGGGATCAGCACAACAGTCTACCCAAGCTCCTACGCGGTCAGATTCAGGATACTGATCAGGCTTGTGCAGCCCTTGTCATGGACCTCAAAGAACGCGGCTTACTGGAAGACACGCTCGTCGTCTGGGGAGGCGAGTTTGGCCGGACCGTTTACTCCCAAGGCACACTCACGAAGGACAACTACGGCCGCGATCATCACCCACGCAATTTCTGCATGTGGATGGCTGGCGGCGGCGTCAAAGGAGGCACCGTTTATGGAGAAACAGATGACTTCAGCTACAACATCGTG
This sequence comes from Prosthecobacter debontii, assembly GCA_945869675.1. GTDB lineage: Bacteria > Verrucomicrobiota > Verrucomicrobiia > Verrucomicrobiales > Verrucomicrobiaceae > Prosthecobacter > Prosthecobacter debontii_A. The sequence goes on along the minus strand of CAMBPS010000012.1, from coordinate 44,748 downwards.
AAAGACCCCGTCCACATCAATGACCTCAATGCCACGATCCTCCACCTCATGGGGATTGATCACTCACGTTTCAGCTTCAAATTCCAGGGTCTAGACCAGCGTCTCACGGGGGTTGAAGACCATCACGTCGTCAAAGGCGTTCTGGCTTAATCCTCACCCAAATAACTGGCCAGATGCTTTCTGAGTTCCGTCCGTGCTCGGAGCAAGTAAAACCACACGCGGACTTTGAGAACCCCGTCTGCGCCTGCATCAACGGAATTTCTTCCTTGTCGGCGCGGTTAGTGCTTGTTACCTTCGACGCCATGTTTCCGCGCACCCTTTTTGCCTTCGCTGCCATTTCCATCCTTATTGTTTCCTGCAATCAACCAGGAAGCGACGGCATCGTTATTGGTGAATTTGCTTCCTTAACCGGCAAAGAAGCTACCTTTGGCATCTCCTCTCATGAAGGCACCCTGCTTGCGGTTGAGACGCTAAACGCCGCAGGCGGTGTTCTAGGAAAGAAGATCGATCTCTTGACCGAAGACAACCAATCAAAGGCGGGAGAAACCTCCAATGTCGTCAATAAACTGATTTCTAAAGACGGTGCAGTGGCCATTTTGGGGGAGGTCGCCTCCAGTCGCTCGCTCGAAGCTGCCCCGATCTGCCAACAAAATGGCATCCCGATGGTGTCTCCAGCCTCGACAAATCCAAAAGTCACCGAAACCGGAGACAACATCTTTCGCGTCTGTTTTATTGACCCTTTCCAAGGCACCGTGATGGCCAACTTCGTCACCAAGACTCTGAATGCAAAGAAGGTCGCAGTCTTTACAGATGTGAAGAGCGACTACAGCAAAGGTCTCGCCAAATTCTTTAAGGAAGGTCTTGCCAAAAACGGTGTCCAGATCGTAGCGGAGCTCGATTTTAACGGCGGCGACAAAGACTTCAAAGCTCAACTTACCGCGATCAAAAGCGCGGCACCTGACGCCGTATTCATTCCCGGTTATTACACCGATGTGGCTTTAATCGCCATTCAGGCAAAGCAGCTTGGCTTGAATGTGCCACTCTGCGGCGGCGACGGCTGGGAAAGTCAGACGCTTCTGGATATTGGTAAAACGGCTGTCGAAGGTCATTACTTCTCGACCCACTACGCTTCCGATGCCGCCTCACCAAATGTGCAGGCATTTGTTGCAGCTTATACAAAACGCTACAACGGCAAGGTCCCTGATGCCATGGCTGCTCTCGGTTACGACTCTGCGATGATCTTGGTAGATGCCATCAAGCGTGCAGGCAGCACCGATAGTAAAGCCATCCGAGATGCTTTGGCCGCCACAAAGGACTTCGAAGCCGTGACTGGTAAGATTGCCATCAATGCGCAGCGTGACGCAGTAAAATCAGCGGTTATTCTTCAGGTCAAAGACGGTAAGTTTAAGTATCTAGAGACCGTTGCTCCCTGAGTCAATCACCAGTCGCACTCTGAAGGAAAACCAGGTCCTCGCTCTCATGGATTGGCTGCTGCAACAACTCATCAACGGCCTCGCCCTCGGGTCTATCTATGCGCTTATTGCCCTCGGCTACACCATGGTCTATGGCGTCTTGAGGTTCATCAATTTTGCCCATGCTGATGTGCTCATGTTGGGTGCTTATGCAGCCTACTTCCTCGCACCCGCCGTCAACAGCATCTTCCCACTCCCTTCGTTGACGGGAACTCTCATCATTGTGCTGCTCTCAGCGATGATCTGTGCGGCCATCGGTATCCTCATTGAGATCCTAGCCTACCGCCCTCTGCGTCAGCGACCACGATTAACGGTGTTAATCACCGCCATCGGTGTATCACTATTCATTGAGTTCACCTGCCAGCACAAAGCCGTTTTTGGGGCTGACACAAAGCCGTTTCCACAACTTCTTCCTGAGCACGATTTCCATCTCGGCGGTCTTGTAATCGGCAGCAATGATCTCGTCGTTGTCGTGACTACACTCCTGCTTCTTGGGGGTATGTGGTTCATTGTTCAACGCACCAAGATGGGCACGGCGATGCGCGCTGTGTCCTTTAATCAGCAAGCCGCAGCGCTGATGGGCATCAACATTAACCGCATCATTTCCTTCACGTTTGGTCTTGGTTCAGCGCTTGCTGCTGTCGCTGGTATACTTTACGCCTTGAAGGCACCAGGGATCGACCCACTGATGGGCGTGCAGCCAGGGCTGCGTGCCTTCATCGCTGCAGTTCTGGGCGGAATCGGCAATCTTCCGGGTGCCGCCCTCGGCGGACTTCTCCTTGGCTTGTTAGAAACCTTTGCTGGCGGCATTTCGGGACTTTCGAATTACCGCGACGGTATCGCCTTTGCCATCCTTATCCTGATTCTGCTCTTCAAACCCGCCGGTCTCCTCGGCAAGGCCACAATCGAAAAAGTTTAGCCATGTCGTCCACCCTCAACCCTTCCTCCATGACTGGTGCCAAGCGTTGGTTGATCGCAGGTATTGTCCTAGCGGTGGTGGTATCGATTTTTAGCGCACAATTCAATCGCTACCATCTCGGCATCATCATCGATATCGGCATTAACATCATCTTGGCCGTGAGTCTCAATTTAATCAATGGCCACACCGGCCAGTTTAGCCTCGGTCACGCCGGATTCATGGCCGTCGGGGGTTACACGGCAGCGAAGATTTCCCTCGTTGTTTCGCCCATGTTGCCTCCCGCCTTGCAGCCGATGATTTTCCTTTTTGCGCTGCTCGCAGGAGGTGGACTGGCCGCCTTGGCCGGACTGGGAGTCGGAATTCCATCCCTACGTTTACGAGGCGACTACCTTGCCATCGTCACACTCGGATTCGGCGAGATTATTCGCGTCGTGGTGCAAAACATGGACTCCGTAGGAGCCGCCAGCGGACTCAAAGGCATCCCGAAATACACCACCCTCGGCTGGGCCTTTAGTCTGGCTGCTGTCACGATCTATTTTGTCACCGCACTGGTGAACTCAACTTACGGGCGGGGATTCATCGCTGTGAGTGATGACGAAGTGGCCGCCAGTTCCATGGGCATCAACCCCGTGCGCTACAAAGTCACCGCTTTCGTCACGGGTGCATTCTTCGCGGGAATCGCTGGCGGGCTGTATGCGCATCATAAACAGTTCCTTTCACCAACAGGCTTCGATTTTCTCAAATCCATCGACATTGTCGTCATGGTCATCCTCGGGGGCATGGGACGCACCACAGGTGTCGTCGTCGCCGCTATCCTGCTAACTCTGCTGCCTGAAGTGCTGCGGCAGTTCAGTGAGTACCGCATGATTATTTATTCGCTACTCATCATCGTCCTGATGATGGCACGCCCGCAGGGTCTCTTCACTTGGAACCGGAAAAAAGGAGGTGCTGCATGAGCCAGCCCTTGCTTAAACTTGATCATGCTACCATCCGCTTTGGTGGCCTTACTGCGGTCTCGAAGTTCAGCCTGGAAGTTCAGCCGTGTGAACTGATTGGCCTGATTGGTCCGAATGGTGCAGGCAAGACAACTGCCTTCAACATGATCACCGGGGTCTATCAACCCACTGATGGCCACATCCATCTAAATGGAAAAAGCATCGCCGGTGTGAAACCCCATGATCTCACGCGCCAGGGCATCGCTCGCACTTTTCAAAACATCCGCCTCTTCGGCTCTCTGAGCGTGCTCGACAACGTCCGTGTCGCCATGCAGTTGCATTGCAAGCACGGCGTGCGTGCCGCTCTTTGGCGTGGAGCTCATTTTAAAAAGCTCGAAAACGAAGTCGAGATGCACGCTCTGGAACTGCTCGACATCTTCAAGCTAGGCGGTCTGCGTGACGAGGAAGCCAAGAGCCTACCCTATGGCGATCAGCGCCGTTTGGAGATCGTTCGCGCACTTGCCACCCGCCCAAAGCTACTCCTCCTGGATGAACCCGCTGCTGGCATGAACCCCACAGAGAAAGATGAGCTCATGCATCTCATCCGCTTCATTAAGGATAAGTTTCAAATTGCCGTCATGCTTGTCGAGCACGACATGACCGTGGTTATGGGCATCTGCGAACGCATCGCCGTTCTCGAGTACGGGGTCAAGATCGCCGAAGGTACGCCACAGCACATTCAGCGTGACCCGAAGGTGATCGCTGCCTATTTGGGCACCGCAACTGAAAAGGAGGAACCTGTCGATGCTTGAAATCAAAGATCTCGAAGTCAGCTATGGCTCCATCAAGGCCCTGCATGGCATTTCACTCAAGGTGCCGGACAAAAGTATCGTCACTCTGATCGGTGCCAATGGAGCAGGCAAGTCCACCACTCTCCGCGCGATCAGCGGACTGATCAAAGTACGCGCAGGATCGGTGATCTACAACGGAGAGGACATCACCAATCAGCCCGCACACAAGATTGTGGCCAAGCACCTTTGCCACGTTCCCGAAGGTCGCATGGTTTTTGCCAATCTGACCGTGGCTGAGAATCTGCGCATGGGTGCCTATTTACGCAATGACAAGGCAGGCATCGCTGCCGACATGGAATACGCTTTCACCATTTTTCCCCGATTGAAGGAGCGCATCCATCAAGCCGCAGGCACCATGTCCGGTGGCGAGCAGCAGATGCTTGCCATCGCCAGAGCCCTGATGAGTCAACCAAAATGCCTCATGCTCGATGAGCCCTCACTCGGCATCGCTCCTATTCTTGTGCGGTCCATTTTTGATCAAATCGTCGCCATCAACAAAGAGCGCGGACTGACGATCCTTCTCGTCGAGCAGAATGCCAATCTCGCTCTTGGCATCTCTCATCATGGTTACGTGCTCGAATCCGGCCAAGTCATCCTCGAAGACAGCGCCGCCGCCCTGCTCAAAAATCCTCAGGTGAGAGCTGCCTACCTCGGGGATTGAGGTCTTTAAGTTTATAAACTGCGTTGCTAAATCAAAGGTCAGTCCACAAGGCCTAAATGTAAATCACGACAGATCTTCGCCAAGATAAACGGCCAGATGCTTTCTGAGTTCTGTCCGTGCGCGAAAAAGTAGGCTTTTCACTGCGGGTAGTGACATGTTTAAAACTTCACAAATCTGCTCATACGGCAGATCCTGCTGCTGCCGCATGATGACGGCTAGACGCTGCTTTTCTGGTAGCGCGGAGATGGCCTTATCCAAGGCCTTTTCTAACTCGTCCTGCTGTGTGAGGTGATCTGGTGCAGGTGCTGTATGATCCGTATATTGACGCTGCGGCATGTCATCGTCCGACTCCGTCTCCAAAGATACCTCCTTGCGACGAGTGCGGCGGCGGCTCTCATTGAAAACGAGATTCCGCATGATGGTAAACAGCCATGTCGTGAACTTTGCCGTTGGCTCATAGCGCGGCGCACTTTTCCAAACTCGGATAAACACCTGTTGAGCGATGTCGTGCGCATCATCTAGGTTCCCAAGCATACGTGACGCCGTGCCGATCATGATGCCCTGATGCAGTTCGACCAGTCGTTCAAAAGCCTTCACATCGCCTTCCTTGACCCGTAGCATCAGTCGAACACTTTCCTCATCGCACGAAGCATCCTCCGTGGCAGCAGTCACGTTGGGCGGGGTAGGGACAGGCCATTCCGGATCCGGCATGACAAAAGAGGGCAGAAGACTCACGACGCTAACGTCAGTCATGACCCAGTTCAACCTCGCTCATGAGGTTGGGTTGCGTAAAAAGGTGGCCATGGTTCCTGCCTGATCTCTTGCGTGTCCGCTTCGTATGCGCTTAGTGATCCAACGTGAAATTCCGCCATCCCAAACACGACGTTTTCATTCCTGATCAAACGGAACCCTTTACTGCCCTGCGCCGAGTCACGCATCTTGGCATCGTTTCCCACCAGGACGACCTAGAAATCGCAGCTTACCACGGCATCACCGAGTGCTTTAAAACCAAGGACAAATGGTTTGGCGGCGTCGTCGTCACCGACGGCTCTGGCAGCCCACGCAAAGGTCCGTATGAAAAATACACCGATGATGAAATGCAGCAGGTGCGCCTGATCGAACAGCGCAAAGCGGCCTATGTGGGTGAATACAGCTTCATGGCCCAGCTAGGGTATCCAAGTGAAGAGGTCAAAGAACAGCGGCACGGTCCTGTCGTCGAAGACATCCAATTCATCCTGGAGCACACCCAGCCGCAGATCGTTTACCTGCACAATCCCTGTGACCGCCATGATACGCATGTGGCTACCTTCCTGCGTTGCTTAGAAGCCATCCGCGCGCTGCCTGTCGAGATGCGACCCAAGAAAGTCTATGGCTGCGAAGTCTGGCGAAAGCTCGACTGGCTGCTCAAAGAAGACAAAGTCATGCTCTGGGTGGATAAACACCCACACATGCTGCGCCCGCTCCTCGGTGTCTTTGACAGTCAAATCAGCGGCGGTAAACGTTACGACCTAGCCGAAGAAGGCCTACGCCATGCCAATGCCACCTACTTTGACTCTCATACGACCGATAATACCAGCCTGCTTTCCTTTGCCCTAGACCTCACGCCACTTGTCGAAGACGATCAACTGGATGTGCAAGAATACACCCTTAGCTATGTGCGTCGGCTAGAAAAAGATGTGGCTGAGCGCATGAAGCGCTTTGTTTAATCGACGACGATGCACCGATTCGCCGCTATTTCGCTCCTGGCCTTAGCGGCGATCTTGCTATCTGGCTGCAGTCGCCTGACTGGTCATGGTCCTATCAGCGGGAGGGCACTGCAGAAGCTACAATCTCGTAGCATGAGCAAGGCAGACTTCATCGGTCAACTCAAAGTCATCGATCCAAACATACGGTCCACGCTACCTACAGGCAAGGTCTCCCTACCATTCGATTTTAAAGCCAAGACGCCTGTCATCAAAGGAACTGGCCCTGATGATCAGCCACTTTCCATGCTGTTTGATACAGGGGCTGCCCGCACAGTTTTTAGCGCTAACACTGCCATCCGAGGCAACGTCCGCACCATTCATGCGCAAGAGGCCATGTCCACCATGCTCGGTGTTGTTGGCAATGAACAGGGACTCGTCGGCATCATCCGCCCATTGCGGCTCGGTGCCTGGACCTTACCGGCCTATCCGTGCTTTGTTCGCCTGCATGAATCCTTTGGTGATGGCATAGTCTATCCTTCAGACATTCTCGGCTTTGATCTACCTGCACGCTATTGCTCACAACTCACTTTTGATTATCCAAACCAAAGAGTCCTCCTCTCTTTTCAGGAACACTTTAAACGGCGTGATGGTATGAATGCCTCCTCTGTTCCTTTCTCCATTGTAGGAGGCGTTCCTTTTGTTCAAGTGCAGTCCAAAGGGGTGATTTGGACCAGCCTCATTGATACCGGATCATTCAATGGCGTCGAGATCAATGAAGCCGTGGCTAAAAAACTTGGTGTCCAAGATCAAGGCATCATCGTCGAAGGACTCACCCTCGTCGCCGTAGGCGGCATAATCAGTTCAGACAAAGCCAAGCTACGCACTGTCAAACTGCCTGAAATCAAGCTACTGGGCGGCACCTATAAGCAGGCCGAAGTCGATATTTCCCCCGGACCACCGCGCATCGGTTCGTTTTTCCTCAAAGACTACCGAGTCACCTTTGATTTCAAAACCCATCGCCTCTGGCTGGAGTGGTGATCAGCTAAACAGTGCCGCCACTGCTTTGCCACCATCGGTAATCGGCACAGGACGAGTCCCATCCATGAGTTCCTTGTTTGGATCAATGCCCATCGCTGCATGGATCGTTGCATGAAAGTCCACCAAGGGCACAGGATTCTCCACAGGCTTTTTAGAAAGCTCATCGGTGACACCGTAAGCACCACAATGCTTCAAACCACCTCCCGCAAGCACCATGGAGAATGTCGTGCCCTGATGACCACGACCACCACGTCCATCAAATTCAGGAGGCCGCCCAAACTCTGTGCCAACTACTACCAGCGTCTTGTCTAAAAGATTGTTTTTCTTCAGATCCCGAATCAAGGCTGCCAGAGCCGTGTCCAGTTCCTGAATGAGCAAATGTTGATTTTGAAATCCTTCGTTATGAATGTCCCAGCCAGTGCCATTCATGAAATTCAAATTGTGCGACACTTCAATAAAACGCACCCCAGCCTGAACTAAGCGGCGTGACAATAAGCAACGCTGGCCGAACTCCCCACCATACTCATTGCGCAGAGTGTCAGATTCTTCCTTGAGATTGAAATGACGCATGAATTTTGGTCCCGCAAGACGCAAGGCCTCCTGCTGTGCCTGCTCATAATCCGCGGCTGCTGAACCCTTCACGGTCCTTGCCATCAAAGGCTTCAGCAACTGATGCCGGACCTCCGCCCGTTTCTCATCCACATATTCAGGTCGTGTAAACCCAGAAGGCCCCGTGTTGGTATCCGTCAGATAGACATAGCCACTCTTAGCTCCCAAAAAACCCGGCCCACGACTCACATTGGGATAACCAATCAGCATGTAAGCCGGCACATCCGCACTAGCGGCACCGCGCTGATTGGCAATGATGGAGCCAATGCTCGGATACACCACATTGCCGGAAATCATGCGACCCGTATGCACAATGTTCGTGGCAAAAGCATGCTCATCGATTACGTGATGATTCACCGTTCGCATCACCGTCACATGCTCCATGACCTTAGCCGTGCGACTCAAATGCTCGGTCACTTGCACACCTTTCACACTTGTATCAATCGACTTATAAAGCGACCCCGCCTTCTGTGGCTTACCTAAGTTGTTCCCCAGATTCTTGGGATCAAACGTATCAATTTGAGCCATTCCTCCACCCAACCAAATAAAGATGCAATGCTCCGCTTTGCCCTTCGGCACATGCACAGGCATTTGATTTGCCAATAACGGCGCAGCAACAAAGGTGGCAGAAGAGGAAAGAAAAGAACGACGCTTCATATCAATTCAGTAAACGCTGCTAGCAGCCTCTTTTCACTCCAACAATCACCTCACTTTCGTGGGGGTAACCTTTAGGCAGGTTAGCCTTCACCCCATTTGCGCACGCTGACGCAAAAAATGATCAGCAACGATCAAATGAACCATGGCCTCAATCATGGGAACAGCACGAGGTAGGACACAGGCGTCGTGACGTCCACGAGCTGAAAGAGTGGTATCTTCACCCGTATTGGTCACAGTCTTCTGCTCTCGCAAGACGGTGGCAGTCGGTTTAAAGGCGACACGGAAGATGATTTCTTCGCCATTGCTGATGCCGCCCTGAATGCCACCACTGCGATTGCTGCGAGTTCGCACCTGTTGACCATCCATGTAAAACTCGTCGTTGTGCTCTAGACCGGTCATCAGCGTGCCTGCAAAGCCACTGCCGATTTCAAAGCCTTTCGTTGCTGGCAGACTCATCATGGCTTTGGCGAGATCTGCTTCAAGTTTATCAAAAACAGGTTCTCCTAAACCTGCTGGCAGCCCACGAACAACACATTCAATGACACCACCAACGCTGTTTCCTTCACTGCGAACGTGCTCAATCAAAGAAATCATGCGCTCGGCAGCTTCGGGGTCACAGGTGCGAACGATATTCGACTCGATGATTTCTGAGGTCAGCTCGACTCCTATAGGCACAATGGCTTGGATATCCTTGATGGTCTTAACGTAAGCCAGGCATTCATAGCCTTTTAAACTGTGCTGAAGGACCTTTCGGGCGATGGCCCCTGCTGCGACACGACCAATGGTCTCACGAGCGCTGGAACGGCCTCCACCAGAAATAGCACGAATGCCGTATTTAGCATCGTAAGTGTAATCGGCATGACTGGGACGATAAGCCTGCGCCATCTCCGTGTAAGCCGAAGGACGCTGATCCGTATTACGAACAAAAATGCCAATGGGTGTGCCGAGCGTATGACCCTCAAGAACACCAGAGAGGATTTCGGCTTTATCGTCCTCCTTGCGTGGCGTCACAATCTTACTCTGCCCTGGACGACGACGATCCAGCTCATACTGGATATCTTCCACAGTAAGTGGAATACGAGGCGGACAACCATCAATGACCACACCAACACCAGGGCCATGGGATTCGCCCCAAGTGCTAATGCGGAAGAGTGTACCGAGGCTGCTAGACATAGGATAGATAAAATGAACGGCGTCTGCAAATGTGCAAACGTTCAACGCAAGGACTGGGTTGTTACGCTTTTACTCACTCTCTATGATTGGAGAATGATTAAAGCTTTAAATCTCCTTATCCGTATAGGCTGGGTATAACTGCAATAAGTGAGTTCCATGCCGCTTTAGAGCAGGTTCCACAGCAAAAATTATGGGGACAAATTTGGGAAAGGATTGTTGGTTGTCATCAACAAGTCGCAGCTTTGACAGTTCTTCTCAATAAAGAGAAGGTTGTTAGCACTTTTACTCACAGGTTTTCGCAGGAATTTTAGAAGCTTTATAATTAACGGAAGTTAACCTATCTAGACTTGTTGCGAATTCTGAAGATAAAAGAGCGACACGAGCGGCTTCGACTTCAGCGTCTTTTTTACTTTTTCCAAAGCCACGTCCCAATTCACGTCCACCCCACATGACGGTAGCGTGGAAAGATTTGGCGTGATCTGGACCGCTTTCATCGATGATCTGATAAGTGGGTGATTGCGGACTAATGGATTGTAAGATCTCCTGGAGTTGTCCTTTGGGATTTTGATCGGTAGGCGTGTTGCCAAAATCAAGAATTTGCTGATGAAAAAGCTGATGAGCGATTTTCTTGGTAGCATCGATACCGCCGTCGAGGTAAATGGCCCCTGCTAAGGCTTCGAGAGTGTCTGCCAGGGTCGATTCACGTTCGCGTCCTCCATTGTTTTCTTCTGCGCGACCCATGAGGATAAAGCCCCCGAGATTGATTCTTCGTGCAACGATGGCGAGTGCTTTTGTGGAGACTAACTGTGCACGCACTTTCGTCAATAAACCTTCATCAGCGCGACCAAATTGAAGATACACCATCTCCGATAAGACAAGTTGCAAAACTGCATCACCTAGAAATTCGAGGCGTTGGTTATCTGGTTGTGTCTTTTGAGTTTCATAACCTAAGCTTGCGTGGGTCAAAGCTTCTTTCAGGAGAGAACGATCCTGAAAAGTGTGACCGAGAACAGATTGGATGAGTTCCATGAGATGCACAGATGGGAGATGCTACCTTCAATAGCAAGCTTTGTCAGTTCTGAGACCGAAACATGAAGGAGTGGGGTGATCGACGGGGCTCGAACCCGCAACAACCAGAATCACAATCTGGAGCTCTACCATTGAGCTACGACCACCAACTTGAGGGGAGGACAGTAATGCACCCGTAGCAGTGTGCCAGTAGTTTTTTCATTTGAAACCGTCGAGAGTGGTTAAAATTTGAGGTTGTTATTGTCTAGGTCTCTAGCACTTTGAGGGTCAACATGGCATCTCCCAACTACAAAGGTAATAACCCACGCCCGGGTCCGCATCGTGGACCAGCAACTGGCGGCACTGGCGGCACTGGCCAGGCAGGCTCTGCATCGACCGGCGGTCCACCGCGTCCTTCAACAGGCGGACCTCCACGCCCCTCGACGGGTGGTCCACCGCGCCCATCTTCAGGCGGCACAGGCAATTTAGCCAATGGTGGTCCAGGCCGTTCAAGCTCTGGTGGGACTGGGAATCTAGCGAATGGCGGTCCTGCCCGCACTTCCTCAGGTGGCACTGGGAATTTGGCCAATGGTGGTCCAGGGCGCTCCAATGGTCCTTCCAATGGTCCCTCGCGTCCAGGCGGTAGCTTTGGCAATGGTCGTGGCCGTGGTCGCGGTCGTGGTTATTCTGCACCCCCACGCCGTCCTGAGCCCGTAGAAGACGATACCAAGCAAAAGGAAGAAGCCATTGAGTTAGAAGGCACCGTTTCTGCCGTGCTTGCAGGAACGATGTTCCGAGTGAAACTTAAGAATGGTCACGAAGTTCTGGCACACATCTCTGGGAAAATGCGCAAGCGCTTCATTCGTCTGGTTATTGGTGACAATGTGAAGATTGAAATGTCGCCTTACGACATGGACAAAGCCCGCATCGTTTATCGTCTCTGAGCACCGCATGGCCCGGGACATCGTTTACTTTGATCTTGAAACCCGCCGCACCGCGAACGACGTGGGCGGCTGGGGAAATAAGCACCAGATGGGTATCTCTGTCGCTGTGACTTACAGCACAAGGCTGGGAGAGTATCGCATCTACGAAGAAGAAGAAACCAATGACCTGATTAATCAGCTCGTGAGGGCGGATCTTGTCGTTGGATTTAATCACATCAGCTTCGATTACGAAGTGGTCATGGGTCACACGATCTTTGATTTTAGAGATCAAGTGCGCAGCCTAGACTTGTTGGTCGATTTAGAAAAAAAGCTGGGACATCGCATCAAGCTGGAAGCCGTTGCAGCAGCCAGTCTGGGCACTGGAAAAACCGCTGACGGTCTTGAAGCGATCCGCTGGTGGCAGCAGGGTAAGATGGCCGAGATCGCTGAATATTGTGCCTTTGACGTGAAAGTGACCAAATGCGTCCACGAATATGGCGCAAAAAATGGCCATGTGAAGTATCATGATCGCAATGGTCGTGAGCAAACCGTCGCCGTTGAGTGGACGCTGGATTAGTTCAGCGATTAAGGAGTCACCACTCGGTAAAATCTTCGTTCTGCGGAACCACTCGTCGTGTCTGACCAAGAGGTAAGTGTGCTCGTCGCAGTGATCGGCACAGAGATCCAAGTTTGCAGGTCAGCGCTGTGCTGGACACGATACTGATTTCCGATCATCGAAGGAAACTCGATCGTGGTTCCAGTTGGAGTCACGGAGGTCATGTGGGTAAAAGGCTTCTCTCCAGCATTTGAGTCACTGGTGCCAAAGGCCGCTTCCTCATCGGCCCAGATGCCATCTCCATCTTCATCTAGATTTAACGTAAATTCATCGACAAACCCTGAGTCTAGACCTGACCGGACAAAGTCATCTTTAATGTAAGCCCACTTCAACGTGTGAGTGCCAGCAGGGATCGCGTGCTCGCGGAGAGTCCAACCGACCTCGCCACTGATGGCTTCTTGTTCGACGCCGTCGATGTAAAAGCGCAGATAATCATAGTCAGCTTCAGATGAGATACCCCAGTAAAAACTGATTTTGGCAGGACCGACCACGCTTGTGCTCATTTCACTTTTTTGAAGGTCCTGAATGGCACCACTACGAGCGGCATCACTACCATCATGGGAGTAGAGAAATTGGGGTCCCCAGGACAAGTCCCCTGTGGTGTTGATCAGTAAAGACGGTGCGTCTATGGCAGCGGCTAGGCCTTCCGAGAGGCTTCTGACAACGAGCGTCAACGTCGCGCTTCCAGAACCAAAATCATTGGTTGCTTCGACTGTAATTGGAAAGGTGCCTACCTGATTGGTGCTGCCATAGATCAGTCCAGTGCTGTTGGACAGAATCAGGCCTGTAGGCAGCCCCGTGGCGCTATAGCTAGTCGGTGCGTTGGTAGCCACGATTTGATGTCGAAGCGCCGTGTTTTCATACGCGGTAATCGTGGCAGCCGCGACGACAGGGGCCGTTGTGATGGGCGTCAAAACTAGCTCGTCCACCCAGCCGGTGTCTTGGCCACTGACGGTGGCTTCATCCTTGAGGTAGTAAATATCGACGTTGTGAGTGCCTGGGCCGATGTCTTGTGTGACTTGGGTCCAATCCACTTCACCGGTGATGTAAGCCTTCACATAGCCGTCCACCGTCAGCACAAGATAATCGTAGTTTTGCTCAGACGAGACTTTCCATTGATAAGTCATGCGGGTGGGGCCCACGACGGTGAATTCGATCCCCGAGTACTCGTCATGATTTACGGCTCCGCTTTGTGCGGCGTCCGTGCCGTCATGATGGGTCACGGTTTGAAGAAACCAGTCGCCATAACCAAAAGGAACGATCTTTAAATTGCTGGGTTGTTCCACCGCCGTGGATAGATCGGGGTCCGCAGGGAGAATGTAAAAGATGGCATTTTCCAAGGTGGTACTGGTGGCATTGGTGGCTAAAATGTAACCATCAAAGCGCGGGTTGGCCGCGGCTGTGAGTGCGGGTAGGCCAGTGATACGCCCCGTGCTGGTATTGATGCTGATGCCTGGGGGCAGATTGATGGCTCCAAAGCTGGTCGGAAAATTGGAGGCCGTGATCTGGTAATCCATGCTAGCTCCTTCACGACCCACGATGATGAGATCTGAGGTGATGATTGGTGCTGGTAGTCCACCCGTGGCTGGCGTGCCATAAAAGGTAATCGTTGCCTCATCCAGTGTGCCTGTATCAGCTAGATTGGTATCATAGACTTGTAGTTTCCAGTCACCTTCCGAGCGTTCTCCCCAAAAGTGCGTGCTCATAAAGGTCCAGTCGAGATTGGCCCCAGTGTCATTGCCGCGTGAACGTGCTAAGCGACTGCGCACGCCACTTGGAGAAGTGAGCCACCATTCCAATTGTCCACGATAGGGATGGGTGGCTTTCACACTGACGGTTACATGCTCTAGGCGGAGATTATCTGTATTGCCGACGGTAAAAGTCTGTGTGAGTCCAGCATTGCCACCGTCTGGAATGGACAAGGGCAGACCAGTAGCGATGTTGGTGCGTGTTTGTTTTGGGTCGAGATTAGTCCAAGTCGCTGCTAGACTGGTGGCAGCGTTCGCATTCACTAAGCCTGAGCCATACTGGTGATGAAAATCAAACCCTGCTCCATTGGTGACCCAGCCACCGTTGTTGGGATCATTTCTAGTGGCGGTGCGCATGAGGATCTCCTGAACATCACGATAGGTTAAATTGGGGTTGGCTTCTAACATGAGAGCCACCACGCCAGCGACGGCGGGTGTTGCTGAGGAGGTGCCGCCAAAGGTGCTGGTGTAATCTCCGCTGGAGTAGCCTGTGGCGCCGGAGCGGTCGGTGGTGGTGATGTTTTGTTTACCACCATTGGAGGGGGCACAGACGAGGATGTTTGCGCCGGGTTCCCCATACCAGACCGATTCTCCATCGTCGCCGATGGCACCAACGGCGATGCCATAAGGAGAGGCTGCCCAGCCATCGTAATTGCTATCATCGCCACTGGCATTCCCATTGCCACCAGCCCAGATAAAAACAGTGCCCTTTCCGTCGCGGCCAGTTGTGGCGGCATTGATCAGTGCGGCTTGGCTAAGTGGGCCAGGACCACTGGCACCATAGGCATTGTCAGACGGACCCCAACTGTTGCTTTTGATCTCAATGAGGTCCTTTTTGAAGGCAAATGCGTCGGCTTCGACATCGTCCGTGGTGGGTGCGGCGATGAGTCTCATGCCAACCAGTAGGGCCTCCGGTGCTACGCCACTGACGCCGAGATTATTATTGCCTTTTGCAGCAGCGACTCCAGCGCAGGCGGTGCCATGGGAGTCGCCCGAAGTTGGCGTGGGATCGTTGTCCAGATCATTGAAGTCGCGATCATTGACCGTGTCCACATTGACTGCGAGATCGGGATGAGACACTTCCAGACCATCATCGAGGATGCCGATGCGAATGCCCCTTCCCTTGTAGTTATCCCATGTCGGCACGACATTGAGATCGATCCCACTGATGGCCCCATTTTGTCCTGTATTGTTCAGATGCCACTGGTAGCCAGGATTGGCTGCGTTGTAGGCAAAGAGGGGATCATTGGGGATAAAACGGGGTTGTAACTGCCTGGCTAACATGGGTTCAGCCGCACTTACGCCTGCTAAGCGCCGCAGCTGTTTAGCCCCACTGATGGCGATAGCTGGATCACCCGCAAAGGTGACGACCGCATAAGCTCCACGAGCTTCAGCTTTCGTCACGCCTGGTTGCTGGGTCAGTTTCTGGATGGAGACACCCGAAAGCTCGACAAGCACTCGCTTGGTTAGCCAGCGTCTATTGGCTTCATCTTGAGGCGCATTCTTTTCATAGACTACCCATTCACCCTGAGTGCCGAGTTCATTGGGAGATCGTACGAATGTTTTGCCACCGACGAGGAGCTGCGCATGGAGGCAACTGGCGGTAACTAGAAACAGGTAGATCCAACGGAAAAGCATGAGTTTGAGGCAAAATATGCCAGAAAGTGACCTTGAGCGCTATGACCAAAATGGAGTAGGCTATTTTTTGGCAGTTAGATCAGTCACGGGTAAAGAGACAAAGGCTTGCCATTGATGCTCGATCTCCTCTTGCTTTGGGATCCCATCATGCACCCACAAAGCATAGCGAACTCTCAGCTTTTGGGATTCTGTCACTTCCACCGGGGTGTCTAGACTGAGGCAGCAGCCCATCCAACCATCGTTTCTCACGTGAAAAGCGGTGGGGTTGTGCGGATTCACGGGATGATTCATGAGAGTGATGCCAGCCAGCCCATCTACCGCGTTGGAGATTCGTCCACTGTAGTCACACCAGCGTGCTGGTTTGCGAAAGACTTGCTCCTCATTGATCTGCCCTTCGGAATTCAGAATGCGCCCACCGCCGTCATGGACGCCAATGCTTTTTGCCACCCGGACGGCTACCAAACCAAATCCGGTAGCGCCGAAGGTGGCCGTTTTGCCCTTTTGGGGTGCTAATTCGAGGTCGATGAGCATGAACCAACTTTTTGCCCCATCGATGGGACGAATTTCGGTGCGACGGATTTCGCGAAGTTGAATGGATTGATCGGCTGCATTGACCCAGTGATTCACCATGCGCATGGACGCAAAAGAATCTCCATCTTCATATCCTTCATGAGAAACTTCGACAGGAATAATACGGCCCTGATGTTTAGCCTGATCACCCCAGAAATCGAGTCCATTGACGCTGTTATGAGAGATCCATACACTGTTGTGGTGGCTATGAGTCAAAGGATCATGCGGATGCCCCATGCGAGTGAGGCCCATCTCTTTGGAGCCAAGAATCGGATACCAAAAAGGACGCATGTCCAAAGGATCAAAATGGAGAGCCGTCAGTTCTCTGCCGTCGAGTTGAAATGAAGTGACGTGGTGCGGTAGTGGCACCGCTTGCACATGTGGGACGGGATTAAAATCCGGCGCTTGGCTGAGTAAGGAGATGGGGATGAGAAAGAGAAAGAAGATCCGCATGCTCTTTCTACGTCAGGGAAGTCTCATTTTTCCTTCACGCGTAACAGCACTTCATTTCGGCGCATGAAGCCCAGTGTCCAGGGCGGATCATAAAACGCAAAAAGTGGTGTCAGTTCTGGGGTTAGCTTTTCCTTCGTCATCCATGTTAGTAAGGCCGTTAGTTTTTCAGCCTCTTTCTGGCTATTGCTGACGCCGGCAAAGCGTAGGACGGCGATTTTGACAGGTGGCATTTGAGCCAATTTCACCTCGCCTTTGGGTGTCGGCAGTCCTTTGGCTACGCTGGTTTCTGGCATGACGAAGCTCATGGAAGATTCTTTTTCTCCGCGTTCAACAATCACAGGCGTGGTCATGGAAATTTTCTCTTCCCGCTCGTTCTGTCCATCGATGAAGCGAAAGAGCTTCATGAAGCTGCCATCCATGTTTTTAGAGCGTTTGTCACTGGTCGGTAGGGTTACTTTAGCCAAGTGCAGCGTTTCGTAGGCGCGTAGCTCAAAGTCACCCTCCGTTTTGATCGTTTTATATGCCGCTGTCGGCGTCGCAGCTCGGGAGTTTGAGACAAAGAAAAAGCCCGCAGCTAGCACGATGAGGCCAGGAATTATCCAAAGGATGCGGTTCATAATGAAAAGTTACGCCGCGTGGACCAAATCGGGATGCAGATAGAGGATGGACTGCTCGTTGGCAGCACACATTCCCTTTTCAGTCATGAATCCAGTTATCAAACGAGATGGGGTGACATCAAAGCCATAATTGGCCGCCTTAGAAGTGCCGGGGACGATTTGAACTGTCTCTAATTGGCCGTTTTTATTCAGGCCCTCCATGTGGGTGACCTCATCGCCGCTACGCTGCTCGATCGGAATCTCGCGGACACCCTCTCGTAAGCTTACATCAAAGGTGGAGGAGGGCAGTGCTACATAAAATGGAATGTTGTTATCTTTGGCGGCCAAGGCTTTTTAAATAAGTTCCGATTTTGTTCGCTACATCCCCGCAGCGTGTCACGCGGTCAGCCCCAGTGATGACTAAATCGACAAGACCTTGTTGCATTAGATGTCCACCTGTATTGTCTGCAATGACAGTGTGTGGCACACCTTGCTGGGAGAGTTCCCAAGCCGTGAGACGCGCACCTTGATTTCGCGGTCGTGTTTCATCCACCCATACATGAATGGGGATGCCTGCGTCAAAGGCAGCATAGATTGGAGCCGTGGCTGAGCCATGATCGACAAAGGCGAGCCAACCAGCATTGCAATGCGTGAGGATGTTAACGACTTGTCCTGGTTTTTTTGCAGCCATGTTTTGGATTAGACGGAGGCCATGTTGGCCGATAGACTGACAAGCCGCAGCATCCTCATTGGCAATCATTTCAGCTTCGACTCGGGCGATAGCCACACGATCATCGAAGTCGCTAGAACGAATGGATGTTAGCTGTCGCTGCACAGCCCAGTTGAGATTGACAGCTGTCGGACGGGTTCTGGTAAGGTTATTTGCCAAAGTTTCCAACTCCCGCATGGTCTTGGCCTCGTCCGCAGCCAAAGCCATTCCATAACCAGCGGTGGCACCGATGAGTCCTGCTCCACGGACGGCCATGTCTTGGATGGCGTTTGCGACATCTGCCACGGAGTGTAGATCGATCAAATCAAAGCTCCAGGGTAAGCGGCGTTGATCAATGATGCGAATCGTGTGGGCATCTGGCATCCAGATGGTGCGGTAGTGTTCTCCAGAGACGATCATAAGAATAAAAAAGGCCGTGACATGAATGCCACGGCCTAGAGCAAGGGAGAAAGGTTTATTTAGCAGCAAGGGCTTTTTCAATCGCACTGACCACGGTTATGTCATCAGGCGTGGTCTTGGGTTCGAAGCGTTGCAGGGGCTTGCCATCCTTGCCAATGAGGAATTTTCCAAAGTTCCATTTCACGTCACCAGGGAAGGCGCCTTCTTTGCCAGTGAGGGCCGTGTAGAGTGGGTGTTGCTCAGCACCTTTGACGTGGAGTTTATCAAACATCGGGAAACTGACGTTGTACTTCTCGGTGCAGAAGACTTTGATCTCCTCATTACTGCCTGGTTCCTGAGCACCAAAGTCATTGCAGGGGAAACCCAGGACAGTGAAACCTTGGTCTTTAAACTTTTCATGCAGAGCTTGCAGTTCTTTGTATTGCTTGGTCAAACCACAGCGTGAAGCTACATTGACGACGAGGACCACTTTACCCTCATAGGCTTTGAGGGTGGTATCTTTACCGTCGATATCCTTCAGTGGGATCGTTTGCACGGAAGTATCAGCAGCAGCAGAAAGGCTTGCGATGGCGAGGAGAGATAATAAGAGTGACTTCATGGGAAGGATGAGACGTTTCCTGAAGCTGAAACTTTCGAAAGATGTGATGCAAATTATTCAAATGGGAGCTTGTAGGCTCAGTATCAACCATCTAATAGGAGTCCTAGTTTAATGATAGCCAATCAAGAACCCGACTCACGCTGGATGAACCTCGCGCTGGATCATGCCAAGCGCGGAGTGGGCATGACCAGTCCTAATCCTCCTGTGGGAGCTGTTCTCGTTTCACAAGGAAAAATCATTGGTCAGGGCTACCATCGAAAGGCGGGTCAGCCTCATGCTGAGATCGAAGCGATTAAAGATGCTCAGACTTTTAATCCAAAGTTACTTCCCGGGGCGACCTTGTTTGTCACTTTGGAACCGTGCTGCACTCAAGGTCGTACGGGGCCCTGTACCGAGGCGATCAAGGCCTGCGGGATCAAGCGAGTGGTTTGGAGTGCTCAGGACCCGAATCCCTCCCACTTAGGTCGCGCGCAGGAGATCTTAAGTTCTGCCGGTATCTCAGTGACCACCGGTGTTCTCGAGGCTGATTGCCGGGAATTGATTCGTCCGTTTGCCAAGTGGGTGACGACGAAGATGCCCTACGTGATTGCCAAAGTGGGTCAAAGCCTTGATGGCCGAATCACACGTCCTCTAGGTGAGGGACAGTGGTTGACCAGTGAGGCAGCGCGCGCTCATGCTCTCAGACTTCGATCAAGAGTGGATGCGATCATCGTCGGTGCCGCGACCGTCCGGCAAGACAATCCTAAATTAACCCTGCGCGATGGTGCTGTGGCCGATAAGGAACAGCCGCTTCGGGTGATTCTTTCCCGCAGCGGTGATTTACCGGAGACTTCCCATGTTTTTACGGATGACCATCAAAGTCGCACCCGGGTGTTTCGAAATCTTGAGTTTCCGGAAGTGCTTCTCGAATTAGGCAGGCATGGAGTGTTGAATGTATTGGTCGAAGGGGGTTCAGATGTTCTTGGACAGGCTTTTAGACATCGTTGTGTCGATGAAGTCCATTGGTACATCGCACCGCTTCTCTGTGGTGCCGGTTTGATAAGCCTTGGCGGTCTGCCAATGGCTGAATCCGTATCCTTGGATCATGTGAAAATCATGCCGATTGGAGACAACGTGTGCATCTCAGGCCACACCGTTTACGCCAAAACGCTCGTTCAATCATGAGTCGGCCAGCCGTGATCTTTGATCGAGATGGCGTGGTGAACGTCTCTCCTGGCGCTGGTTATGTGCTGCGTTGGGAAGACTTTCATTTTTCAGCGGGCATCATCGATGCACTGCGTCTCTGTCGCGATCGTGGCTATGCGACTATTTTAGCGACGAGTCAACAGGGCGTGGGTAAAGGTCTCATGTCTCAGCAAGACCTTGATACAATCCATGCTAACATGCAGGCAGAGTTGCAAAAGCAGGGCGCTCAATTTGATGGCATTTATGCCTGCACCTGTTTAAAGACAGACCCAGATTGTTTGTGCCGGAAACCAAGCGCAGACATGATTTTGCGTGCGGCTGCCGATCACCTTTTGGATCTTAGTCGCAGTCTTCTGGTAGGAGATGCCGATCGTGATATTGAGATGGCAATCAATGCCGGTGTGCCAGTGACGATCCGGATAGAAAGTGAGAATCCTCAAAAGGTCACGTCAACATGGACACTTCCAGATACCTCAAAGCTTGAAGCTTTGCTGGAAAGTTTCCTGGCTTAGTTGTTGCTGGGTAGCGTTCTAACGAATCTAGAGAGTGGTTGAAATATCTAGACAAAGAGGCAAAAAATTCGACAAAGGAACTACTTTTCAAAATAAGTGAGACAAAAACTTTGACAAATCTCTCTGTTTCGCGATTGTTTTGTCATTCACTGATAAGTTTGTTGAACTTATAGCTAAACCTAACGTCATGACTCAGAGCCCTAATGAAATCTTTATAGACGTCCAAGTGCAGGAAGACATGCGCTTAATTCAGCTCATTGCTGAGAGAGACACAGCAGCTTACCAAACCTTCTACAAAAGGTATTCAGGCCTGATTTTTGCCTCAATTTCCAACGTGCTTAATGATCATCACGACACCGAGGATGTGATGCAGGAAGTTCTCGTTCAGCTTTGGAACAAAGCTCATCTTTACGAACCACGGAAGGGCAAACCGTTGACTTGGTTAACCACGATGGCTCGCAACCGTGCCATTGATAAAATCCGATCTAAGCAACGTCGTTCCCGTCTCAATGATGATTTTGAGACAGAAAGCAAAGGTGTACAACCTGAGTTCGACGAATCGGGTCTGGAAGCCTTGGAAGTCAAAGAAAGAGACGGCCTTGTCATGCGTGCCGTGGCTAAGCTTAATCCTGACCAGCGTGAAGCCATCAAACTTGCCTATTTCAGTGGACTCACACAAGCCGAAGTCGCCGAACAACTCAACGAGCCTCTCGGCACAGTCAAAGCGCGGATTCGTCGCGGTGTGAACCGCTTGGAGACTTTGATCAAACCGCGCATGGTTTAAGATATTCGTGACTGGATAGAGCGCTCAGACGTTTTATTCACATGAAAATAGGAATCACCGGTGCCAGTGGAATGATTGGTCAGGGATTAGGCTCTCTTGCTTTAGATTCAGGTCATGAGGTGATTGGCTACTCACGCAGCGGCTCATCACGACAGTCGAGTTCAGTGACGCGTTCACTGACCTCATCAGCCATTCAACTGCTGCCAGAGACTCAGTTAGACGCCTTAGTGCATTTAGCCGGTGAATCTCTTTTGGGACTTTGGACAGCAGCGAAGCGAGAGCGGATTTGGAAAAGTCGCGTCGAACTGACGAAAAAACTTGTCGAAGAACTCCGCACTTGGCAGCCAGCCAATCGTCCGAGCGTGCTACTGTGTGCTTCAGGCATTGGTTTTTACGGGGACCGCGGCGATGAAATCCTGGAGGAAAACAGTGCTGCAGGTCATGGTTTTTTGGCGGATCTTTGTCGTGAATGGGAAGCCGCGGCGCGCGGAGCAAGTGATCTTGGTATTCGCTTGGTTTTGCTGCGCACAGGGGTTGTTTTAGGTAAGCACGGCGGTGCTTTTCCACTGATGAAGACAGCCTTTAGTCTGGGTCTTGGAGGAAACTTTGGCTCAGGAAAGCAATGGATGTCTTGGATTCATGAACAGGATCAGGTCTCTCTGATCTTATGGGCTATCGAAAACGACAGCGTATCCGGCCCCATGAATCTTTGCGCTCCCCATCCGGTGAGGAATGCCGATTTGACGCGGCAACTAGCGGTTCAGTTAAAGCGACCCGCTTTCCTGCATGTTCCTGCCTTTGCTCTCAGATGGGTGGCGCGCGGTCTGGCTCAAGAGATGCTGCTGGGTAGCCAGAGGGCCTATCCTCGACTTGCTACCGATTTAGGCTATCACTTCGCCGAGTCAGATCTCACGCAGGCTCTCGCACATCTTACAAAAGGTTAAAAACGCCCGCCTTTTCATTCTGTTATTCTCGAAAAGTTGCGCTACTTGATGGACTAGATTTGTTAACCGTCAGCTTTTCAACTATGTCCGCCGCCCAGACCACCATCGCCGTCATTTATGACTATGATCAGACCCTGAGTCCGACGTACATGCAGGATGAGACGCTCTTTCCGCACTTTGGCATCAATCCGACCCAGTTTTGGAAAAAGAGCCGCGAGCTGGTCGATAAGGAAGGGTATGATGGCGAGCTAGCCTATCTCAAATGCATGCTGGATTACCTGAGCATGGATCGCCCTACGAATGATGAACTGCGCAAGCTGGGAGCTCAATTGAGGTATTTTAAAGGCGTGCCAGAAGTATTTGAAGAACTCAATCATACGCTGAGTCATCAGCATCGCACTCTCGGTATCAAGATCGAACACTACATTGTTTCTTCGGGCCTGAAGATCTTGCTGGATGGCAGTTCCTTAGCACCTTACGTGAAACGCATCTTTGGCTGTGAGTTCGGCCAAGATCAGGATGGTCGGATCAGCTTCCCCAAGCGGGTGATCAGTCATACGACGAAGACACAGTACCTCTTCCGTATCCATAAAGGCCTGTTAGAACCTCATGAAGATGTGAACGATCACATGGAACCGGACCTACGGCCGATTCCCTTTCAAAACATGATTTATGTGGGTGATGGCCCCACGGACGTGCCTTGTTTCACCTTGATGAAACGTTACGGCGGTCATGCCATCGCCGTCTATAATCCTGAAGAAATGAACCGCTCGAGCTTCCGCAAATCTTACCAGCTAAATGCCCTAGCAGATCGCGTCAAACACATCGCCCCAGCGGATTATCGCCCTGGCAGTCATTTGAGATTACTGCTTGAAGAGATGATTCTCGACATGGCAGATGCCATCGTTCGGCGGAAGAAGCTGGAGATCGAAGAAGGAACCATCTCAGCACCGCATTTTTGATTTGGATGGCTTCTTACTTTGATTATAACGCGACAAGTCCGGTTCACACTGCCGCACGTGAAGCTTGGTTAAAGGCAAGTGATGAGCATTGGCAAAATCCATCAAGCCTTTATCGGGAGGCGGGTCTGACGTCTCAGGCTTTGGAAGCTGCCAGAGAGAGATTGGGCGATCTACTGGGGGTAGAGTCCGAACGAGTGGTTTTCACGTCTGGCGCCACGGAGTCAAATAACACTTTATTTTCTGGTCTAGCCAAATGCTTGGAACCTGATGCTTGCGTAGCGATTTCGGCGATTGAGCATCCCTGTGTTCGCGAAGCGGCACGTGCCTGGCTGGGGCGGCACCGCGTTCTTGAGATCCCAGTCAATGAAAACGGGGTGGTTGAAGTCGAGGCGCTCGAAAAATTATTGGCATGCCATCAGCCAGCGTTGGTTTCAATTATGGCTGCCAATAACGAAAGCGGCGTTTTGCAACCCTGGCAAGACCTCCTCAAAGTTTGTCGCCAAGCGGAGGTTCGCTTTCACACAGATGCAGCGCAGTGGATTGGGAAATTGGAGAGCACCGCCCTCGGGGCTTGTGATTACATCACCGGAAGTGCGCATAAATTTGGCGGCTCCAAAGGTGTAGGCTTTCTTGTCGTTGCCCATGCGGATGAAGCTTTTCCGCTGTTTCATGGTGGACCGCAGGAACAGAACCGTCGCGCTGGAACGGAAAATTACCCAGGTATTGAAGCAATGGTGACAGCCTTGGAATCCGTGATGCCAAAAATCGCCGAGGTTGCTGCGAAACAGACGATCATGCGTGATGCATTCATCGAGCAAATGCAGACCCAATTCGTGGGTTTAAGAGTGATCAGTCAAGCTGCGCCGAGATTATGGAACACCGTTCTCATGGTGATGCCACAGCACGACAATTTAAAATGGCTAACACGGCTCTCTCGTCTGGGTTTTGCCATCTCGACCGGATCTGCCTGCAGCAGTGGTAAAGAAGGATCATCGGTGGTTGTGCAGGCTCTGGGCGCGAGTTGGGAGGAGCTTGGCCGAGTTGTTCGTGTCAGCGGCGGTTGGGAAACGACGTCTGCTCAATGGCAGGCTTTAGTCGCCGCCTTTGCTGAGGTTAGTCAGAGTCTAGACGCGGGTGGCCGTCCAGGCATCTGAGCTTGGGCTAAGATACCGATTGGCCCCGTCTTTCCAAGAGATATAGCGGCTTTAGCGGTCACAAAACCCTCGAAAAATGCACAATGGACAGTCTTTGTTCATATTAGTCATCCGTTGAAAAACTTAGGCAGCTTAAAAGTAAATCAGACGAGTTGGTTAGACCATCAGACGTGTTTGTTACTGCAAAGGAGTCGGACGGGAAGTCTGGAAGCCATAAGCAGGCATATTACCTTTAGGGCTTTTGCAGGAAACGATCACAAAAGTAGAGGCTGCAATAAGAGCGAGAGTGATGAGGCTTTTCATGATGAGAAGTAACCCTGAGCGAGATGGCAGGAAACGCAAGTGCTAGCCATTAGGACCATGCTTTTAAAAGGCCTGATGCTTTGTGAAGCGTCTCTTCCCATTCACGCTCAGGAATGCTGTCCGCGACAATGCCAGATCCGACATGAAAGCTAATAAGATCATGATGTTTGACGGCAGTTCGGATGGCAATGTTCCACTGGCTGGTTCCATCAAAACCGAAGTAACCTATGGCGCCGGTGTAGAGGCCACGTGGATGTGTTTCCAGTTCAGTGATGATTTCAAGTGCCCGTTTTTTCGGGGCACCACTGATGCTACCACCTGGGAAACAGGCCCGAAAGGCTGCCGCGTGGTTGATCTCAGGTCGCAAAGTGCCTGTAACGGTTGAGACGAGATGATAGACCTGCGCAAAGCATTCGACACGCCAAAGGTCGGGTGTCTGCACGCTACCGAACTCACAAACTTGACCTAGATCATTCCGCTCAAGATCGGTAATCATGAGTAGTTCAGCGCGTTCTTTGTCGCAGGCAAGAAGATCACGGGCAGATTGGGCATCTCGATGAAAATCATCGGCGAATCTAGGTCGAGTTCCTTTGATCGGTCGTGTGGTAATGTGGCGGCCAGACATTTTGAGAAACAGTTCAGGCGATGCTGAAAAGATCGTCGTCTCTGCCAGATTCAAACATGCAGCATAGGGCGCAGGAGAGATTTCCCTGAGGCGCTGATAGAGAGCAAGCATGGAGACATCTTTTGGCCAATGAGCTAACCAAGGATACGATAGGTTAACCTGATAAATATCCCCCGCCGAAATGTAGCGCTGCGCGGCTTTCACACGGTTCACAAATTCTTCCCGAGATACAAGCGGCTCAAAGGGAAGCAATGTCGCGCATGGCTTAGGAAAGATGGGATGTGAATCGGGTAGATCAAAATGACCATTTTCGAACCAAGTGTTGGATGCGTGAT
Organism: Prosthecobacter debontii; assembly: GCA_945869675.1. Taxonomy (GTDB): domain Bacteria; phylum Verrucomicrobiota; class Verrucomicrobiia; order Verrucomicrobiales; family Verrucomicrobiaceae; genus Prosthecobacter; species Prosthecobacter debontii_A. The sequence goes on along the minus strand of CAMBPS010000012.1, from coordinate 18,665 downwards.
CAAACTTTAGAATCGCTGAATAGTGACCAAGCTGGAAGAGTCCGTCAAAATTGACCCAACCGAACAATCCGCCTGTTGTCCGCTTAGATTGGCCATTTTCCAGGGCATCGACTACTTTAGGCCAATCCTGATCCATGTAGCCGGAGAGCAAAAAATTTGGTTGAGCCGTGAGAAAGGAACAACAGCCCGGCTCTGAAGTGGCACTATCGAGCCAAATAAACCCTTCACGATCAGCCAAATGAGCGGCCATTTGAGAAGGTGAAAGAGTTAAAGAAAGGGGAATCCAGGCGTTTCTACTCATTGGATCTTCCTCTGACGCAGCGAAAAGCTGAGCACGAGATTGGCTGGAAGAGTTTTGGAGCATTGACAGTAGAGAGTGTGGACCGTACCATACGATTTTCCTGCGGCAATCGGCATGGCTTTCCCATTTTCCATTTTTAGCGCTGATCGGGGTCGTGCGAGTCGAACGGCCCTTGGAATCCTATGTGCGCTTATGCTGCTGCAAATGGGTTTAATGGCTCGGTTGCTATTTCAAGAGGATCCGGTGGTCCAAAAAGAGCAGGTGCCAGCTGTATCGCCTGGCTGGACTGCTTCGCCAATAACGATCAGTCCACCTCCAGTGGGTCAGTTGGCTGTGGCACCAGCTACAGCAATGGCGGATACGCTGTCTACGGCAGGATTTGGTCCACCACCGATTGGTAGTTTTCAGGCTCCGACGGCTCCAATACCCGCGGCTAGTTTCACCGCACCGCCAGCTCTTACAAAACCCTCTCCGGCTACGTCTCAGCCAGCAGTGGCGAAACCTGCTCCTGCCATAAGCAAAACGGGCGATTCCGCTTCGAGCATGCCCCTAGCAGAAATGGTGGATCTAGCTAAACAAGTGCGCGGGCTGGGAGATATGCAGGGTGCTTTAGAGGTTCTAAAACGTGCCGATTTGCAATATCCTGCCTCCCCTGAAGTCATGTCAGAAACGGCTCAGTGCTATGAGCAAATGGGACTTGCAGAAAAAGCCTCGGCATTGTGGAAACAGCTCGCCAGCATGGATGTCGTCCGCACAGCTGGCTTTGGCGATTTAGCCAAAAGAAAAATGCAATCCATGACGGGATCGGAGACAACCGTTTCTTCAGCAACTGACTTTTCGCCAAAGCTATTGTCGTTGGGAGCATGTCAGGCCAATCGCGATCCGTCAGTAAGTAATGGAGAAAAAGTCGTCCTGAGAATTCCCATTTTACGTCAGGGCAATGCAGTGATCGATCCCTCTCAGGTTGATATTGATGTGTATTTTTTTGACCGAGTGAATGGCGAAAAAATCGCTCAAACCATCGCCGATGAGCCGCTTTCCACATGGGGAGCTTTGCCTGTGGATTGGAGTGGTGTGGGTGAAGAGCCGCTCGATGTCACTTATTTTCTACCGGCACTGACGCCGGGTGAGATCGCAGCTCACGGTCGCCGTTCTTATCACGGCTATGTGGTCCGCCTCTACTACCAGCATAAGCTTCAAGATGTTTCCGCCGAGCCGCGTGACCTTTTGGACTTTGGTTCACGTTCTGCTCCGACCGTGCTGGGTGGCATGAATCCGCTGCTCCCACCCGTAACGAATTGACGGCCTGCCCAGCATGCCAAGATGACCATACTTTTTCTCGATTCACAATCAACCACTCGTGCAGAACGCGCCAGTGCTCTTAGTCGTCAGCTCGATTGGGATGTCAATGCCGTGGCAACCCTCGACGAAGCTCGTGCATGGTTGGCACAGACGACGACTCTCGATCTACTGATCACGGAGGCTATCATCGATGCGCAAAATAGCGGCTTTGACTTACGTGATGCTGCATTAGCTCGCTTCCCAGAAGCGCGTGTGCTTTTCACCACACGTTATGATCTCAAAGGTTATGAGGTAAGCATCGCGGGCTGGCCAGTGCTTCAGGATGCACCTTTTTCAGTCGGGAAGCTTATGATTAAAGCTCAGGCTGCTTTGCAAAGTGCTGCGCCGGCAGAGGTTTTAAAAGCTGAGCCGCCAGCTTTTTTGGCACCCGGCACCATGCTTGGAAATTATCAGGTTCTGGAAAGGCTAACTTTAGAGAATGAATCTGAAACTTATCGGGCAATCCAAGTGACGGTACAGCGCCCGGTAGCCCTAGTCTTGATGAGGCCTGAATTACTCAGTCAGCCTGATTTAGTCGAGAATTTTAAAGCACGCGAACGCCTAAAAGCGTCCATTTCACATCCACGCATTGCACCTCTCTACGAGGCAGGCTCTGTGAACGGGTATCTATTTTACACGCGTGAATTACCACGTGGACGCAGCTTGGATGAAATCTTAGAGGCGGGCGAGACTCTTTCAGAACGGCAAATCACGGAGCTCATTTATGGCGTTGCTGAGGCGATGGATTATGCGGTCGAACGCGGCTGCAATCACCGTCGTTTGAATGAAGGTGATATTTTTATCGATGCTGAAAATCAGGCAAGCATCGTCAATGTATTTCGACCTGGAGACAGCCGCACGCGTGATCCGAAAGAAGAAGTCGCAGCCTTGATGCGCATGCTTGCCCCATTGGCTGCAGAAGGAAAAGCTCGTGGTCAAGTGGCGTCACTTGTTTCAGAAACTCGGGATTGGACTGGCATCTTAGAAGCTCTGGATGAAGTGCGTGATGATATGCGTGATCGCTCAATCATGCGTCGAATTGAGAAAGAAGACATTTCACCACAGGGAACAAGTGGTGCTCCATGGTGGCTCTGGGCAATCGCTGTAGCGGCCCTTTTTGTAGTTTTCGGACTGGGTAATTTCATTGGTAAAGTGACTCCGAAAACGACCGCTAAATCGCCGATAACAAGTCAGGAGATGATGGTCATTCCTGCTGGGCCCTTTCAATATCAGAAGAAGGAACGTCGCAACTTACCAATCTTTTGGATCAGTCGTGATGAGGTCACCATCAGTCAATATGCAGAGTTTTTGGCGGCCTTAAAAAAGCAGCCAAGCGTCAATGTGAATCATCCAGATCAACCCAAAACTAAAATGAGTCATCAGCCGCCGAAATGGGCTGAAACGTATGCCGCCGCCAAGGCTGGCAGTACCTTTAATGGCCAAGTCATGAGTCTGAACACGCCTGTGACGCAGGTAGATTGGTGGGACGCTTATGCCTTTGCCAAGTGGAAAGACCAACGCCTGCCAACGGAAGAGGAATGGGAAAAAGCGGCTCGCGGTGATAAAGGCTTGCTCTTTCCATGGGGTGACCAACCCTCAAAAGACAAGGCCAATCTTGGAGATGACTATGACGCGAATGGAGTCAAAGGTGGAACCAAAGATGGTTATAATTTATGGGCATCCATAGACCGTCAATCAGCCGATATAAGTCCCTATGGAATCAGAGATATGGCAGGAAACGTTTCTGAGTGGACGGCCAGTGAGTTTAAAGGCGAAGCATGGCCAGCCCATCCTGACTACCCTGACTTGAGAGTACCGGTCGTTCGCGGTGGCCACTTCGCTCTGAAAAGTAGTCATGATTTACTCACCGCACGTTTCTTTGCTGAATCAGCTAATGAAACAACCCTTGCGCGCGGTTTTAGAACCGTGAGTGATACGGCACCAGCGGGTCGTAAGTAATGATATGGCCACCAAACCAACCACGATCCTGCTAGCAGACGACCATGCGGTGGTTCGGCAAGGGTTTCGCATGATTTTGGCCGCTCAATGGGACATGGAAGTCGTTGCCGAAGTTTCGAACGGACGTGAAGCCGTGGAGAAGGCGGAGGAACATCAGCCTGATGTCTGTGTGATGGATGTGACAATGCCAGAGCTTAATGGTATTGAGGCGACCCGGCGACTCACCAAAGTATCACCGAAGACACGCGTCTTAGCGCTCTCGATGCATAAGGACAGCGTTTACGTGCGGGAAATCTTGCGGGCTGGGGCCAAGGGTTATCTGCTCAAAGATAGCAGCGAGACAGACTTCCTGAAGGCCGTGCGAGCGGTAGCGCAGGGCAAAGGCTACCTCAGTCCAGAAGTGAGTGATGCCGTATTGGATGATTACCGCAAACATGTCACGAATCCAATCGACCTGCTCTCCACGCGTGAGCGTGAAGTCTTGCAAATGATAGCGGAGAGTAAGACGAATAAAGACATTGCCAACACTCTGAACTTGAGCGTTTACACTGTCGAAGCTCACCGCGGGCGCATCATGGAAAAGTTGAATTTGCACAGCATTGGCGAACTCGTCCGGTTCTCTGTTCGCAATGGCTTGATCGACTGAGTTGTTCACCCCTCCTAGCAAGGCCAACATCTGATGACCTTTACGTTCTTTCGCATTACTCAAGCTAACGTGTTACGCGGCTTAGCGTTGGGCTTTGTGCTGGTGATGGCATTGCTTGGAGCTGCGGGCCTCATTGCGGTAAGACAGAGTCAGCGCATTCGGCAGAGTGTAGCGCAGCTAGCAAGGGATCAGCTGTTGATTGCCCGCCTGATACATGATGTACAGATGGAGGAAAATGCCATGACAGAGGTCCTGCACCAGCTGGCACAAGTTCAGGCCCAATTGCCAGACCAGGCTGCGCTATTGGAAGACTTGGATAAGAGTGACAGGCAGCTGGCACGGCTGTCTCAAGAGGCCCAGGAGGCGGCAGGCCCAAAACTCTGGCAGGATCTAGAGATTAGTTTCAGGTCATTCACGGAAGAGGCTCACCGCGTGCTGGAAATGAAGACGGTTGTGCCTAGAGAGAATTTAGAATCTTTGTTCAAGCACCATGACGATGTCGTCGATCTGGTGAACCAGCTTATCAAAGCAAGTTCTAAACGCCTAGCCGCAGCGGAGCGTGAAATCGAGCAGCAATCCAAGGATTTAGGCGACGATGCGACGCTGCTTTTAGGGTCAAGTTTTATCCTGGCTGGTTTCTGCGCTTGGCTCACGGTGGGTTTTGCACGAATGAGCATGAAGCGCATCCACTGGCAATCGGAGGAACTCAATCGCGTGTCTTGGCACATGCTACAGACACAAGAAGAAACGGCGCGGCGCTTTTCTCATGAGCTTCATGACGAATTGGGTCAGTCCCTCGCAGCACTACGCTCCAATTTGACCAAGGGAGCCACACGTGACTTTGACGCATTACGGGCAGACTGCCTGCATCTTGTGGATGAATCCATCACCAATGTGCGGGAACTGTCACAGCTTTTGCGGCCTGTGATTCTAGACGATTTTGGTCTGGATGCAGGCCTGCGCTGGTTGACGGAGAAATTTGCTCAGAGAGCGCGGGTCATCCTTGAGTACAGCTCCAATCTAACGGAGCGACTGCACAGCGAGACGGAAACGCATCTCTTTCGCATTGCCCAAGAGGCATTAACAAACATTGCACGCCACTCACAAGCGACAGAGGTTCAGATCATCTTGGAAAAGATACCTTCCAAAGTCCGCCTGAGTGTCGAGGACAATGGTTGCGGCCTTCCGCCCGAGCGGCTTGAATCGTCGTCAAGTCTAGGACTCATTGGCATGAGAGCCCGCGCCCGTGAATGTGGCGGCACACTTGATCTCCAAATCGTACAGCCCAGTGGGCTTCGCATTGTCGTTGAGGTGCCGCTGCGATTGGTAGAAACGGAAGGCTGAAAGCAATGCCCGAGCTTATTGACCGCTAAAAAACGGTGCGCTAGAAAGAAGCCAAAGACTGATGGTGTGGTTTTGTTCCCATTTATCACCACCGCGTTTTTGGAGGGTTTGCTCCATGAAACCCACTTCTAAACGTGTGAAGGGAGTCAACTTACGGCCAATGCCAATGAAAGCACGGTTTTGGTCAAAGTTGTTCTTTTTGACGCTACCCCCAAAGTTAAAGAAGACTTCATCCCAAAGTGAAAGGTAGGTTTTTTTGTCCTGTGTCAGTGGGATGCTGGTGCGTAGCATGTAGCGGATGCGGTTCTCGCCGCGCCAGTTGATGGTTTCTCCGCTGACCTTCGTCTGCTCCTCGATCCAGCGCTGTTCCAGGCGCACGCGGTGCTGCCATTCAAGCCCGAAGAGATTCATTTTATAAACGGCTTGCTCCCAGATGCGGTGCTCGTCGAATTCGTGGAGAGAGGGGAATTCACCATAAGGGTAAGTTTTGACGTAGCCATAGCCTGCGCTGACAGTCAGCGTAGGACTGATGGTGTAATTGATACCGGGACGAATGACTAGCTGCTGCCATTCATCCCCCCAGTCTTCCCGACGATTTTGGATCTCGAGGTGGAGTCCCCAAGGCGAATTAAACAGTGGATGATCGCCGACGTAGTTCAGCCAGAGGTTGTAGTTGTCGGCATGTTGATCGGTAGCCAAGCTGGACATGGCGAGGTTGCCGAAAAGAAGAAGATTTAGCAGAGCTGATTTCATGAATGGGGATGTTTCCAGAACGCCCTGTAAGCGAGTTTTTATATCAGCTTAATGCCAGCATCCTCGAGCGAACGCTTATCGAGCGTTTTGAGGGCCTGCATCTGCTTGATGGCGCGTTCCATGCCTTCGTTGGAGCCGTCGAAGAACATGACGTTGCCTTTGCCGTGTTCGGAGATGTATTTCATGCCGTCGAGCCACATGGTGAAGAGCATGAAGCCGGGAGGCACTTCGCCTGCCTGCATGGTTTTTCCGGCGTTAGCGAGACCTTCGGCGACTTGTTCACGAAAGCGGGCGTTACCGGCACCTTTGAGCTCGGAGGCTTCTTTCTCGGCCTCGGCTTTAACGCGGATGGCGCGTGCTTCGGCCTCGGCGGCGCGGGTTTTGATGAGGTATTGGGCCTGGGCTTCGTTTTCGGCGGCAGCCTTCATGTTGTTGCTGGAAACGACCTGCGACATGGAGCGCATGATGGCTTCATCAAAGGAGATGTCGTTGATCTGGAGATCGAGAAGGTGGTAGCCCCAGCTGTTGAGCGCTTATTCGAGATGATCCTTCACGGCACCGATGATCTCAGAGCGAAGGACGAGGATTTCAGCCTGTTTTTTGTTCGCCACATAGGAGCGGATGCTGCCTTCGACGCTGCGCACGAGGGTTTGCATGAAGCTCTTTTCGTCGATGAAGCGGAAGGCGATCTTCTTGATGGTCTCCTCACCGGCGTCCTGCGCGGAGTAGACGATGAGCGATTTGAAGTTCACATAAGCTTGGTCGAGCGAGATGGCTTCGAACTCGAGTTCGATGGACTGGTTTTGCGTGGAGATGCTTTTATAGACACCCTCAAGCAGTGGCAGCTTGAAGTTGAGGCCGGGCAGCATGAGGCGCTGGTATTTGCCAAAGCGGGTGACGACTCCCACATGGCCCTGTTTGATGACAGAGGCGCTGAGGATGATGAGTACGATGAGGATGATGACGGCGGGGATCATGGGACTTGATTTTGTTGGATGTTTTTTTGGAAAGGCGTTGTTCTAAGATGGAATCAGGCGGGAAATTCGGAGGAGTGGTGTTCAAGGATGAACCAGCCAGTCTTTTCCTTTTTGCAGACGAAGGAGTAGCGGGCGGGCACGCTGATGAGCTCCTTCTTGCGCTTGAAGGTGAAGACGTATTTACCGGACTGGATATGGATGTCCTTGTACTGGCGCACTTCACCGGTCTCGAATTTCACATGCACGTCTTCCAGCTCGAAGAGGTGCTCGAAGTAGCCTTTGATCTTATGATGACCTTCACGCAGCTCCTTGGCAAAGGTGCCCCAAAGCAGGCCGTTCATGTCGTAGCAGCCGACGACGGCGCTCATGCTGTGGCTATTGATGCCGAAGGCCCAGTCGTTGATAAAGTCGGTCAGATTTTTCTTCTCGGCGGCATTGTGGCTGATGGTGCTGAAACGCAGGCCGCCTATCTGCTTGTCCTTGTGAACGAGCATGGTGTCTGTGCTGCGCGGATCGACATCTTCTCCAAATTTATGAGTAAATTTTTTCAGGATGTCGATCAGCGGGATGTGGTCGTGGCGGAAGATGACAAAGTTGATGAACAGGTGCACCACGAGCACGATGATCAAGGCTTCCATGATGCCCTCGGTGTAGGTCAGGATGCCGCAAAACAGGGCCAGCAGCAGCGCATACATCCCGTGGGACGCGACATGCACCAATCCGGCGATCATCCTCCAACCGGTAAAAACCATCAGCACCGCGAGTGCGAAGTAGGGCAGGTGAGTCAGTAAGTTCGGAGAGATCAGGAAGATCGAAAGCACCAACGCGGTGAACAGGTTCGAGACCTTGGTGACGGCACCGGCCAGGGCATTCGTGGCGGAGGCTTGAAGTCCGTCTAGGTTCGTCATGCCGCCAAAGAAGCTGGAACCGAGATTGGCAAGCCAGATTGTGAAAAGGCTGTTGTTGGAGTTTGCCGGGCGACCAAGTGGATCAAGTTTTTCGATGGCGGCATTGCTCATCACCTGCTCGATCACATCGATCAAGCAAAGCATGAATGCATAGGCGATGATCTCGACCAGCATCTTGGACGGCAGAACATTGAAGTCTGGAATCGGCATCGCCAGCTTGATGGCTGAAAGCTCAATGTGGAGCATCGGCACCTTCATGTAGATACCGCAGATAACGCCCAAGGTGATGACGGCGACATGCGGAACAGCAGGGAATTTGGCCTTATACTTTCAGAACAAATGCAGGAAGAGAATGAGGGTGGCGAGCGAGAGCCCCATCATTTTGATCCGCTCCATGCTCATCCACTCGTGACCCTCGCCCAGAATGCCATAGGTATAAGGCAGGAACTTGAGCGCCGTCTTGAGTCCGATACCCGCGAGTAGGCCTTCGACCAAATAAACCGGAATCACCTTCATCACGAAGCGCTGAAGATTGTACTTCCATGCGACCGCCTGCATGATCGAGGTGCAGAAAATGAGGAAGGGCATGTTTTCCATGCCGAATTTGTGGACGCAAAACGCCAGCACGGGGGCCAGGCCCGCGGCGACGCCTGGCGTGCCGACGTAGTTGCCCGGCTTGAACAGGAAGGTAACGAAGCCGATCACGCAGGCGAAAACCACGGTGAGCAAGCCAGTCTGAATCGGATACTCCGACATCAGACAGATGCCGACGGTCAGTGGCACCGCGACCAGACCGGTGACAGTGCCGGCGAGTGCATCGCGACGCAGATTTTCGAGCGTGAAGATTGCGGGCTTTTTCGCCTTCTCGGCAATGAGCAGATCGCTCGCCAGCGGCTTCTTCCGCTTTGGCGGATGCGGACGGTAGTCCACCACCGAGGCTGTTGTCGGATGAACGAGGGCGGGTTCGGCAGGGTGAGACATTACTTTGGGAAAGGCGTGAAGGACTTGCCATCAATAACCACTTTCACCCCTCGAAAACCCATCCCCTTGAGAGGGGATAATGCACCCCCATCTGGGGCTATGCTCCGCTTACGCTTTCACACCGGGCAGCGATTTGCCCTGACGAGGCGTGCCAGCTTGCGCAGGCCTGAACCATTCTTCGTGCGTCTCATCGATATCGACATGGCCGCCGGTTTTCTCGTGGTTTTCACGCCAGCCGTGCAGCGCCTCAAAAGCTGCGTGGTCGATGAAATCGACAGCGAGATCGATGTCCACCGGATGCCCGGCGGGGATGGTGGAAAGTGCTGCATTCAGCCTAGGCACTGAAGCAAAAGTGAGCGTGCCGCCGATCTGCACATGCCATTTGCTCCCACGCTGCTCCATTTTCACCTCGGTGTTCGAAAGTCGGCGCAGCAGGAAGAAGACGCTCAGTCCCAAGCCGATGCCGACACCGGCCAGCAAGTTCACGCAGGTCACGCCAAGCACGGTGGCCCAGTAAATGAGGATTTCGTTATGTTTCGTCAGCTCTTTGATGTGGTGGAGGTTCACCAGATTGATGCCCACATGTACCAGCAGGCCCGCCAGCACCGCCAGCGGGATGCTTTCGATCAAACTACCGAGAAATAACGCGAAGAGCAGAATCCACACACCATGAAAAATGGCCGACCAGCGGCTGGCGCCACCCGCGATGATGTTGGCAGACGAACGCACGATCACACCGGTGATCGGCAGTCCACCAAGCAGGCCGGAGACAAGATTGCCCACGCCTTGCGCACGCAGCTCCTTGTCCAAATTCGAGCGCACACCGCTGTGCAATTTGTCTGTGGCCACGGCGCAAAGCAGAGACTCGATGCTGGCGATGATCGCCACCGTCAGCACCGCCGTGATAAATGGCCCCCAATGCTCCGGCGGGGCGAGTTTGGTCAGCTCAAAGGTTTCTGGCAGATCCACACGCTTCACGTCCATTTTCATCACGATGGACGCGATCGTTCCTATGAGAACCGCAACCAGCGGACCCGGAATGGCTTTAAGTGCGGGCGCTTTCAGATTCTTCCACACGATGAGGATCGCGATGGTCAGGAAACCAAGAATTGCCGCCTGCATATTCACGAGGCCGAGCTGCTTCGGAATACCCAGCAAATTCACTACCGGTGAGCTTTGTGGCGAACCACCGAGCACCACATGAATCTGTGCTAGCGCGATGGAGATGCCGATGCCGGCCAACATCCCATGCACCACCGATGGCGCGATGATCAGCGCTCCGCGTGCCACTTTGAATGAACCCATCAAAAGCTGCACCACGCCTGCACAGGCCGTGATCAAGCACATCGTCTCCCAGCCGAACTGATGCACCAACCCAGCAACGACGACCGTCAAGCCCGCCGCTGGCCCCGAAACCTGAAGCGGCGATCCCGCGAGCAACCCCGTGACGATCCCGCCAGCTACCGCACCAATGAGTCCCGCAATGATCGGTGCCCCCGAAGCAAAGGCGATGCCGAGCGACAGCGGCACAGCGACAAGAAAGACAACAAGAGAGGCTGGGAGATCGCGGCGGAGGTTCATGAATTAAAAAGGAGGTGCGGTTTAAGGGTTTATGTTCCCTACAAGATAGAAGATGCGAATGAATTCTTAGCCTATCCCGTCATGGGGCTATTTTATTTGCCATGCGAACCGGATGCACAGCGTCTTAGCGCACGGAACAACGAAAAACTTTCCTCGTCAGCTGTGAGATTATTCGGAAGTATTGAGCCTCTTGCAAAACCTCAACGAAGCAAAGGGGGGTGGAGCCCGGCCGGGCTCCAATTTGATGAGATGGTCGCCGCGTGCTGTCATTCGACAGGGCACCGGGGCTTTTGAGCTGTTTTGTGGGCTTTGGGGCGTCATTTGGCTGCTGCTTGGTCATGGACTTCCCTCGCTTGGGCCTAGCGATGTGGTTTGTCTTGAGGCGTTTGGCTAAAGCAGTCGGATGAGCGCTTCTGCCGTCATCACCACGACCCCAAACATGAGGTGCGTCATGACTTTGGCGGCTCCGCGCACGCGCACCGTCCGGCCTCCGTGATTGTCCTTGAGGTCAGAGTTGAAGCGCTCGGAGCCACTGCGCGCCTTGTAATGCTCGGCGCGATCGGGTTCCATCGGTAGCGGTGGCTGGGCTCCACGCCGTTTGTTATCGTCGATGATCGGCACGCTCCCCAGCGTTTGGCTGTGGGCTTTGATTGCGGCGGCATCATACGCGGCGTCCTTTAGATCGTAAAAGACGGCCTTGGTGCGTTGCGCGACGAGTTGTTGCAGGATGATGGCGGGTTGGCTGTCATGCAGGCTCGCGGAACTCAAATACACAGCCAAGGGGATCTCGCCGTCGCCTGTGCTGGCATGGAGCTTGTAGCCGATCCAGTGGTCAGTGTGGCCTTTGGCGTTCTTCTTGCAGCCGTGCGTGCAGAACACTTCGGGCATGTCGAGAAGGTTGTCCGCGTAGCTGCCCGTGAGATGGCGTTGGAGTCGCGTGAGATTTTGCTCGGGTGGCGCTTCGCCTTTGCGTGGGCGTCCGCGCTTGCGTTTGATCTTCTTTGGGACCTCTGCCTTGGATTCAAGAACGGCGGGGCTTGCCGCCTGCTTGGGCGTGCTGGTTGGACGGGTGCCAATGACTTGAGCCAAGAGGACGTCGGCCAACACGACGGGAGTCTCGGTGGCAGGCGGCGTGATGGACAAGGCCTTCTCCCGAGCTTCAATAGCGGTCGAGTCGGTGGAGCAATGAAGGATGATCTCCTCGCCGACGTGTGTGGTGACGAGGGCTTGATGCACCGCATGACCAAGTCCCATTTTGGTAAACTCAGCAAAGGCGCGCGAGAAAGTGGCCTCATCAGGCACTTGGTTCGGGCCGTCGTGCCAGCCGCAGAGGCGACGCAGGCTGGTGTCGCGCTGGAGGCGGTCAATGAGCGCACGGGTGGTTGGCAGGTTCCACAGTGCTTTGGCCACGAAGGCCTGAGCGATGGCGAGGCGTGAGGCTGGCTTGCGCCCATTGCCACACCAGACAGAGTTGCGCAGAACGGCATCGAGTCGAGCAAGCTCACAGACCTCCACAAAACGCTTCTCTTTGTCGGAGAGCGGCCCAATTTCTTCATTGAGCACTGGCAAAAGCATCCGTTGGACGCCAAAATAGATTCGGGAAAGCAGCTTCATGGTCTTGGTTTTGTTCGCACTTCACCTTGTCCCAGGGGGCTGCTTTCCTCTTGTCAATTATTCATCGCAAATCCTGGCTTTTTTGGGGTTTTGCAAGTGGCTCTTTTGTTTGAATCATTGATTAGCCAAACCGGCAATCGAAGGCAGAGTGAGCAGAAGTTTTTCTTCTCTCTCATGCCTCACAACAAAGCACCCCTTTCAGTCACTATTCCGAAAGACCTCACGGCTAGTCTTGTTGTCTTTTTAGTAGCGTTGCCGTTGTGTTTGGGCGTCGCGCTGGCTTCGAATGCGCCTCTGTTTTCGGGTGTGTTGTCGGGCATTATTGGGGGAATTCTCGTCGGTTGGTTGAGTGGCTCTCATAAAAGTGTGAGTGGTCCTGCTGCAGGACTCACGGCCATTGTGGCAGCGCAGATCGGGCAATTAGGGGCTTTTGAGACTTTCCTGCTCGCAGTGATGCTTGCTGGTCTGATTCAGATCATCATGGGGATTGCGCGATTGGGTTTCATCGCGGCTTTTTTTCCTGGCAGTGTCATCAAAGGGTTATTGGCTGCCATCGGGGTGATTTTAATCCTGAAACAAATCCCACACGTCCTTGGACATGATGCGGATGCCGAGGGTGAAATGAGCTTTTTCCAGCCTGATCACCGCAATACTTTTACCGAGCTACTCGACACTTTTTTTGACATCCAACCTGGGGCGGCACTGGTCGGTCTTCTTGGCATTTTATTGCTGGTGTTGTGGAATCGTTCCAAGTTACTTAAAAATAGTCCTGTCCCTGCCGCACTCGTGGTTGTGGTTATGGGTGTTGTCATCAATCTCATCCTACGACAAAGCGGCAGCGCATGGGTGATTGCAGAATCGCACCTCGTCCAAGTGCCTGTGCCAAAGGACCTTGGAGCATTCATCGGCTTTTTAAAGTTTCCAAACTTTACGCAGTTTACCAATCCTGCGGTCTATGTCGCAGCTATGACCATCGCCATCGTCGCTACACTTGAAACCCTGCTCAATCTGGAAGCCGTCGATAAAATTGATCCGGACCAGCGCCGCTCACCGCCGAATCGTGAACTCATTGCTCAGGGAATAGGTAATGTCGTTTCTGGCCTCATTGGCGGGCTGCCGATGACCAGCGTGATTATTCGGTCTTCGGTAAATATCAACAGCGGCGGTAAAACCAAGCTGAGTGCCATCATGCACGGTGTTCTGTTGCTGCTTTGTGTTCTATTGATGCCAACTTGGCTCAATGAGATTCCTCTCGCGGCTCTTGCGGCCATTTTGATCATGACAGGTCTAAAGCTAACCAGTCCGCAGATCTTACGCCAAATGTGGTGTGCGGGAAAATCACAGTTTTTGCCCTTCATCATCACGGTCGTGGCTATCATCTTCACCGATCTGCTCATTGGCATTGTTATTGGTCTATGTGTGGCCATCGCTTTCATCTTGGGCAGCAATCTGCGCCGCCCTGTTCACAAAGTCATCGAGAAGCACTCTGGCGGCGATGTGTTGCGCATTGAGCTAGCAAATCAGGTCAGCTTTCTCAACAGGGCCAGCCTTGAAAAAGCCCTGTTTGAAGTTCCGCGTGGTGGTCATGTGTTGCTGGATGCCCGCAGCACCGACTACATCGACCCGGACATCCTGGACCTGATCGAAGACTTCAAAAAGACCACAGCCAATGCCCACGGTGTGAAGCTCAGTCTCGCAGGCTTTAAGGACAACTATTTACTCAAAGATCACATCCAATACACCGACTATTCCAACCGCGAAGTGCAGAGCGCGCTCAGCCCAGCCACAGTGCTAGAGATTCTCCGCGCTGGAAATCAGCGCTTCCTCCATGGCGAGCGAATCGAGCGCGACTACAGTCGCCAGATTGATGCCACTGCCTCAGGCCAGTTTCCGATGGCCGCAGTGTTGGGCTGTATTGATTCTCGTGCTCCAGCAGAGGTTGTTTTTGATCTTGGACTGGGTGACATTTTCAGTGCCCGTGTGGCTGGGAACATCGCCACAACAGAGCTACTTGGCAGTTTGGAATACGCCTGCGCCGTCGTCGGCTCAAAACTTGTCGTCGTTCTCGGTCATACAAGCTGTGGCGCGGTGAATGCGGCTGTTGATCTCCTTGTCGCTGCGAAAAAAGCCAGTGAAGCCACACCGTGTGGTAATCTCGACGGTCTTGTCATTGAAATTCAGCAGTCGATCAATCCCCTGACCTTGAAGAAGCCTGATCAATGGGCTCAGGGTGAAAAAGCTGCGTACACGAACGAGATTTCCCGCCGCAACGTCATCCGCACGATTTGCACGATCCGCCAGCGCAGCGCCACGCTGAACAAGCTTGTCGAGGAAGGTAAGATTGCCATTATCGGGGGACTTTATGATGTGACCAGCGGGGAAGTCAGCTTCTTCCAGACGGCGGAATCCAGTGTCACTCAACTGGATGCACCGATGGTCGTCACAAACCATGATTCATGAATAAACGGAAGTTGGAGGCTCGAAGTGATGGAGGTAATCGATCTTATTTTTTCTTCATCAGTTCCTTCAGAATGGCATTCGGAAATCGTCTGCTGGGTGTGATAGCGTAGAAGCTTTCCTTGATCTGCGGGAATTGGTGGCGCTCAACGAGCACACCACTTTCTAGCTCGTCTTTGACGACCACCGGTGGCACCAGAGTCACGCCATTGGTTTCTCGTGCCATGAGACGGAGCATCGCCATGTCATCGACCTCAGCTGCGATGATAGGACGAATGCCCGTTTGATCCATGAGCACGTCGAAGGACGCTCGGAGGCTGCTTTCGGGGCTAGGCAGCACGATAGGAGTCGTTCGTAAATCTTCCGGGAAGCGAAAAGGCTTCATGCCGCGTTTCTTGTGACCGACGAGACTCACTGACTGCTGGTCCAGCAAATGGCTGTGCCAACCGGTCTCGGCATCACGCCGCACATGAGTGTTGGAGAGCACGACATCGAGCGTGTGTGTTTGCAGCTGGGCTAGAAGCTCACGTAACGTGCCGGAGTGGATGATGAGCTCCACGTCATCACGCTTGATGAGCGGGCGCAGAAAGCGGAGCTGGAAATTGCGAGACAGATTTGATGCCGCACCGACACGGAGGAATCCGCGGCTGCGTTTGGCGCGGTTTTGCAGCAGGTCGGTGAGCTCTTCACCACTGCGGAAGATCGAGTCCGCATACTCCAACGCGATGCGGCCCGCCTCGGTGAGCACGAGAGCCTTATGCTTTCGCTCAAACAAGAGCTGCCCCAAGTTTTCCTCCAGACTGCGGAGCTGCACACTCAGTGCCGACTGCGAGAGCTTCAGATTTTGCGCCGCCTTGGTGAGGCTGCCTTCGGTGGCGATGGCACGGAAGTAGCGGAGGTGGTGATAGTTTAAAAAGGCCATGATCTTACATTTAGCAAAACGAACGATATGTGACAAAACATGAATTGGAAAGAAGTTAAATTTTTGGCGAAAATATAAGTGCGTACTCGCCAAACACACTCCTATGAATCCGTTTCTACAAATCGCTCCACAACTGCTCTCGGCCCCCGAATGGATTACCCCGATACTCTTCCTCATCTCGGTAGGGGCCTGCATGTTGCTGAGAGAAGGAAAGCTAGCAGCGGAAGGGGCGGCCTGGGCAGCACGGTTGTTCTTTGCAGCTGCCGTTTCCTCGCTGGGGCGGTGATGCTGGCTGGGTCGATGCGGATCGAGCTTGCGGCATGGGGACCGGCAAAGCTAGCGTTGTTGATTGATCCCCTTTCGGTGCTGATGCTTACGCTGGTCAGTTTTCTCGGCCTCATCGTCACTCGATACTCCATCAATTACTTGGCTGGTGATCCTGAACAGGCACGTTTTTCCCGCTGGCTTGTCATCACACTTTGCAGCGTGCTAGTGCTGGTGATTTCGAGCAATCTACTCATGTTCACGGTTGCTTGGATCGCTACGAGCCTGAGCCTGCACCAGCTGCTCACCTTCTACCGCGAAAGGCCTGCGGCGATGATCGCTGCTCGGAAGAAATTCATCATCAGCCGTCTGGCAGATGCGTGCATGATCACAGCGCTGCTACTGGTGTGGAGCGGGCATGGCACATGGGAGTTTCATGAGTTGTTCGCGAATCCTGTTGGACCACACACGGGACTCGTGGCTGGATTGTTCGTCGCGGCGGCGATGCTGAAATCAGCTCAGTTTCCCTTCCACTCCTGGCTGCCAGATACGCTAGAGACCCCCACACCAGTCTCCGCGCTCATGCATGCAGGCATCATCAATGCAGGTGGCTTTCTCATCGTGCGACTCAGTCCGCTGATCACGCAATCACCTTTGGCACTAAACACCCTCGCGCTACTCGGGGCCTTCACAGCGCTTTTTGCCTCCGTGATCATGATGACGCAGACGAGCATCAAGAAATCTCTCGCATGGTCCACGGTAGCGCAGATGGGCTTCATGATGTTGCAATGTGGCCTCGGAGCTTTTGCTCTGGCCATGATGCATCTCGTAGCGCACTCGCTCTATAAGGCCCATGCTTTCCTCACCAGTGGTAGTGTGGTGAATCTTACCAGATCTGCCTGGACGCCGGTGGGTAGGCCGGCTGCCCACCCGTTGGTGGTGCTCGGCTCGCTTGCTGTGGCCATGGTCTGCGGCATCAGCATTGCGATCGTCTTTGGAGTGCGCCTGCAAACCAATCCTGGCCAAGTGTTGCTCGTCGCCATCTTCATCATGGCCATGGCACATCTACTCTG
Organism: Prosthecobacter debontii; assembly: GCA_945869675.1. GTDB lineage: Bacteria > Verrucomicrobiota > Verrucomicrobiia > Verrucomicrobiales > Verrucomicrobiaceae > Prosthecobacter > Prosthecobacter debontii_A. The sequence goes on along the minus strand of CAMBPS010000012.1, from coordinate 1,544 downwards.
GACACTATGGAGCAGTAGCATGAGACATCGACTCATCCTGCGCGGTCTTGGCATCACAGCGGCAGCTTCAGTGGCCTGCTTTTCACTGCACAGCGTTTTCGAATACGTACTGGTTAGCGCCTTGCCTGCTTATGCACCGGCTCGCAGCGGGGTGGAGTATGCGGTCATGACTCTTGTGGCATTGCTCTTTCTTGGTGTGCTTGTCTTCCAGTCCCAATTGCCTGCCTGGGCCTCACGCCCGGCTTTCGCACGCATTTATGTGCATGCCAGTAACGGCTTTTACCTCAGCACACTTTTGAGCCGCCTCACGCAAAAACGCAGCGCCTGATCAAGCTTTCGCCAACTTTATTACGATGATGACCACTACTCTCGAAGCCACCACAGAAATCACTTCCGCCAAGTCAGATGCACCTACGCCGGCGAATTGGCTCAAGCTGGCCCGTCATGCCTGTTTGCGTATCCCGCCGCTCTGGCCGCTACAGAGTTTCGTCGCCGTGAATCCTTTTGTCGGACTCGTCGGCAAGCCATTTGCTGAAGTCACACACCTCATGCAACGCGTGACGAGAGAGAGCATGCTCATGAGTGTCGACTACTTCCGCCAGCAGTTCACTAGTGGTCGCATCACTTCCCAAGACCTCGCTGAAGCGGTGACACGTTCGAAGTCGGAGATCACGACTTCGCAATTGCTTACCTGGCTGAAGAAACCGGAACCTGAGCCGATGATGGGTATTCAAAGCCTTGCCGACGTCGCCACCGTCAAGTTTCAACGGAACTGGAGCGGCCTCGTCACGGAAGAGATCTCGAAATGGTGCGCTGCCTATTTTGATGAAGGCCAGTCCGCTTGGCGGATGCCGTGGAAGAAGCTGCCGCTCTTTGCTGCATGGAAGCAGGCAACCGCCATTGATGCCACACCTGAGATGCTTGGCTTCAAAGGCTTTCGCAAGTTTCTCGACGTGTTACCGGATAGCACTACCGAAGCCATTCCCGCGCTGCTTTACATGCTTGGCATTGGCTCTGTCAGCGCGGAGGACTATCTCCACCGCCTGCTCATGACGCTGCCCGGCTGGAGTAGCTATGTGCAGCATCATGTGCGTGACAAAGCCATGCACGGCATGCACGATGAGTCGCTGATGGATCTACTCGGAGTTCGGCTCGTCTTTGAAGTCGCCCTGCTGAATCAGTTTTCATCTGTCGGTATCCGTGAACAATGGATCGATAGTCTTACCAGCAAAACATCGGGACTTAGCCTCACCACGCAAAAAAAACTGCTCTGGCACAGCGCGCTAGAGATTGGCTTTCAACGTGAACTTGGCGCCAAGATCAAGGTTGCTGCGCAAAGCAGTGCGAAGACGAAACAGACTCGCCCTGAGGTACAGGCTGTGTTTTGCATCGACGTGCGCTCTGAGGTCATTCGGCGCTCTCTGGAGTCTGTGTCGGCACGTGTTGAGACACTCGGCTTCGCGGGCTTCTTCGGCATGCCTATTGAATACGTGAGTTATGGCCAGCGGCAAGGCACCTCGCAGCTTCCCGTGCTCTTTTCTCCA
>CAMBPS010000011.1 GCA_945869675.1 Prosthecobacter debontii | reverse complement strand
GAGCGCGCTAGGCGCTCGTGAAATTTTTCACAAGGTTGTTGCTCGGTCGGATTCTTGAAGGTTTTGTCGATTCCGAATTCTCAAAATCAATGGATTAGAACGCAAAAAGGCCCGGAGCCGAAGCGCCGGGCCTTGGAGATGGTATCAGTTAAGATTATTGAAACTCAAGGCAGACACCTTCCTTAGTGCTGCGTGCAAACAGGTGATTGTAGGCCAGCACGGGGTAGCTCCAGACTTTACCATCCAGAACGTCATCGCGTTTTAGTTCGATGTATTTTTCGGAGTTGGCTTCGACGACGACGACTTCACCTTTGTCACTGAGGGCGATGATTTTGTCGCCCGCGAGAATGACTTGGCCAGGGCCAAAGCCAGCCTCTTTCCAGATATCTTTGCCGGTTTTGATATCCACACAGGCCAAAGGTCCTGCGCCGTATTCTTTGAAGCTGAACATGCCATAAAGAAAGCCGTCTTTCACGACTGGAGTGCTCCAGTGATTGAAGCACTCGTTTTCACGACGCCAGATTTGTTCGGCTTTGAGATCGCTACCGCTCTTGCTAATTTTGAAGGCACCAGCGCCCACACCGTAACCAGCCGAGCAATAGACGATGTCTTCATAAACGACGGGGCTAGCGGCCGTGGAGACTTTGAAGGGGAAATCGCCGCGCCAGAGAATTTTACCATCGGCAGGCGTCACGGCTACGAGACCGACCTGAGTAAAGAAGATGCACTGATGTACGCCTTGGATATCGGCGATCACGGGTGTGGCGTGGGTCATTTTGTCGTCTTCACCTTTCCACAAAACTTTGCCGGTGGTCTTGTCGAGACCAAGTAGTCCTTGGCCAGCACCGCCGCCGCACATGAGGAGCACATTTCCGTCGATGACGGGCGAGGCAGCATTTTGCCATTTGATCTGCACGCCAGCATTTTCCTTCATGATGTCACGGTTCCAGACGGGCTTGCCGGTGGCGGCTTCAAAGCAAAAGACACCAAGATTGGCATCAATGGCATAAACCTTATCACCATCTACAACAGGGGTGGAGCGTGGGCCGTCGCCGCCTTTGTTATCACTCGCACCGGCGTCACCACCACCATCGTATTTACCAATCACGGTGAGGGGCTTGGACCAGAGTTCCTTGCCATTTTTGACATCCAGGCAGACGAGGACTTCACCTGTATTGCCATCTGTTTCGCCAGTGACGATGGTGAAAGCCTTGGCGCCAGCGACCGAGAATGAGCTGAAGCCTGAAGGGGTATCGGTTTTCCAGAGGGTTTTGATTTTGGCGCTTTTCCAGTTGCTCACTTGAGGGGCGGCGGCAGAACCATCACGGTTAGGCCCGCGAAACTGGCCCCATTCAGCGGGTGCAGCGGATTGTGCAGAAAGACTGGCCGCTGTCAGAAGCGAGCCACCAAAGAGGGCAAATGTGGTGCGAGTCATAGATGTGATAGATCGAGTCCTGTTTAACGGGGATCTTGATGTGAGTCTTGCGTAACCAATCAAGCAAGCAATCAAAACCTCTGCAGTTTGGATGACTTAATTCACGGTGCCTATCGTATTTCTGATGGTTTTCCCCCCAAAGAAGCCGTGCATAGCCTTTGCTTGCCGCAGAAGATTTTCGGCGATTCATAGGCAGGGCTTGCTTGACCTCGAAAGCAGCGCTTTGAGAGCAGCGCATGAAGCTCATCATCTTCGATCTCGAAACGACCGGACTCTCTCCCTACCATCATGAGATTATTCAGATCGCTGCCTTGAAGGTCAATCTGGGCGCGTGGGAGAATGGGGAGACTTTTGACACCTATGTTCGTCCTCAGCACCGAGTGCCCAGCTTCATCACAGGGTTAACTGGCATTACCCAATCCCAAGTAGCGCAGGCACCAACGCCGGTGGAAGCGTTGAAGGCCTTTTCCCAGTTTATTGGGGATGATGCCATCATGATTGCTCATAACGGCCCTGGTTTTGACATGCGCTTTATTGCCGAAAACTGCACCCGACACGGACTCCCAGTCCGCGAGACGAGGATGCTGGATTCTCGGGCTTTTTCTCGGAAAATATGGGGCGGCCGCAGCGGCCACGGACTCGATCCGATTCTGCACCGGCTAGGCCTATCCTCTCAGGGTGTCAAACGACATGATGCCCGCGGCGACGTGCATTTACTGGCTCAAGCCGTGCGAAAAATGTGGGGCCAACTCGTCCCAGATTTCCAAACTTGCCCCGTGGATATCAAGGTGGGAGTGATTCCAGCTGTTTTTTGAACAGTCCGTTGATTTCCGACCCTTGCCCCGGCGGTGCTTCTGCTTACTGTTTGCCGCCCCATGGCCGACTCATTTGTACATCTCCACCTTCATTCCGAGTACTCGCTCCTCGACGGCGCGGTGCGTTTGGATGACCTTGTGAAGCGTGCGGGCAAGTTGGGAATGCCCGCGGTAGCCGTCACAGATCATGGCAACCTCTATGGCGGGATCGACTTCTACATGGCAGCTAAGAAGGCCAAAATTAAGTCTATTTTAGGCTGTGAGGTGAATTTGGCGGTGGGCTCCATGCGTGAGCAAAAAGATGTACAGGGCCGCAAACGGGAGTCTCACCTCACTTTGTTGGCCTCGAGCAACGAGGGATATGAAAATCTGTCTCGGATCGTCACTGAAGCACACCTTTTCGGCAACTGGGATGTGCCACGTATCGACAAGGATCTTCTGCGTAAACATAGCAAAGGCCTGATCTGTCTGAGTGGTTGCCTTAAAGGCGAGATTAATGAGCTTTTACTGACCGATCGCAAGGACGAGGCCGAGAAAAGTTTGCAGGAATTCCGAGACATCTTCGGGCCTGAGAATTTTTATTTGGAACTGATGGATCATGGCATGGAGCAGCAGCGGGTGGTTACAAGGCAGCTTTTGGAGTGGGCCCCCAAGTATGGTCTAAAAACGGTGGCAACGAATGACGTGCATTTCATGGATCGAGATGATCATGAGAGTCATGACATCATGATTTGCATTGGTGGTGGTGCGAACGTGCATGACGTGAATCGTGTCACTTACTCACCTGAAGTTTACTTCAAGACGGCAGAGGAAATGCGGGCGCTATTCCGTGAGATTCCCGAGGCCTGTGACCACACGCTGGAGATTGCAGAGCGTTGTCATATCGACATCCGACTGGACTCGACCAGCATTGATCGTTACCCTCAATACAAGCCGCCAGGAGGCGAGGATCGAAACGAGTATTTGCGTCATCTTTGTGAGGAAGGCCTGATTCGCCGTTATGGCCGTGACCGTGCGCTGAATGATGAAGCGTTACGGAAGCGCATGGATTATGAGCTGGCCTTGCTGGCAGAAAAAAACTTCACCAGTTACTTCCTGATTGTTTGGGATTTCATCAACTGGGCGCGTGAAAATGGCATCCCCGTTGGACCAGGTCGTGGTTCTGCGGCAGGCTCCGTGGTTGCCTATGTGCTTGGCATCACAGACATCGATCCGCTTCGTTTTGAGCTGGTGTTTGAGCGTTTCTTGAATCCAGAGCGCGTTAGCCCACCGGATATTGATATCGACTTTTGTCAGACTCGGCGTGGCGAAGTGATCGAATATGTACGGCAGAAATATGGCGACTTGAGTGTCAGCCACATCATCACCTTTGGCACCATGGGGGCGAAGTCGGTAGTGCGTGACGTTGGCCGCGTTTTGGGTTGGAGTTATGGGGATGCAGATCGTCTTTCCAAGATGATTCCCACGGAGCTAAATATCACTCTTGCCGGCGAGGATAAGGTGGACAAGGTCACTGGGAAAAAGATCCATATCGACGGAGCGATCGATAAGAACCCAGACCTAAAAAAATACATCGAAGAAGACAGCAATGCTCAAGAACTCTGGAAGCATGCGCTCTTTTTAGAAGGCATCACGCGTGGCACTGGGATTCACGCAGCCGGCGTCGTTATCGGGGATCGGCCGCTTTATGATTTCATTGCTCTGACGCGCGGAAACGAAGGGGAAATTGTCTCCCAGTTTGCCATGAAGCCGCTCACTGAGTTGGGCATGTTGAAGATGGACTTTTTGGGCCTGAAAACGCTCACCGTGATTCATGAGGCTGAGCAGTGGGTGCAAAAACGAGTGCCCGGATTCAACACCGGTGATGTGCCACTCGATGATGTTAAAACCTTCGACATGCTGCAAAAGGGCGAAACGGTCGCTGTGTTCCAGATGGAATCTGGCGGCATGGTTAATACCTGCAAGCAGCTAGGCCCAGATAAGATCGAAGAAATCATCGCTATCTTGGCCCTGTATCGACCAGGGCCCATGCAGTTCATTCCCGATTTCATTGCTCGTAAAAAAGGGCTGGAGCAGGTCGAGTATCCGCATCCGTTGCTGGAAAAGATCGCCAAAGAAACTTACGGGATTTTGGTTTACCAGGAGCAGGTGCAGCAGGCTGCCAACGTACTGGCCGGATTCAGTCTGGGACAGGCTGACTTACTACGCCGTGCCATGGGTAAGAAGGATCTGGCAGAAATGGCACGGCAGCGACTTGCCTTCGTCGAAGGCTGTAAGGCAACCAATGACATCGGTGACAAGCAGGCCAATGCGGTTTTCGATTTGCTCGAAAAATTTGCCCAATACGGCTTCAATAAATCGCATTCGGCTGCCTATGGGATCGTCACGTATCGCACCGCTTACTTAAAAGCGAATTTCCCAGTCGAGTTCATGGCCGGCGTGCTCAGTCTGGAGATTAGTAACACCGATAAGATTGCCAATTTCGTCAGTGAATGTCAGCGCATGGGCATCGTGATTTTGCCACCAGACATCAATCGCTCCCTGTTGAAATTTTCCCCTGAGCGCACGGCGAAAAAGACGCGCCAAAATGCCGAGTCGGGAGATGAAGGTCGCGCTTTGGCCGAGGATGAACCGAATGCCATTCGCTACGGCCTCAGCGCTATTAAAAACGTCGGTGAAGGGGCTATGGCGGCGGCTATTGAAGAACGCACTAAGAGTGGCCCCTTCAAGTCATTAGAAGACTTCGCTGCGCGTATGGACTCGCGTTCGGTGAACAAAAAAATGCTGGAAGCGCTGGTGAAGTCAGGTGCCTTTGATTTCACCCAACAGGATCGTGCGGCCATGTTTGCCAAGTTAGAGCAGGTGCTGGCTTCAGCAGCGTCCATGCAGAAGGATAAAAAAGCTGGGCAGGGTGGTCTGTTTGATGATTTTGCCATGGCTCCGCCCAAGAAAGCGACTGCCCAAGTTCAGGTGGAACCTTGGACCATGGATGAAGTCCTTGGTTTTGAAAAAGAGCTTCTTGGATTCTACGTGAGTGGTCATCCTCTGGATAACTTCCGAGGTCATTTTGACTCTTCCAAGATCACTAAAATCGTGGCGCTTGACGAGGTGGATGTCAGTGCGAAACCGCAGACTGTTTTCATCGTCGGCATCATCAATACCATGGAGGTGAAGTACTCTAAGAAAGACAATCGCCCCTTTGCCACCTTCACCTTTGAAGACTTCACCTCTCAGATCGAGATGATGGCTTGGAGTGAAGAGTATGAGAAATTCAAAGAAATCTTAAAGGTAGGTAGTGTGCTAGGTCTTCGCTGTCGCTGCATGAAGGACCAGCGCACGGAGGGCAATCGACTGACCCTGAGCGATGCGAAGGAATTGACTCCCAAAAAAGCCCGTGATCCAAACTCTGCCACGAACGTTGTCGTGAAACCTGTTGCAACGCCAGCGCCGGCGAAACCGCTGCTTTTGCGCCTGGATTGTCGGCGCCATAGTCAGATCGATTTGGATCGTATTCATGAGGTGCTCACGCAGCATCCAGGCGATTTACAGGTGGTCTTTGAGTTTAGCTATCCTGGTGGCAGTAAGCTGCGCATGCAGGCTGGTGACGAATTTCGCGTTTCTCAGACGAAGGATTTGGTGTCTGCCTTGATGGTCTGGCTTTGATCAGAAATCAGGCCAATGTTTGGAGGCGTTCTAACTCATTTAGCAGAATGCTGTAGCGCTTTTCCAACTTTGGCTCGGAGAGGATTTGCTCCAGATGCACAGACTCTCTGACAAAGTGGTAGCTTAGGATGTCACAGGCACGATCTGCACACTTCATCTCAGCCAGAACCCGACGAAGCGAATTCATGGAATCACCTGTCTCAGCGGTGGCCGCCGGCAGTAGGTCTAAGGCCCGTGCCTTTAAAACCTCGAGTTCTGTTAAAGAAGAATCTGTCAGCGTCGGTATCTCCTCAATCGTAGCGATGCGATAAGGTTCATGCTGTTTCCAACCTGTGAATTTAATGCGAGACATGCCATAGAGCATGACGTGAGAGGTTCCGTCTTCCTGCTTTTTACAAGCACGGACTAGGCCTGCGGTGCTCACATTCAGGAGCTTGCCATCTGAAATCGTTCCAACACAAAACATCCGACTAGTATTTAGCGCATGCTCCAGCATGTCGCGGTAGCGCTGCTCAAAGATGTAGAGAGGCAGGAAGCATCCCGGCAGTAAATAGCAATCTTCAAGCACGATCATGCCGATCGTGTCTGGTAAAGTAATGCTGGCTTGGGATGAGGGATAATCCATGGACGATGCAGTCATTACGAGCCGGATAAACAAAACGAGTCATGCGTTTTGTTTAAAATGAAATTTGTCTGGCAAAAGCCCTAGCAGGGCTACTCACAAACCAAGCATGGAGATGACCGATTCACGTTTTAGTCTAAGCTCACGCCACTCGTGATCAAAAGCACTGCCGCCGACGATGCCGCATCCTGACGGTAGTTGCGCTTCAGAACCTAACCATGAAATCCCGCGGATCGACACGATCATGTGGCAGAGGTGCGACTCTCCAGGCTCCACGAACCCAAACGGGGCACCGAAGAAACTGGGAACGCGTAACTGAGTGCGGTATTCTTTGAGGCGCTGCAGCCAAGTATCCTCGCGCGGTAGGCATCCAACGGCGGGTGTGGGATGCAATTCGCGGACGAGAGTGTCAGGATCTGCCTCAGCAGTGAGGGTGACAGTGAGATTGGACTGGAAATGGAGGAGCTTAGAGGTGTGGCAAAGGCCCCGCGGCTCACGGTTGACTTCTCCAAGTGGCGTGAGTTGATCCTGGAGGTAGCGGACGACGATCTCGTGCTCATTGATCTCTTTGACGTCTTCAAGAAAAGCCTCTTGTGCCCCAGGTTTTGCGGTTCCAGCTAGTGCCATCGTCTCGACTCGGTGATCTTTAGAGCAGAAAAGTAGCTCAGGTGTGGCACCAAGAAAGCCCTGATTTCCTTCAATCCTAGCATAGCCCCAGGTATTAGGTGGTGCATTCATGATGCGGTCTAGCAGAGAGATTGGATTACCAGAAACGATGGTGCCGCGTTCTGTCAGGACAGGAACCATCTTGATGAGTCGTTTAGCTAAGACTTCTCGGCGGATGCGACGGAAGGCCATTTTAAACCACTCGGTGGCTGGCTTTGCCCACTGAATAAAGGGGGGCTGTGCGGGATCGTAGTTAGCGCTCCGGGAAAGAAGTGTGGGAACGACCTGCGCAAGCTTGCTGGGAACTTTCCAGGGCTTTGGATCGGAAAGATCAAAGTCGTTGATGTAAAAAGCACCCCCGGTACTAGGCATGTGAGCCAGAGACTCAAAAGGTCCGTGGCCGATCCAGGCCCGTCCATCGGGCAGCCTAAAAAATGCGATGTCTGTCATGCGTGAGGGCGGTCATAGTGAAACGCATGAACTGGGGTGCAAGGATACGCTGATTGATTTCATTGTTTGATTTTCGCGATCTGTGGCATGATCTGGAAGTTATGCGACTGACCCATTTTGCTTTTGCCCTTACCTTTCTCCTCCTTTGCCTCACCAGTTATCTGGCCTGGGAGGGGCAGGCGGCTAAGCGCGGGGCTGAAGAAAAGCTTGAATTCACAAAGAAAAAGCAGGCAGCAGAGGCCATGGCCTCTCCAGAAGCCAGTCGCATGATGCCGCTACCCTCGGCGCCTGCGGTGTCCATCAGTCCACCCGCGCCAGGGACGATCTCACGAATTGCGACCGATCCGATGGCAGGAACTAGTGCGCTGCCTGGTGGTGGCCTGACTGTGCCAAAGACCGTCCTGGTGGCTGAGGCGGCAGGGATCAATACCAATACGATGACGCCTTTGCAGAAGCAGGTTCAGGATGCCAAGCCGATCGCGAAAGTGAAGATGATTGTGAAAGAACAGGGCTTTGTGATTATTGATGCGGGTTCAAAGCAAGGAATCACCAAAGGTTCGCTTTTTGACATCCGTCGTGCCAATGCAGTGCTGGCCAAGGTTCGAGTGACTGAAACCATTGAGGAAAATGAAGCTGTTGCAGATCTCGATCTGACGTCGATCCCCACTGGAGTCACGATCGAGCCAGGGGACGAAATCATTCAGCCGGTCGGACGCTAATGGCCCGCATTCGTTTGGACTTAGCGCTGGTTCAGCGGGAGCTGTGTCCTTCCCGTGAACAGGCCAAAAGGCTGATCATGGCAGGTGAAGTCATGCTGGGAGACGAAGTGATGTCAAAACCCGGCTGGCTGGTGCGGCAAGATGCTGTTCTGACGGTTAAAACGCCGCCTCGTTTTGTCAGTCGCGGTGGATTAAAGCTTGAAGGGGCGTTGGAGCACTTTGGCATTGATGTCGTGGGCCTGATCGGCATGGATGTAGGCGCTTCCACAGGCGGTTTCACCGATTGTTTATTGCAACGTGGAGCCGTCAAGGTCCATGCTTTTGATGTGGGGACTAATCAGATGGTCTGGAAGCTACGAAGTGATCCGCGCGTCCTGTGTCGAGAGAATTTTAATGTGCGCCACCTTCAGCCTAGCGACTTGCCAGAGCAGGTGGACATCATCGTGGCAGATGTCTCATTTATCTCGCTAACTCTTGTTTTGCCAGGGGCACTCAGCGTGTTGAAGTCTGGCGGTCAGGCGGTGGTGTTAGTGAAGCCACAGTTTGAGCTCTCTCGGGATGAGGTGGGCAAAGGCGGCATCGTGCGTGAGATTGACCTGCATAAAAAAGCCTGTGCCCGCATCCAGAGCTTCGTTGAATCGCAGCCTGATCTGGAGTGGAAAGGCCTGACCGAATCCTCTATTCAGGGAACGGAAGGCAATCGCGAATTTCTCGCCTGGATTCTTAAGCGTGCGGAAATTGATCAGTAAACCTTGAATCCAACGGAGCAGGCTTTCTTCAAATAGGTGCTATTCCAAGTGAAAACGGTCGCAGTCGCATAGATCAGATTCCATAGTCCTAGCCAGAAGGGTAAAACGATGAGCGGTAATAACGGCGGCGTTTCAGGCTTCCATTCGGGTAAGATTTGACCGAGAAAAATGACTCCACAAATGGGCAAACTAGCAAAGACCACGCTCAATCCCATGCGGCAGGCATCGCGGCCCTGGGCCATGCCATAAACGAGCCCAAGGGTGAGCGTATACCAAACAAGAACGGCAATTGTGCAGGCAAAGAGCGAGTGAAGCAAAAATAACAAAATCGGCAGCGCTCCAAAAAGGACATGGCTGCAAATATAAAGGCGGGTGAAATGAACTTCACTTCTTAAGTTGCCAGGTTTGTATCGTTGTGCGTCGAGCATCGTTCTTAATCATGCTCATATCATTTTGAATTTCGTCAAATGATCCTTCCCTCTTGGAAAAGAGTTCCGTGGGACCTAAGATGCGTTCTGATTTACCGACCTTATTTACATGCGAGTTGTTCTTTTTTTAACCTTCCTTTGCTGCCATCTGATTCATGCTGATGCTCCCCCGATCCAGCAATGGATCGACGAAGCGATCAACGCCGGTGGTGGCGTGGTGACAATTCCAGAAGGTGTGCATGTTTTGTCAAAAGGCCTGTTTTTAAAAAATGCTAAGAAGTTGGCCTTGCGAGGCATTAGCAAAGAACGCTGCGTTTTGAAGTTGCCACTTCTGACCTATGCGGTGTGTGCTCAAGATACGGCTGCTGGGAAAAGTGAATTGAGGGTCCACAGCCAACGCGGGTGGGTTCCTGGAATGCGGGCGAGGATTGAATGCGCTGGCGCCATGGATGCCTTGAAGAAACAGCCATCTTCCTATGGTTTAGCCATCATTAAAGAGGTGAAACTAGGGCTTCTTCTATTCCAAGATACTCTCTCGTTTCCAGTTCCGGCAAATGCGATAATTCGTCATGAAGATGCCCCTAACCTGATTGAGATCCGAGGAGCTTGCGAGACACTTGAAGTCGCCAATCTAACACTCGACGGCGGTCGCGTGGCCGCTGACCCTAAGGTGCAGGGTCATGCGCAGCTCTGTGCGGTTTTCGCAGCTGGAGCTTACGACTATGCCAAAGGTCCGACGGGCGTGAAGCCGAAAGATATTGTGGTGCGTGACTGCATCTTCCAAAACTTCTTTGGACGTGGCGTGGCTCTTTACAGCGCGGAGAAGGCGGAAATCCAAAGGTGTAGTTTTCGTGATATTTGTGATGAAGCCATCGCCTTTGATCATTTTACCACAGATTCAAGTGCCATTGGGAATCAGATCACGCGCTGTCGTATCGCCTTTGAGCTTAATCATGCTAACGATTGTGTCATCGCTGGTAACGAAGCTCGCGATTGCGGTATCGGGGTTAGCCTTTGGCGCTGGTGTCTAAATCCTAGGCTGAATGAGGGACATCGAGTGCAGAATAACAGCTTCGTCTCAATGTCTGGCAATGCAGTGCAAATCGGCACTGGCACCAAAGGAAACTTCTTTGAAGACAACGATATCGAGAATCCAGGTCGTCATGGCTTCTCAATTGCAGGAGAGGCTCAAGTGCTCAAAAACAATCGAGTCACAGGTTCAGGTTTACAGGCGATAGTGATTCAGGAAGGTGATCATAAGATCATGCCATGAGGCGTTTTAAAACGGCTTGAGTGACGACTTCTGGAGTCACTTTGGTCATGCAATCATAATGCCCTAAAGGGCACTTGCGCTCAAAGCACGGGCTGCATGGAACAGGATGTTGAATAACCGTGTGATGATCGCCAAGCGGCCCTGTAGCAATGGGATCGGTAGAGCCAAAGATGCTCACCGTTGGCACATTCTCAGCGCAGGCAAGATGCATGGTGCCCGTGTCATTGGTGACCAGTAGACGGCAGGTCCGGAGTTGAGTAATCAGCTCAGCCAGTTTGGTTTTGCCTACGAGGTTCGTGTGCTTGATGTCACTGACCATGGCGGATAACTCAGTGCCCATTTCGCTCTCTCCAGGGGCACCAAAAAAGACCCATTCAATCTCAGGATGAATCGAGGCAACTTGCCTGATCACTTCAGCAAAGCGCTCGAGAGGCCAACGTTTTGCCTGCCCATACTCAGCACCAGCACAGATACCGATTCGTTGTAAATCAGGGCCCTTTGTTGAGTCGGCGTCTGGGTGACGCAGAGTGGTCCCTTGAGATTTTTTGAGATTGGCTCCGATGCTCTGGGCAATGTGCAAATAGCGCAATGTATGATGCATCGGCGCATTTTGGGCCTTGGGCTCCTTGATGATTTGATGCAGCATCTTGGAGCGCAGTGAGCCTTTAAAGCCAACAAGTCGAGGAATGCCTGCCAGCCAAAGTTCCAGGGTGCTACGAGTGGAATGGGTTAGCAGCACTCCGGCGTCAAAATGGACTCCTGTGGCTTGGATTTTCCGAGCGACAGAGATGGGGCCTTCTTTGTTTGCTTTGCCAATGTAAAGGGAAACTTCGGGCTGGGCTTCCCAGAGCTCGCGAAGCTTTTCAGGTCCAAAAATGGTGAGCTTTAAATCTGGACGACCTGCTTTCATAGCACGCACAGCAGGCAAGGCCATGCAGGCGTCGCCCAACCAATTGGGAGATCTGACGAGCAATTCAAAAGGCTGTAGTTTGGAGTGATCGTAGTCAGCAGGATAGCTGATGCCGCGTTTGTAGGTATCCAAGAGAAAGCGTGGTTTGGGGGTCTTCCAGCGATTGTGAACCCAGAACCAGTTTTCGGGTTGACGGCGCACCATCATTTCGACGGATCGATTCATCCACGTCGTTAACCCATCCACGCTTTCTTTGATCTCTTCAGTATCCACCGGGGCGCTACAAACCATGCGCCACCTGCCAGGTCCGTTATCGTAGATGCCCATCGGAACCAGAAGACCATGAGAGCGGAAGGCCATGAGTGCAGCAATTGGAGTGGTGGATGCTAAACGATCAAAAAACGGGCACCAGATGCCATGATCACCCGAATGCTGATCCACGAGAACTCCCAGACAGCCGCCCTCCTTCATGTGCTGCATGGGGCCTGCGAAACCATCCTGCCGATCAAACAGCGTGTATCCTAGCTTTTGACGGCGGCGGATGATGAGGGCATTGAGAAAAGGATTCCTCAAGGGTTGATAAACGGTGGCTGGCTTGCGATCAAAAACAAAAAGGCTTGGCACTTGCGTGAGGATCTCCCAGCAACTCAGATGGCAGACGAGATAGAGGATTGGCCTATTCTTTCTCATCGCCTCATGGGTATGCTCCATGCCCTCCACCGTGACGCGAGCTTCGACGTCTTTTGGATGCATCATGGGTAGCTTGAACCCACAGAGAATATTCCCAAAAAGAGAAGCAAAGTGTTTCCGGGCGGTTGCTTTCTGCCAAGCCACATTCTTTTCGCGGCCAAAGGCAATTCGCAAATTACTCAAGGCTAGTCGGCGGTACTTCCCAGAAACGTAATAGCCCAGAATACCCATGCCACGACCCAGATACCAGATCACTTCAATCGGCAGCAGCCAGAGGAAAAACTCGACACATCGAAAGGCAGCATAAACCAGCCAGTGCATAGCCAGTTTTGGGAAAGATATTTTGGTTGGTCCGGAAGCGCCCATGGAAGTAACTTCGTTGCCACAGAGCACCTTCAGGCGCAACCCCTCACACGGATCAAGTGGCAGGCTGCTGAATATAATCGGCTCTAGTCGTAATAGTCGAGCGTGTTATCAGGCGATGCATTCGCAGTCGTTTTGCTAAAGAAGCCTCCTTGATGCCGGACGATGATCGATTGCATGGGCGGGATGGCCTGTATCTATGCCCATACTTTCGGAATTTTCGACGGATGATCTGTCAGATTAGACGGATCAGGCCCATTGGCCTTTCTCAAGCTTGGCGCACAGCCGGGAGAACAGTCCTAGCAATACCAGCAGAAACGTGATGCCTGATCCAGCCAAGCTCAAAAGACTCCCGGACCCGATTAAGTAGAACGGTTCGTGCAAGAATCCGTCTTTATCCAACGACGAGCCGATCATCTGTGCGGCTGTCAGCGCCGTCAGGCCAATTGTGAGCAAAACTGTCGCAACACGCCAAACTCGCTGGTTCCTCACCGTGGGTGTGAGAGCGTTTCGGGTCGAAAGGATCCAAGAGGCAAGGTAGGCAAGGACAATAGGGTCGATCTGGTTCATCGTGTTGGGTAGGACTACTTCATCGGATGTTGCTTCAGCAGTTCGTCGGTCATGAAGAACATCATGCGGCCTTGGTTGGCGTCGCGGATGGTTTTGACTTGGGCGGCTTGGATGGGGTGGGCTTGGTTGCCGAAGCTATTACGGACAAAGGTAAGGACGGCGGCCATTTCGTCGTCTTTGAGCATGCCGCCAAAAGGCGTCATGGGCACTTGGCCGTCGTATTTTTTACCGTTGATCTCCAGAGGACCCATGAGGCCATACATGGCTAGCTTGATGAGGCGATTGGAGTCGCCTTTGACCCAGGGGCTATTCTCAAGGGAAGGGAAGGCTGGATCAAGGCCTTTGCCATTGGCCTGATGGCAGGTGACGCAGTGGCCTTCACGGAAATAAATCTTTTGTCCGGCGAGGTATTGCTCTTTGGCTTTGGCGCTGAGATGGGCAGGGGCTTTCAGCTCGACGTGATCGGCCTTCTCGACTTCAGCCACACCGTTAAGACGATCTGTTGCGGTTTTGATGGCGGCTTGATTCCAGACATCCATGGGCTTGCTACCTGCGATGGCGACGATCTTTTTCGCGGCGGTGATGTCAGGTAGCCAGGAAGCAGCGACGGCTGCCTCTAAACGCACGCGGCCATGCTCGTCAGCGGCAGCTTTTTCAAGGAGAGCTGCGTGATCGGCAATCCGGTGATGATTGTAGCGCAGCACGCGAACGGCAGCGGCGCGCGCGTGGAAGTCATCGCTGGCGAGAAGTTCGCGTAGCAGGCCTTCATCGGCCTGATTCATGCCCCAGGTGGTCCAGAGGGCTTCGAGTTTCGCGTGTGTGTCTGTTTGTTCGGCGGCCCAGGTTTTGACCGCTGGCAGGACTTCGCTGACAGGATGAGCGCGCAGTTCACGGCGCGTGCGGTAGCGCGTGCGTGATTCGGGTTCCTTCAAATTCTTGAGGAGTGTGGCGATGGGGGCTCCAGCGACGGGGGCGACCTTAACCAGCGGGCGGCTGGGATAGGTGATCCGGTAGATGCGGCCGTGAACGTGGTCACGCAATGGATCACGCGCATTGTGCTGCATGTGGCCGATGAGGACGTTATGCCAGTCGATCACGTAGAGGCTACCATCTGGCGCGAATTCAAGATCGACGGGGCGGAAGTTACCGTCTTTGCTGACGAGTAAATCTTGGCGGAAACTGGTCCTCCAGCCGGTGCTGTCATCGACGATCTTGTGCTGTTTGATGCCGAGGAATCCGATGGCATTGCAGAGCATGATGTCGCCCTGAACTTCATCGGGGAAATGGCGTGATGAAACGATCTCTAATCCAGAGGTCGGACGCACCTTTTGATCCGAAGGAATGAGGTCCGGTGTCGAAGGCGTCTTGCTGCCGAAGGTCGGCTTTACGGAGACGGGCAGGCCCCAGTTCATGCTGGTGCCGGAGGTGTGAAGGAAGAAGTCCTGTCCCCATTGGTCAAAGATGAAGCCCCAAGGATTGGGGATGCTCATCTGGATGGTGCGCTCCAACATGCCACGCTGTGGGCTGTAGCGGAAAAAGCCACCATCGACGCAGCGCACTGGGCCATAGGAAGTTTCGACATTGGAGTGGAGGAAGACGCCTTCGCACATCATAAACGCACCGCTGGGATCAGCCGCGTAGGCGCTGATGGCGTGGTGAGTGTCATGCGTATCGAAGCCGCCGAGAATGATCTCGGTCCTGTCAGCTTTGTCGTCGCCATTGGTATCGCTGAGCAGTACCAGGTTGGGCTCTTGGGAAAGGTAAACTCCTTCAGGAGCAAACTCGAAGCCGATCGGCAAATGCAGCTTGTCTGCGAAGACGGTCTCTTTGTCAGCTTTACCGTCGCCATTGGTGTCTTCATAGATGAGGAGCATGTCATTGGGAAGTTGATCACCGGGACGATAGTGAGGATAAGCTGGCATGGTGGCCACCCAGAGACGGCCTTTGTTATCAAAGGACATCTGCATCGGATTCGCCAGATTCGGGAACTCCTTTTCACTTGCAAACATCTCAACCTTGTAGCCTGCAGGCACGGTCAGGGATTGAACGGCTTCATCGCCATAGAGATACTTGGTGCTACCATTTTTGACACTTGGCACATAGTTGGTTGGCACCTCGGCCAGCTTATGCGTCTTGCTGTCATCCACCGTGAGATCGGTTTTCTTCGAGGTGGCGACGTCGTGCACAAGGGTGTCACGTAGGGCGGCCATTTCACGGGTCTTTTTGACCTCATCGGGATAGTTCTGTGGGCCATAAGGGTTGTAACGCTGGCCATGCGTGTGCACGCCATTGACGAGATTGTAGTCACTGTTCCAAAAGTAGTCTTTGGCTTTGACCGCTGCGTTGACGAGTTCTGGATCGGCTTTCGAGACGCGTGATTGATGGCCGTAAAGGCCAGTGCTGAGAACTTCGGCGACTTGCTTGTAGCCTTCTTCATTCGGTACAAAGCCTCCCGTGGTGAGCGGTTGTTGAGCTTTGGCGTAGAGCGCTTTGGTGGGCGAGAAAAGGTCGATGAATGTCAGGCCACGCTTTTTGGCCACGGTTTCTACGGCAGCGGAATAGAGGATGAGATTGGCATTCTCTTTGTCGCCATTGGGGAGGTCGCGTTTGGCGGATTGATTTTCGAAGGCCACCGGGGAGACTAGAACCACACGAGGAGCTGCTTTGCCGTTGTAAGCTTTGCTTAAGGTATGCTGCACCCAAGCATCGAGCTCAGCTTCAAAATTGCTGACTTTGTTGGGGCCATCAAAGGATTCGTTGTAACCAAAGAAGGCCACGATGGTGTCTGCCTTGAGATGGGTGAGCCATTGATCTGGCGTGGAGAAGAAGCCTTTACCATGATGCACCTGCTTATCTGGATGGAACTTCTCAGCGCCCGGGAATGCCCATTGAGACACTCGTGAAGGATGAGGGCGGAAGCCAGGAGTGTCTCCCACGTGTCCCATGTTACGGAAGAATAAATTCTGATCGGGGTAACGCAGATGCAGTTCAGTCTCGATGCGGCTGTAATACACATCACGCTCGGCCAAACCATTGCCGATTAAAACGATACGCTCGCCTTTGGTTGGTGGAGTGACGGTTTGAGGGCGGGCGCTGGTAGCAGCGGCTGGCTCAGCATTTGGCGCATGAGGCGGCTGTTCGGCAGCAGCTTTAGCTTCGGGTTTCTTTTCACCAGGCAGGCCGGTCGAAGGGCTTTTACCCGTGGCGAAGTCACCAGGCTTCAATTTGATCTGCCGGTAATAGTCACTCTTGAGGCCGGAATAGAATGTTGGCTTGAAAGGATCAATGAAGTTCACATCTGCTTTTTCCGGTACGCTGGCGCCAAGAAGGTGATGAGCGGCATTGATGATGAGGCGGCGGAGATTTTCGTCGGAGAAATCAACGGAAGCACCAAGAGTGGTGCAGAACGAACGGCCCTTAGTCGAACCATTCGGTGCGGTGTATTCGTGCAACCAGGCTAGAGGCATCATTGGCTGATTCTTGGTGCCTGTCAGCGCTTTGGACTTGGGATCGAGCGACTCCGTCACCTGTCCGCGAAGCAGAATGGTGGCGGCGCTCTGGTCGAGATTCTTGATGCCATAGACATCGGTCGTGGCGAAAATCTCGCCGACTCCACGAAGCACGTCGTTTTTGCTATGGGCGGCTTCGATGACGGAGCGTGTCCCCTCCTTTTTATGAGCACCGTGGTGGTTGACCCACTTTTCGCCGAGAATCTTGAGACCAAAATCCGCCCACTTGAAGTCGCCTGTCTTAGCGTTGCCACTGAAAGCATGAGTCGCGGTGCGGAAGCCGATGACGGGTTTCCCGGCATCTAAAAAGCGAGCAAAGGGTGCGAGTTGCGCTTCTGGTAATTGGCGAAAACGTGTGCCGATGATCATCAGTTGGGCATTGTCCAGCAGCTCAGTGCCGCGAATGTTCTTTTGATTGTTCGGGTCGATGTAGCCTTCCTTTTCATCCGTGGAAAAAAGCACCACACAGTTGAAGCCGTGTTTTTTGGCCAGGATCTTCGCCAGCATGGGCATGGATTCTTCCGTCCGGTATTCTTCATCACCTGCCACCAGCACAATGGTTTTACCCTTTCCGGCGCCGACGGGATTGGCGGCGATTTCGAGGTAATCCTGAGCCTGGGCAATCGCGAATGAGCCAAGGAGGGCGAGGGTGAGGAGGGTATGCTTCATGGTTAAAATCAACTAGCGGGGATGACTATACCGCACAGCGGGAGGAAACCGGACAAGAAAAGTGTGAGATAACGCAAAATTTATTCAGCTTCTGATGACTCAACTCCATTACAGTTCATGGATTATCATTTGGTAATGTGATCTTCAGTCATTGCGTTTGTGTGTTTTACAGGTTGCTGAGAAAACTTAGTTTATGAGTCCCCTCAATTGTTTCACCGCGCTGGTCCTCTTGCTGGCTTACGCCATCACAGGGACTCCGGTGCTAACGGCTTCAGCCGCCATGTTGGCTGACTTGGATAGGAGTCACGAGATGTTCGTTTTAGAATCGGATCAAATCACTCAGATCGTTTTGCATCATCGCGAAGGTGCAAAAACGCTAGAGGTTGCTGATCACGTCAATGCCAGCCTCCGTGTATTGGTCTGCTTTTGTCGTGAGGATCAGAATGGTGATCACCACTTTTCATCAGTCCACTTAACCAGTGTCGCTTCCGCTGAGCGCCATCTTGTGGCCGAGGAGGTAATTCAGCCTGTAAGCATTAACTTTAAGGCAACTCAGACGTTGAGGCATTCTTTTGAGCAGCAGCAGCGCGACATGTTTCGCCATCAGATGATAAGAGATCGAGAGCAGAGTGAAAGCGATTGGCGAGCTGCCGTGACGGGCGTTCAGCTTTTGATTTGAGGCATTAGAGAACGTCGTAACTGGGTCTGAATACCTGTTTTATGACATCATTAATGCAGACGGGCCGTGATCAATCACGCCAAATCTCTCTGCCACGTTGCCCATCCCGGGCCTACGTGCACTTCCTAACCGGCAGATTTTCCCTCACTTGTATGAAATCTATTTCCATTTTCTATGCCGCGGTCGTCCCGACAGTCTTCCATTCTCAGCTCTCTGCGAATGAGCCGACACAGGTGACTGGTTTCTCACCCTATTCCTTTTGCCTCTGCTTAACAGCTCGACCATTATGAATCGCGCTACGATTCAAGAAATTAAGGCTGCAAACGTGGCCTCTTAGATCTTGTGCAAAAACATTGATCCTAGTATTTTAAGATTGTCTCTCATGAAAAACAAAATCGCCTTTGCGCCTCTTTTAATGCCTGTTGTGCCCTTGGCAGGTGCGGAGGCCTTCAAGTTTGATACGAGTTATCAGACTTATGATGAGTCCGGGGGGCGCATGTTCGTCGAGTCCTACTATTATCGTGGCGAGATGTTTTTCTCCGAAGATACGAGTTTCCGTTTTCAGTTTCTGCGTGATGCCATCGCTGGTGCGACAGCCTGGGGTGCGCTGCCAGGTGGAACACAGCCGTTTTTGGTCGAGCTTGAAGACGTGCGCAATGGCGTTTTGGCAGCCCTTTCTCAGCAGATCGGCGATCATCGTGTGGAGCTGGAACTCTCGCACAGCCGGGAGAGTGACTACCTTTCGCAAGGCCTATCCTTGAGTGACAAATGGGAGTTGAACCAGAAAAACACGACGCTGAGTTTTGGCCTGAATTTCCTCAACGACACCATCAGGGTTATCGGCACGGATGATCAGAATAAAAAGAGTTACGATCTCTTCTTTGGTTTTTCCCAAGTGCTTGACCGCGACACTTTGCTCAGTGCCAATCTGACCCTCGGTTATGCGGAGGGGTATTTGAATGATCAATACAAAGTCATTCAGCGTGATGAATTGCGGAACATCCCCGGAGTCGGCAGCATCCCGGTTTCGGCAGTTTACCGGGAAAACCGACCTTCCAGTCGTGTGCGCGGGGTTTTTCAGCTTCAGGGCACGCGATTCATCGACAAAGCCCACGCGGCGCTGGATGCCGTGGTACGGCTTTCCCAGGATGATTACGGCGTCTTTTCCCAGAGCTTTCAGATCGAGTGGCGACAGGGTCTTTTTGAGAAGTTCGAGATCACGCCCTTCTTCCGCTATTACCAACAGACGGCGGCAGATTTTTTCCATCAATCTCTCAACGAGGTGAATATCGGCACACCACAGCAATTCCCGACTGGTAGCGGGCCCAATTATTCCGCCGACTACCGCCTTTCCTCCCTGGCGACGTTGAGCCTGGGCGTGAAGGCACGCTGGCGATTTTCAGAAAACATGGCGCTCTCACTCGCCTACGAGAACTACGACATGAGCGGTGTGGGTGGCGATCAGGCACCCGCAGAGGCTTATGTGACGGCGGCTATGTGGACTTTTGGTCTGAACTTAACTTTCTGATTTCCGCTCCATGTCGAAACCTGTCCACCAGATCTCTATCGACCCAGATGTCCGTGGCGTGCGCAGCATCGCGTTCCGCGCGCTGGGCACGAACTGCGCCATCCAGTTCCGGCTGGCGGATCAAAAGCGGGCGCTGGAGTTCGTGGCGGAGGCGCTGGGCTGGCTGGGCGCGTTTGAGGCGAGGTTTTCCCGCTTCAAGCCCGACTCTCTCGTCTCCCGCATCAACCAGGCCGCTGGTCGCGAGTGGGTGAACGTGGATGCCGAGATGGAGACGATGCTGAACCTTGCCGATTCCATGCATGGGCTAACGAATGGTGTGATGGATGCCGCCACGCTGCCGCTGATCCTGCTCTGGGACTGGAAGGTGGTGCATGAGCACCTGCCGGATGCTTCAGACGTTGCCAGAGCGGTGTCTCTTTCCCAGTGGAAGGACGTGCAGCGGAAGCGCGGGAAAATCTTCCTGCCGCGCGAAGGCATGGGCCTCGACTTCGGCGGCTTTGGCAAGGAATACGCCGTCGATCAGGTCATCGGCATCGCCAAAAAATTCGGCATCACCGACGCGCTGGTCGATCTCGGACGCGACATCTTCGCCATTGGTGGCAATGGTGTGCATCCCTTTTGGCATGTGGGCATTCAGGACGGTGTGAAGACGGATAAATGTGTCGGTGGACTGGCTGTTTCTGGCTTTGCGGTCTGTGCCTCGGGTGATTACGCACGGCGCTTTGAACATCAGGGTGTGCGGTACGGTCACATTCTGGACCGCCGCACCGGCTGGCCCGTGCGGCATGGCCTGCGGGCAGTGACGGCGCTGGCACCCAGTTGTCTTCTGGCGGGCATCTATTCCACCACCGTTTTTGTTCTGGGTCTGGCCGAGGGGCTGCGTATGGCCGATAACGCACCCGGTGTTGAAGTCTGCGCCCAAGATGACCGCGGCGTTCATGTCACGCGGGAGTTTCGTCGCTTTCAGGTCCAGGCCGCCTGATCTACATTTTCCAAAAACCATCCATTCCATGAAACCCATCCTCACCCTCGCCTGTCTCGCATCTTTGATGCTGAGCAGTTGCTCTCAAAAACTCGTCCGCGTGAAACCCTATCAGCGCGGTCATCTGGCCAATCCACTCATGGATGCAGGCCGTGATCCTCTATTGCTGGCCATGACCCAGCACGCCTATTTTTCACGCGAAGCCGCCTTTGGCGGCGGTGGCGTGGGTGGCGGCGGCTGCGGCTGCAACTGAGCCTAACTTTATTTTCAACAAAACCATGAACCATCCTGCCCAATGCACCCCATGACCACGTCCACCTTCCTGTTAAATTGCAAACGCCTGCTGAAACGGGCCAGCTCCTTGCTGATGCTGTTTCAGCGCACACCGGCAGCCCAGCTTCTTGTGCCAGCGGAATTTAATCTAGCAGCCTCAGCTGCTTTTTTTGGCCCGGCAGAGTTCGCCATCGCCACCGTCGTTGGTCTCGGCGCTTATGACAGTGTGGCCGGTGCTACGACACTAACCATGACCAATGGATCTTTGAATGTAGTGGCTGGTGAGCCTTTCTCAGCCACGTTTCTGGTCACTGGAAGTCCTTCTGAACCTCAATCTTGGAGTATCGCGTCCAATACGCCTCTGCCCGCAGGTCTTGATCTGCCCAACATTTCTGGTATTGTGAATGCCATCACTGGCACGACATCAGAGGTAGGAAGCAAATCTGTTACAGTCCAAGCTTGGAGGTATGCTGATTTTGGGGGCGAAGTGGTGCAGAAAAATTTCACCATCAATGTTTCTGCCCCCGCTGTGGCTGCCATCATCACTTCACCCAGCCCGGTCACCATCAACCGAGGTCAAACTACGACGCTAACGGTTGTAGCTGCTGGTGAGGCACCGCTGACTTACCAGTGGTATCAAGGATTAACCGGGGATGACAGCACGCCTGTAGGCACAAATGCAGCCTCCTTCACGACACCAGCGCTCCTGGAGACCACCAGTTATTGGGTCAAGGTCACGAATGCCGGTAATCCTGGTGGAGCCAACTCGGCGACGGCGACGGTCACTGTCCGTCAGCCTGCGGCAATCACCACACAACCGCAGTCTGACTCCATTTTTATAGGCACCACGACAACCTTGTCAGTCAGCGCTGTGGGCACGGGTCCGCTGACCTACCAATGGTATCAGGGTAACAGCGGCACCACCACCACACCCGTCGGCACCAATTCCGCCTTTTTCACCACGCCAGCGTTGCTGGCGACCACCAGCTACTGGGTCAAGGTAACCAACACCTCTAATCCCACAGGTGCGGACTCGCAAACAGCTACCATCACCGTCACTGAGCCGACTGATCCCGCGATCTCAACAGTGGCCCTGCTGCCCCCAGCACGGACGAATATCGAGTATAGCACGACCTTGGCCGCCTTTGGCGGTCGCAGGCCCTACACTTGGACCGTGACGAATGGCAACCTGCCTGACGGACTTATTTTGAGTGAACTCGGTGTCATCTCTGGCACCAGCGGCAGCAATGGCACCGGAACATTTACCGTGCAGGTCATGGATCAGGACAACAAGACGGATAGCCGCGTTTTTGAACTCGTCATCAGTGATCTCGACATCACCACCGCTACGCTGCCTACAGCTGTGAAGGGCGTGACTTACGCGGCCACGCTGGCCGCCACGGGTGGTGCAGAGCCCTACTCTTGGTTAGTCCAAGGCGGCGCGCTTCCCGCTGGCATCACACTCAGTCCTGAAGGCGTGCTCTCCGGCAAGCCGACAGCGGCTGGAAATGCTGCTATTACCGTGCGTGTCACGGATTCCAATGCCTTCGTGGCGACCAAATCGCTGCTGCTACCTGTTTCCGCCACTTTCATCAGGCCGATCATCAATCCCATCACTTTTCCGGTGGTCACGGTGGGTGAGGTATTCAACCACACTGTCACCGCGCAAAACTTCCCCAAAACCTTCGCCATCACCGGTCTGCCGAAAGGTTTGACCTTCAACGCGAGCACTGGAGTGATCACTGGCAGTCCAGAATTCTCTGGCGTCTTCAATGTGCAGGTGAGAGGCACCAATACGGCTGGCACCAGCCCTGCGGTGAAAACACGCCTTACGGTTAAGGCCTTGGCAAAAGGCTTCGTCGGCACCTTCACTGGACTGGTGGAGCGCCTGCCTGCGGCCAATCAAAATCTCGGCGGAGCGCTAACCCTGATCACCACATCGAATGGTGGCTTCTCCGTCAGACTGGTCGGTGGCACCGGCAGTGGCGCGGCGGCCGCCAGCTACGCGGCGACAGGGCGCATGGCCTCGAGTGCACCGCAGATCTCGCTGCCGCTCGGCGGCCAGATTTTGGCGATGACGATCAATCCCACAACGGGTGCCATCAGCGGCTCCCATGGCGCGGCACAGCTCAGCGGCTGGCGCTCGGGTTGGAATGTCTTGGATAATCCAGCTGATTCATTGGTGGGATATTACAGCATGGCCCTTGATCTTGCTGATGGGTTTAATCAGGGCGTGATCGGGATTCCTCAAGGCAGCAGTTTTGCGACCCTTAATGTGAGTGCCTCTGGTGGCGTCACCATGGTCGGTAAGACGGCAGATGGCGAGAGCATCACCAGCGCCGGATTCCTGGCTACTAATGGTGACTTCACCGCCTTCTCCCCGCTCTACAAAGGCAGAGGCACGATCTTGGGTATCCTAAAGCTCACGGAAGATGCTGGAGGTCTGTTCGCGGGCAATTTACTCAGTGGTTCCTTGTCATGGTTTAAGCCGACCATCGTTGGACGCGCTTACGCCACTACTTTTGGTCCATTGGATGTGAAGGCAGAGGGCGGCTATTTGGCAACTTCTAGCAAGGGCAGCATTGTGCTGGGATTGCCAGATCCTGGGAGCGTGAATTTGAGTTTCACGGATGGTGGACTTGCCAGCTCAGCCACTGATCCTGACATGAACTTCCTTTTCACTGACAGCAACACGATCGATCTCAAGAATGCCGTAAACCCAGGCAAGGTCGCTATCACGTTAAATGTAGCGACCGGAGCAGTGGCAGGTAGTTTCAATCTGACAGAACCCTCCACGCCGCCCTTGGTTCGGTCCAAGGTAGCTTTCCAAGGCCAAGTCGTGCGATTGAGCAATGGAAGTCATAAAGCCGTGGGTTACTTTATGTTACCTCAAATTCCAACTCAGGGACAGTCTGCTACGGCGACCGCCGTTCTTTCCGGCGGCTTCAATCTTCAGTAGTAACAGGGCAGCTCCTCTTCTTACTCGTGCCATGAAATTCACCCTGTTGGTTGTCTTGGGTCTAGCTTGTTCCGCTTTTGCTGAAACTACCCAAGGCTGGTCAGGCGAGGCGGACATTAGCTTTGATGGTACTTCGACCCTTCATGCATGGGGCGGGAAAGTCTCCGCCAAACCTTATGCGACTAAAGTCACTCTCGATGCCGCTGGCAAGCCTGTATGGATCAAGGCAGACGTGGCTGTTGAGGCCATTAAGATGGATACGGAGGAAGCCAAACGTGATGAAAACATGCGCAAGGCCATGAAGGTCACGGATTATCCTTTGATCCATGCCAGTATGGATGCTGCTGCGGATCAAATAGCGGGGGATGGCAAAACGCCTACTAAGTTGCCGATGACGCTAACGCTGCTTGGTAAACCCCAACAAGTTTTAGCAACCATCACGAACTGGAAGCTGACTGGTGGTAAAGCCACCTTTGATCTGGACTTCTCTGTCTCGATGAAGGCCAGCGGCATTAGCGTCCCGACGCTGCTATTATTCATCAAAGTAGGGGATAGCATCAAAGTTCATGCCTCGGTTACATTAACCCAGAATTGATCTTCATGCCGGCTTATATCCACCATATCTCCACAGACACGCCGCCGTTCATTTACAGCAATGAGTTTTCATGCGAACGCATGAAGGGCTGGGTTACGGAATCTCGGGCCAAACGTCTGGTTGAGATGATCTATGAGCGGACGGGGATTGAGACTCGGCACAGCGTGATTGATGATTTTAACAAAGAGGACGGAGATCTATTTCGCACCCTGCCAGACAGAACAATCAATTCTCCCACGACAGGTCAACGAAACGCACTTTATGCCAAAGCTTCACACGAACTTGCGGTGAAGCTCGCTCGCAAGATCCTCGTCGAGTATCCGCAATTTGCTAAAGAGGAGATCACGCATGTCGTCTTTGCTTCCTGCACGGGCTTTGCTAATCCAGGGCCTGATTATCACATCATCCGTGATCTGGGTTTGAATGAAAATGTCGAGCGTTACACCATCGGTTTTATGGGCTGTTATGCAGCTTTTCCAGCCATGCGTATGGCAGCGCAATTCTGTGAGGCCAATCCAAAGGCTGTGGTGCTGGTGATGTGCCTAGAACTTTGCACCCTGCATCTTCAAGTCAGTGACAAGCCAGAAAGTATCGTTGCGAATGCGCTGTTCGCAGATGGTGCAGCCGCAGCAATCATCAGTGCGCGTGAACCTGTGGGAGACCGGCCTTTTTACCGAGTGCAGGGTTTTCACTCAGCGCTTGTTCCATCCAGTGAAGCCCACATGGCTTGGGACATCGGAGATCATGGATTTAATATGGTGCTTTCTGCCTATGTGCCCGATCTCATCGGTAGCAATATTCGTGAGATGCTCGGTGGTATCCTCGCGAAGCGCGAGATGCAGATCAGCGATATCGACGAATGGGCGATTCATCCAGGTGGGCGCGCCATTCTCGATCAGGTGGAGCAGCACCTATCCTTGAAGCCAGAGGCGTTGGAGATCTCTCGCGGTGTTTTGCGTGATTATGGGAACATGAGCAGTCCGACAGTGATGTTCGTCCTTAAAGCCATGCTTGATAAAGCAGAAACAGCTCATGCCACGACATGCGCCATCGCTTTCGGTCCCGGACTCACGGTGGAGACCGCTGTGCTGGAGCGGGTCTTCAATGCTGCGGTGCTCGCATGAAGACGGACTTTGATGTGCTCATCGTCGGTGGTGGTCCTGTAGGACTTTTGCTGGCCTGCTTGCTTAAGCAAAAAGGTTTGAGCTTTCGCGTGCTAGAAAAACGCGCTCGGCCCAAGTCGCATTCAGCGGCCATCGGCATCACGCCACCCTCATTGCAGATCCTAAATAAGCTTGGCCTAACAGACAGCTTTATCAGCGCGGGAATCAAAGTTAGTGACTGCTATGTACACGGTCAGAGTGGGCTGCTCGGCTGCATGGCCTTTCGCCAGATTCCAGACCAGCATCCGTTTGTACTAGCGCTGCCGCAGGTCACGACGATGGCTCTTTTGCAAAAGCATCTTGGCGCTGAATTCATCGAAACAGGCTGTGAAGTCCATGAAGTGCAGTCGCTTACGGATAACTGCATTGTGCGTGTAGAAAAGCGCGAGTGGACAGCGAAATATGTCGTCGCCTGTGATGGCTGGCGAAGTCGAGTGCGTGAAGGCATCGGCATGAGAGCTCCGAGCCACACCTACGACTCACACTTTATCATGGGCGACTTCATCGACCGCAGCGGCTTCGGAGATGCGGCCCATCTCTTCTTTACCGCAACGGGTGCCGTTGAGTCTTTTCCGCTGCCTGGCGGCCAAAGGCGCTGGGTCGTGCAGACAGACAAAGCCCTTGGCGACTCGCCCGCAGGCCGCATCAGTGAGCTCATCCATCAGCGCACCAGCATTCAGGTGCCGGTCGAAGATCAGATCAATGAGAGTGCCTTCACCCCTCGTCGATTCAATTGCGACCGCTACTACGATGGCCGCATCATCCTCTGTGGAGATGCCGCGCATGGCATGAGCCCGATCGGCGGTCAGGGGATGAATACAGGCTTTGCCGACGCTGAATTCCTGGCTGAAATCCTAACTCACTCAGATCCAGCCTCCCTGCTGCCAGCCTACAATCGCTTCCGGCAAAAGGCCGCGAAAGCCGCCATCGTCCGCGCTGAATGGGGCATGTGGTTCGGCACGAGACGCGGCAGGCCTCAATCCGCACTACGAGACCACCTTCTGCGTTTTCTTCTCAGCCGCGACTCAATCACGAAACGTCTAGGATCATTCTACGCTATGCTCACGATTCCCTTCAACACTCTGGACCGAGTGCCGCTGTCCAGCTTAAGAACTCACATCGTTTGATTCTTCACTAGAACCAATTAAGCAATGAAATGCCACTAACTGAAGAACGAAAACAGGAGATCGCTAAGTCATTGAAACGATGCAGCGATGAAACCTTGGAAGCTGCCCTGCGTTTTGAAGAGACGCGGAATCTTGATGAGCTGCCCGTTATCATTCTGGGTGTATTGCAGCGGGATGCGGCGAAGCCAAAGCCTGAAGGCATGGTTGCTGCCACGGATGATTGCCGACTTATGGAAGACATCGGCATGGACTCCTTTGGTATGATTGAAGTGGTCATGACGGCAGAGGAAGTGCTGGGCATCACGGTAGCCAATCAAGAGATGAATGACATTCGGACACTTGGTCATTTAAAAGCTTTTCTACGCACCAAGCTCACCGCATGAATCGTGTCGTCGTCACCGGTTTAGGTTTCATTTCCAGTATCGGCAATGATCGTGCTGCGGTGCTGGAAAGCCTGCGGGAGGGACGTAGTGGTATCGAATTGATGCCAGAGCTTGCAGCGATGAATGATCGTGTGAAGCTGGCTGGGACGGTGAAGGGCTTTCACTTTCCCACGACAGATCCGCTGGACTGGTCATTTCCAAAGAATGTAGAATTTAGCCGAACTCAACTGCGCACGATGATCCCGAACGCGGTCTATTCCGTCGCGGCCATGGAGGAGGCCATTAGCGATGCTCGGCTAGATTCGACTCTGGTTTCATCACCAGAAACCGGACTCTACTGTGCTTCAGCAGGTTCAGCCTGGTTGACCCATCTAGCGATTGAATCGGTGCTGACTCGTGGGCCTGCGCGCACTTCTGCTCCTACTGTGGTGACTGGAATGCCGAATTCGCTGCATCTGAATCTCACGGCACGATTCGCCATCAAAGGAGCATCCGTAGCCTTTAATAGTGCCTGTGCTTCTTCATCGCATGCTTTGGGCAGCGCCTGTGATTTGATCCGTCTTGGTCGGCAAAAGATCATGTTTGTGGTAGGAGCTGAGGATTGTCATCCTTACAACATTTTACCCTTCGCTTCCCTGCGGGCCCTTAGCTCACAGAGCGATCCTGCTTTGGCTCCGCGACCCTTTGATGTCAGTCGAGATGGTTTTGTCATCACTGGTGGAAGTGCTGTGCTGGTTCTAGAAGATGCTGATCATGCAGCGGCGCGTGGGGCCTCTATTTACGCCGAAGTTAAAGGCTGGGGGCAATCTTCCGATGGGTATGATGTGGTGGCTCCGGACCCAACAGGCAAAGGGCTTGCGCGCGCGATGAATCTTGCGCTGAAAGACAGTGGGTTTACTGCTGCGAATGTCGATTACATCAATGCCCATGCCACGGCGACCATTGCTGGTGATCTTGCTGAACTGAATGCACTGAAGACTCTTTTTACCAATGATTGCCGACCTCAGGTAAGTAGTACAAAGGCACTGACAGGTCATGGTTTAAGCTTAGCGGGTGCCCTGGAGGCTGGCATTTGCTGTCTGGCTTTAAAAGAGGGCTTCATGCCGACTAATGGAAAGGTTGGAAAGCTTGACCCTTCTTGCGAAGGTGTTTCGATTCTTGCTGCTAGATCAGATGTGGCTCCACAAGTGGCGATGAGCAATAGCAGTGGGTTTGGCGGTGCAAATGTCGCTTTGGTTTTTTCGACTATTTGAACCACTGCTACGGAGCAAACAAACCCTAAGGAGTGGGCGGAACGATGAGTGTGATCACTTGATTGGGTTTGTGGTTTACCTCATCAAGATTACAGGGGAGCGATACAATGATACGAAGAGATATCCAGCCTGAGCTACTCGATTTGCTGCCTCAGAATGATCCTCGCGCTGTTCGAGCGCGAGAAGAGATGTGCATCGTTAATGGAGTCATGAGGAATCATCGTTGGATTGAAAGGATGGTGCGTCGCCATGGCCAACAGGGTTGGAAGATGACAGAATTAGGCGCAGGTGATGGAGCGCTTTCTTTGCGTTTACTGAATTCAGGATTATGCAGAGAAGAGGATGTGCAGGCTGTTGATCTGATCGCACGTCCTTCACATTGGCCTACGGCTGCCGGTTGGCATGCTGGCGATGTAATCGCGGCTTCTTTGCCGCATTCCGAAATCGTTATCGCTAACTTATTTCTTCATCATTTCACAAATCAGGAACTCCATAGCATTGGCTCGAAGATTTCTTCTACAACGCGACTCATTATAGCGGCTGAACCTGCCCGCTTATGGATTCATCGTCTTTTGGGTCGTTTATTATGTGAAGTGGCGGAACTCAATGATGTTCAGACTCACGACATGCAGTTGAGTATTCGTGCGGGATTTCGCGGAAAGGAATTGGGCCTGGCTCTTGGTCTTGGTGATGAGTGGTTGATGCATGTTCAAATGCATCCACTGGGAGCGTATCGCTTTATAGCCGAGCGTGGAAATCAAGTCTGAGGATTGATTTTGTCGCATCAAGCGCCATGCATCAGGATGACTGGTCTCTTCCCTGACGAAATCTCTGAGCATCTCTACAACAGTGGAGTGATCGCTGTATTGATGATTGATGACGTTGCTGATGCGGTGCCTTTAGCACAAGCTTTGCTCGCTGGTGGCGTAGATGGGATTGAATTGACGCTGCGGACGGATGTGGCAATGCAGGCGCTTCGATCTATCCGTGCTGAATTGCCTGAAATGATGGTGGGAGTCGGCACCATACTTTCGCCGCAGCAAGTTCGCGAAGTGAAAGAGGCGGGTGCTTCTTTTGGTGTCTCACCTGGAATGAATCCGCGTGTGGTGAGCGAAGCTGTGCGTCTTGGATTGCCGTTTGCCCCTGGTGTCTGTTCACCTACGGACATTGAGTTGGCGTTGGAGCAGGGATGTCGATTGATGAAATTTTTC
The DNA here is from genome assembly GCA_945869675.1 of Prosthecobacter debontii. Taxonomy (GTDB): domain Bacteria; phylum Verrucomicrobiota; class Verrucomicrobiia; order Verrucomicrobiales; family Verrucomicrobiaceae; genus Prosthecobacter; species Prosthecobacter debontii_A. Next base: position 30,958 of record CAMBPS010000011.1, on the reverse strand, counting down.
CCATCCGAACCCTCTGGAGGACTGCCTTATCTGCGGACAATAGCTGCCCCATTTGCCCATCTTGGTGTCAAATACATCCCGCTAGGTGGTGTGAACGCTGAGAATGCAGAACGGTATCTGAGAGAACCCAGTGTGCAGGCTTTGGGTGGCTCTTGGTTGGCTCCGCGCGAGTTGATTGCCAAGAAAAATTGGGAAGCCATCACAGCGAATGCACGAGAGGCTTCAGCGATCGTGAAAAGCGTCCGTGGCTAAGAGTGAAGGGCTCTCTGCTAGGTTGCAGGTTTCGGCTCTTTTCGGACGTATCATGCCATAGTCTCCATTTTCCTTTTCAGATTTATTTGCTGCCGATTCGCCAGAGATTCTGTTCAGTGCGAATCAACAGATCATCACCAATGATGCCATAGGAGGCCAGTGAGCGCTCCGCGAGATCGTTTTTAGCTATCACGTTAAACGTCTTGCCTGGCTGAACGATGACTCCGAGACCCTTTTCATCTTGAAGGTAGAGTTTGTCATCGGCATAGACAATGGAAGCGCTGATGGGCCCCGTGCAGCGCTCTTGATAATGAGCAGTTCCTGTTTTGACATCTAGGCAGGAAAGCAGGCCGTTATCGGCCACTAAATAGAGTTCATCTCCCGCGACCACCATGCTGGGATTGTGCGGGGCATATTTCTCTAGCTTCCAGGCCACGTGGCTGTCAGTCACATCACCGGCGCCATCGACTCGGATGGCGAGAACTGTCGGTTTATCATAGCCAGTGGCGATAAAAACCATGCCGTGAGCGAAGACTGGACGAGGCACCACTGAGTAGCCTTGATCATAGCGCACCTTCCAGATTTCGCTGCCAGTGACGGGGTCCAACGCGTTGACGACGCCACTGCCTGCTGTGATAAGCTGGCGCTTGCCATTGACGTTGATTATGAGTGGAGTGCTGAAAGAAAACTTGCGCTTGGCTTCGCTAATTCTAGCAAACTTCCAGCGCTGTTTCCCATTCGTCTTATCCAGAGCAATGACGCAGGGGTCCACTTCGGCATCGGCATTGAAGATAAGCAAGTCGCCTTCGATCACTGGGCTACCGCCATTGCCATGGACAGGTTTGTAGGCAAATTCTCGAGTGCTCCAGACAATAGCACCATCGATGGCATTTAAGCAGGCGGTGCCTTGATGTCCGAAGTGGACATAGAGGCGATCGTTCTCAAAAATAGCAGTAGGGCTGGCGTGACTGTTTTTCTTGTGAATGTTTGGCGCTGTTGCGGCGATTTGTGGGAACACTTCTTTGTCCCAGAGGACTTTGCCATCAGTGGCAGAAACACACAGCACGCGCAGACTGCGATCGACGATGGGTTTTTCCACGTCACCAGTGGCAACCGCCGTCGTGAGATAAATTTTCTCGCCCACAGCAACAGGGGACGACCAGCCTACGCCGGGGATAGGGGCCTTCCAGAGGACGTTTTTGCTAAAAGTGGCATTCCACTCTGTGGGTAGGCCAACAGCGCTGGATTGACCTTGGCTGAAAGGGCCACGGAACTCTGGCCAGTCTTCGGCAATGGCAAGGGCAGGAATGAAAAGGAGAGCTAGGATACGCATCGGAGGAAGTCTAAACGGCAATGAATGCTGGATTGATTCGAAAAAATCTCAGCCAATGAGCGAAGGCGGCTATTCGAGGGTTTGCCGCCAGCCTTGCGTTCAGATCATGGGTCACCAGCTTTTTGAAGGTCGAACTTTCCAAGGGGCATGCTTCCTGAGATTGCAAGGTGGGGATTCATTCGCTAGGGTAGAAGTCCTGCAAGAATGAATTACCCTGACCAAGCCCGCCGCGTGATCCGCCTCGAAATCGAAGAGTTGGAGCGGTTGCATAGCCGTGTGGGAGCGGGTTTTGCTGAAGCCATTGGACTGTTGCTGGCTTGTTTTCGTGTCCGTGGAAAGCTCATTGTCTGTGGTGTCGGAAAGAGTGGAAATATCGGACGAAAACTCGCGGCCACGCTTAACAGCACGGGAGCTACCGCGGTATGTCTTAACGTTGGCGATGCTCTGCATGGCGACCTTGGCGTGATCGATCCTGGTGATCTAGCCATCTTATTGAGCTACAGTGGCGAGACTTCGGAATTGGTGGATCTTTTGCCTCATTTAAAGCGGCTAAGCCTGCCAATCATTGCCATCACGGGTGGGCTTGAGTCCACGTTGGCCAAGCAGGCTGATTGTGTTCTGGATGTGCAGGTTTCACAGGAGGCCTGTCCATTGAATCTTGCCCCAACCTCAAGTACGACATCGATGCTTGTGCTCTGTGATGCCTTGGCCATGGTCTTGCTTGAGGCGCGCGGTTTTCAGGCCGAAGACTTTGCTAAGCTTCACCCTGGAGGTTCGCTTGGTAGAGCTTTGCTCACCCGCGTTTCAGATGTCATGCGGTCCGGTGATCAGTTAGCGCTGATATCACCCCAAAGTACAGTCAGTTCTGCTTTGCAGGCCATGACCAAGGCCCGCAGTGGAGCTGCCGTTGTTGTGCAGTCGGACGGCTCTTTGGCGGGTGTCTTCACCCATGGCGATTTTGTCCGTGCTTTCCAAAATGACCACGCGATATCCGAGTTGCCCGTTTCAGAATTTATGACGCGAGAGCCGATCAGTATCCGAGCCGATAAACTGGCTGCAGAAGTTTTAGCCACTTTGGAAAAGGCAAGGATCGACGATTTAGTGGTGCTCGATGAAAGAGGTCACCCTGTGGGCATGGTGGATACCCAAGATCTCACTCGGATGAGGCTGCTGTAGTCACTTACGCCGCTAGCGGCACCCCATAGGGTAGGTCGTAAGGCAGTTTCACAAATTCTGAAATACGGCTCCAAAGGTTGCTGTAATCTTTATTGATGTCGCCTGACAAACAATCGGTAATTTCTGGGCCTGTCTCAGGGTATTGCATGACCACGTCCTTGAAAGAGAAGTTGGGATCATAAAAAGCATAGATCAGCTTTCGCATGTTCTCGATGCCTTGGCGGATGTTTTGGCCATAAGCCGCAAACCGCTCTGGCGACATATCTTGGGCTACGAAAGCCTCGTGGATCGCATCAGCAGCCATAACACCACTTTTGATCGCTAACATGACACCACTGCTGAAGACGGGATCAAGAAAAGCAAAGGCATCTCCCACCAGCAGAAGGCCAGGAGAGGCACCATACTTCGAGTGTCTAGAATACTCACTGGTGATCCAGAATTCACCTGTGCACGTGCCGGTGGAGAGATGTTCTTGGATCCATTGGTTTTCACCGATCTCTCGATAAAACATCTCTTTCATGTCTTTGATGCCGCCACGGGTCAGATACTTGCCTTCAGCTACGATTCCCACACTCACCATGTCGCTATGCATCGGGATGTGCCAGAACCAGCCTTTTTCGGGTACAAAGGCGATGGTCGTTCCGCCTTCATCCATGCCTTCGGCACGTTTGCTGCCCTTGTAATAGGTCCAAATGGCTACTTTATTCAGATAAGGGTCACCGATTCTCCAGCCTTGGCGATTAGAGGCAAAGGCTTCTTTTCCCGAAGCATCGACGACGAGTGCTGCATGGAGATGTTTCACTTGTCCGTCTTTGGTTTTGACCTCGACACCGATGACGCGACCACTGTCGTTTTTGAGTAGTTGGATGACGGTCGTCTCTTCCATCACTTCAGCACCTTTTTCGCGTGCATTGTCCAGCAGCATCTGATCAAACTCCGAGCGCATGACCTGCCAAGTTTGGGCTACAGTTTCATTGTCATAGCGAGTGTGGAAATAGAAAGGCTGAGAGCGTCGTCCGTCTGGTTGCACAAAGCTGACACTGTATTTTTTCACAAAGTGAGAACCTCGCATTTTGGGGATCATTCCCAGACGCTCTAGAGGTCCAAACGTAAACGGAATCAGGGATTCACCCACGTGATAACGCGGAAACTTTGCTTTTTCGACGATCAGTACTTTATGACCGTACTCAGCTAAAATCGCTGCTGTGCTGGCGCCAGCTGGGCCAGCGCCAATGATAAGGACATCCTGTGAAGTAATCATAATCTCAAACTACATAACGCCTGCAACTGAGATGAAACGCATTCAATTTGGCTATCGTCATCATGCGTTTTCGGCATCACTAGTAAAAGATGCCGATGCATTTGGCAGGTGTGAAGGATCACACGGGTGCTGTCCCATTCGATGATCTACTTTTGTTCCAAAGTCTGCGGATTGACAATTGGCCTACCTGCTCCTTGTTTTAAAAGTTGCAGCTCCTGCTGCTCTTAGTGAGTGAAATCCATTCCTTCCTGGTCCCATGGCAAAAAAACGCCAGCATTCACAGGAAACCTCCGCGAGCCATCGCAGCGGTGGTTCTCAGTTCATCGTTGAACTCTGCGAGATTAGCACGGCAGGATTGACCTTTTGGTCACGGCATTGCTTTGACATTGGCTCCGAGTTGCAAATTCGCCTGCATCGGGAGGCGTTGCCTACTCAAGCTGAATCATCCGAGGAGTGGGTGAACATGTGCGGTTTTGTTATCGATTTTAAACCTGTCAGTCGTGGCGATGGCTCACAAAGTTTCTGCATCACGCTGCTTTTTGATTCAGTTCTTTTGCAGTCAAAAGCACCGACGAAAGGCCTGCCTTTGCGTTATCAGAAGATACGTATCCCAGGACTGAAGCGCTTAGGGTTGAATTGAGATCGGCTATTTCAGGCTCTTGATATACAGCACTAGGCTTTCGATTTGGCTCTCATTGAGGATGCCGGCATAGATCGGCATACCCGTATCAAACTTCTCAAAACCTTTGACCACCTTGGCGCTGGGATTGGTGATCGACTCGCGGATGTAGGCTTCATCCGCTAAGGCTGACTTGCCGCCTTTACCAAGCTCGCGCTTGGTTCCGAAGAGGCCTTTCCAGCTTGGGCCTACTTTGCCGATGGTGCTGCCGTCTGTGCTATGACAGGCCATGCAGCCGATCATTTGGTACAGCCGCAGGCCTTCCTCTAGGGTTGGTTTGGCAAGCGTTACGATCGAAGCTGCGCGTGGGGTGAGATTGATCTGGATGTCACCAAAGCCTTCTTTAATGGCATCAAAAGTCAGTAGGTCCCAGGGACTGAAGTAGGCCGTGTTTTCGGCTTTTAATCCATCGGCACTCCGCAGTCCCCAGCCAATGCGCATCTGATGCACGCCAGTTTTCATGTCGGGGATGCCGACGAGGACACTCATGCCATCTTTGCTTAAATAGGCACTGCTTGCGGTCATCCATTCCTGTCCTGTGCTGCCGTCTAACTTTAAATGCGGTGAGCCATATTCAAAGGTTCGTCTGTAGTTCCAGCGCTCGGCGCTGTAGCTCGCAGGATCAGTCGCTAGCTTTTCATCCAGCTTGGCATTGAAGCGTAACAACAGGCCTTTATCTGTGGGTGTGACTTCCTTTAACAAAACGCGTGGTTTATTCGTGTAGCGGAGGCGGGCTAGGCCACTCAGTTTTTGAGCGGTGGTGCCCCAGACTTGAAAGCCGACGATGTAGAGTTGTCCGTCCGCTGGATTGACGTGGCCATTGAGTGGAGGGAAATCCAGATCACGCTCAAAGCTCATGATGGCGGACTGCGGGCGCTTGAACCTTGTATTCATCATCACTCGGAAAAGCTCAGGGCGATTGTATCCGATATGGATCATTTCATCATTGAGCGGTCCCATTTTGGCGTCTGTCAGCCAGACCTGCGTCACGCCGCTGGAGTTCACCGGATGCGGCACCCAAGTCAGTGGCTCGGCGATGGGTTCGGCATAGACTTCCTTGGGCGCAATGGTGGGGAGATGACCATAAAACTGATTTTTCTCGATGATGTGGATCGGTGTTGATGGCACGTAATGCCCCTGCTGATCACTGGCTGTGACGAGTCCTGTCTTTGGGTGGACTCCGATAAACGGCTGACGCAATCCGTGGCCGATCACCTCGAACGATTTTCCGTCTGGCGCGACTTTGATGACCGTGCCGCTGTGCTTGCCATAAGTCGTGCCCTGTTGTCCGCCTTTGGAAATGTAAAGCGCGCCATCAGGACCCAGTTTCATGGAGTTGGGGAACTCCCGTGTCTCTGCCGTCTGGGAGAAGAGATTGCAGAACATCTCGTAGCGGTCACAGGTGCCATCCTTGTTGGTATCGATCAGCTTCCAGATGCCAGTGCGGTCAAAGACGAACAGTTCATCCTTCCGCGCCACGATGCTCATGGGTTCATGCAAGCCTGAAGCGAAGCGCTTCCAGGTCACGTTTTCGAGATCGCCCTTCAGCCCAGAGATCAACCACACATCGCCATCGAAAGTCACGCCTGCCGCATCACCCTGATCATTGAGGAAAGTGATGTCTGCCAGTCGCACATTCCGCTTCCACGGATTCGGAACGGGTAAAGGAATGTCGTCGATGACATAGGCGTCGGGTTTGGTGGAGAGGACGGCGTGGGTGGTGATGGGTTGGGGCCAAATCGAACCTGTGCGTGTAAACGCGTATCCTTTGCCCGGTTCTTTTGAAATGGTATAAGAAATCGTGAAGCTTTGAGACTGATCTGATGGGGTAAAGGATCGAAGTGCCTTGGGATAAGCGGCATAATAAATGGTCTTGTCCGAAGGCATGACGGTCATCGTGCGGACAACGGAAAGCCCTCTATCACTCGACGCTACTCTATATTTGTCTTCCACTTTAACTTGCGCCACCTCGTACTCCAAAACTGTTTCCTTCGGATTCAGGCGCACTGCCTTAAAGAGAGCATACGATAAAGGGCCTCGACCCACCTCCTCGGGACTTGCTGAGGGTGAGCGGGGATCCGTAACTGGTTTCCGATCTTCGATCACCCAGCCAGCGTGCAGTGCTGTAGTCCACTTAACCCTTCCCACCGGTTTTGGCAGAAAGTCCTGGCCATCTTTCGTCTTTTGCCCGGCGATGTGATAAGAGCCTGGGGCGAGGGCTGCAGGCGAGACGGGTGATTTCCCTGGTTCACTCTCCCAGATGCAAGCCATGCGGAGGAGATCGGTGTCGAAGCAGGCCCAAAGATTATGACCCAAGTTCAGTATCAGGCCGCGTGGCGTGAGATTGTCTTTTAACATGCCTGGCCCAAGATTTCGGCAGTCGAGCACGCTGCTAAAAAAGGGGAAATCTTTTTCGACAAAATCCCCCCAATCTCCAGATGGGAAGGCGGGTGGTTGCGCAGGTAGCCGGGGCTTCTTTTGGCTCTCTTGGGCGGAGACAGACAGAGTAAAGAAAAGTAAAAAAACCGAGAAAACAAAACGCATTGTCCTAAAACACATCTGAACTGAGAACTCTGTCAATGAAGGGCTGCCATCTCCGAGTTTGCCAAAAGTCGGAAGTGGACTAGGATGGACGCTCTTGGCGGAGTCACCGCCAATTTTTTTGGATCTGTGAAGATGAGATTTGCCTACCTTAGCACCTCCCAAGCTACCTGCCTGCTAATGCTGGCCATGGCCGTGCTCGCGCTTTCAGAGATGCAGGCTGATGTCGTAAATCCTGAGAACAAATCTGGGTTTATGAAGCGCTTTTTTGGTGGGGGTGAGAAGGAAACCCCGAAGCAGACAGAAGTCCAAGAGGCCTCGAAAGCCAAGCCCAGCACCCCAGCGCCTAAGCCTAAACTGACGACGATCAAACCTAAGTCTAGTGGTTCCACTAAATCCAGCCAATCAACGTCTAAAAAGTCGGCACCAGCGGTGGTGAAGACAGAAAAAAAGACCGAAGCACAGGCGGCCAAAAAAGCAGAGCCTGAAAGGACTGCGCCAGAGAAAACAACCACCGATGTCACAGATACAAAACGCGGTGACGGTGAATTCGGCGCAGATGACGATGATAAACAAATGGCTGAAGTCAAACCTCAGCAAATCACGCCAAGTTCGCCGCTGCCCTCTTCACAATCAGGTGGTTGGAAAGTGGTGAAGGTGAATGGGCGTGATTATGTCACTGGCGATAGCATTCATCAATTTTATCGCTTCAGCACCTACAAGGTCGAAGGTAGTCATGTCTGGTTCAAATCAAACAATTTGATTTTGAAAGCCCAGATGGGCACTCAGGAAATCCTGATCAATAACATCAAGTTCATCCTCAGTTTTCCTGTTTTAGAATCTGGCGGCAAGGCCCTTTTCTCACGCTTAGACCTTTGCAAGCTCATCGATCCTGTTCTGCGCCCCACCTACATTTCAGATGGTGAGTACTTTGACACGGTCGTGCTTGACCCTGGTCACGGGGGGCATGATGCTGGTGCACGAGGCATTTATGGATACGAAAAAGATTTCGCTCTTAAAATGGCCGGTTCGGTGAAAGAGGCGCTGCAGAGGAAAGGCTTCAAAGTCATCCTTACTCGCAGCACAGATACCTTCATCACGCTCGGTGGACGTGTCGCCATCGCCAATGCGACGCCAAAAAGTATCTTTGTGAGCTTACACTTCAATTCAGGGGGTAGCGCTGCCTCAGGAATCGAAACTTTTGCGCTGACTCCCCAAGGAAGCTCCGCCAGTCTGGAACGTGGTGGCGGTTTTAACTACAACGGAACCACTGGAAACTCGCATGATTCGGCCAATATCGCCCTAGCTACGGCTGTTCATGCCATGGTCATCAGTCGCTTCAAGTTTGTGGATCGCGGCATCAAACGTGCCCAATGGAGTGTGCTGACAGGTTGTAAACGTCCGGGCGTTTTGTTTGAAGGTGGTTTTGTTACGAATGGCAATGAGTGCCGCTTGATCGCCTCAGATACCTATAGGCAGTCCGTTTCTCTGGCCATTGCGGACGCCATTTCGAACTATCGCTTAGCCATGAAAGGCGCGAACACGAATGCGAATCGTCGGTAGCAGGAAGTCTCACTCTAGTGAGCTTTCCATTTGCCGAATCGTCTGAACTCCCTTCACTGCTCACTCGCATGAAGACCACACCCGTTACAACAGCCGACCTATCCCGTTCCGTCATTGCCGTTCCGCCACTTTGCCGGAATGCCGATTTGAGTTTGAACCGTGAGGAGAACGGGAAGCTCATCCAGCACATGTATGCTGGCGGTATCCGTACCTTGCTCTACGGGGGAAATGCGAATCTCTACAACATCGCAGTTTCCGAATATGCCGAGTTACTCAGCATGCTGCGTGAATTGGCTCCAGCCGATATGTGGATGGTTCCTAGTGTAGGCCCCATGTATGGCACTGCGATGGATCAGGCGGCTATTTTGAAGGACCATGAATTCCCAACGGCGATGCTGCTGCCGACACTTTTTCCCTCCAAGCCTGCGGGTGTGGCCACCGCGATTCGCCATTTCGTCGAGCGCTCGGGTTTGAAGGCTGTGCTCTACATCAAAGACGAAGGTTACATCACCCCAGAACTCGCTGCAGAGTTGGTTAATGATGGCCTGATTTCCTGGATCAAGTATGCTGTGGTGAAAGAAGACCCTGTCAATGACGCCTACCTGAGCAAGCTCATCACCTTGGTGAACACCGACATGATTGTCAGCGGTATTGGTGAGCAGCCTGCCATCATTCATCTGCGTGATTTTGGCATTACGGGCTTCACGGCTGGCTGCGTTTGTATCAAGCCTCAACTCAGCACGGACATGCTGCACGCCATTCAGGCCAAAGATTATGCCAAAGCAGAGGAGATCCGCCAGATCTTCCTGCCTCTGGAAGATCAGCGGAACGCTCACAGCCCTATCTTGGTTCTACATCATGCTGTCACTCTAGCTGGCATCGCCAACACTGGTCCGGTGCTCCCGCTTCTCAGCGAATTGCCAGCCCATCTCCTGCCTGGAATCGAAAAAGCGGCGAAGGAGCTTTTGGCACGGTAAGTTGCTAGAAGATCTCAGGCTCGGGAACGGCTGGACCATGCTGCAAGAAGTCAAAGTCCGCGCCTTCATTGGCTTGGGTAACATGATCGACGAAGAGCTTGGCGTAACCTCGGTGGTAGCGGGGCGGGGCTGGCTTCCAGGCGGCGCGTCGCTTGGCTAACTCCTCTTCGCTGACATGCAGGTGTAATTTACGGTTAGCCACATCCAGCTCAATGAGGTCGCCGTTCTGGACTAGAGCCAGCGGGCCGCCGACGGCTGATTCTGGAGCAATGTGCAGGGCGCAGGCACCGTAGCTGGTGCCGCTCATGCGGCAGTCACTCAGACGCACCATGTCACGGATGCCTTGTAAGATGAGCTTTTTCGGGATGGGCAGCTGGCCCCACTCTGGCATGCCGGGTGCGCCGACTGGTCCTGCGTTGCGGAGGATGAGGACGGTGTCTTTGGTGACATCCAGCTCGAGGTCGTCGATCTTAGCCTTCATCTCGGGGTAGCTATCAAAGACGAGCGCTGGGCCGGTATGCTGACAGAGTTCTGGGGTGGCTGCTGCGTGCTTAATCACGGCTCCATCGGGACAGAGATTGCCGCGAAGAATGGCGGTGCCGCCGTCCGGTTGAATGGCGTTTTCCGGGGTGCGGATGACATCCAGATTGTAGGTCTCACAGCCTGCCACATTTTCTGCCAAGGTCTTGCCAGTGATGGTGAGAGTCTGCATGTCTAGTAAGGAGCTCATGCCATGGAGCAGAGCTTTGATACCACCAGCCAGGAAGAACTCTTCCATGAGATACTTGCCAGCAGGTCGCAGATTAGCCAGTAGAGGAATGCGGCGGCTGATTTCATCAAATTTTTCCAAGGGCAGTTTGATACCGAGTCGGCCTGCCATGGCCACTAAATGAACGATCGCATTGGTGCTGCCGCCGAGAGCCATATCGACGGCGATGGCGTTATCAAAGGAGCTTTCGGTGACGATCTTAGAGGGCTTTAAATCAAGCCAGACGTTTTCGATGATTTGTCTGCCCGCCGCTGATGCTGCACGCAGATGAGCGCTGTCCACGGCTGGAATGGATGAGGCACCAGGCATGCACAGGCCAAGCGTCTCTGCCAGCGCTGTCAAGGTGGAGGCCGTGCCCATGGTCATGCAATGGCCAGGGCCACGGGCGATGCCATCTTCGATCTCGCACCATTGGTCCCAGGTCAGGTTGCCTGCGCGTTTTTCGTCCCAATATTTCCAGACGTCGCTGCCACTGCCTAGGGTCTCACCGCGCCAGTTGCCTTTCATCATCGGCCCGCAAGGCATATAAATGACAGGGATGTCCATGCTGAAGGCACCCATGAGCAGGCCAGGGGTAGATTTGTCACAACCACCAAGAAGCACCGCGCCATCGAGAGGATTGGCACGCAGAACTTCTTCGGTTTCCATGGCCAGAAGGTTGCGGTGAAACATCGCTGTGGGTTTGGTCAGCATCTCGCCTGCTGAGAGCACAGGAATTTCCATCGGATGACCGCCTGCTTGCAGAATGCCACGGCGCACCGCATCTGCCGTGAGCTTCAGATGCATGTGACAGGAGTTTTGTTCTGACCAAGTGTTCAGAATGCCGATGACTGGTTTCCCTACATAGTCTTCAGCGCCCCAGCCAGCCTGTTTGGCTCGGGAGCGATGGCCAAAGGAGCGGAGTTCATCGCGGCCATACCAGCGCCAGGAGCGGAGTTCTTCAGGGGTTTTGCGTGTCATGAGGGTCGCTATTGTCAGCAGATGTAGCGGACTTGCCAGAGGAGAATCATCGGAAAGTGAAGTCGTGACCTTCCGATTTACAAGAGCCTGCCTTTCTGTCAGTCTGCTAGGGTTATGAAAAAATTATTCTTCCTGAGCGCCTTGGTCAGCCTGTTTCTCTCAGGCTTCAGTCTCGCTCAGACTACAGGGCCGACACCGACGAAGCCGCCACCAGAGGAAATGCTCCAAGATGGCGTTTGGACGGGCTCTCTCAAGGGTGGGCGCTACATGGTGAAGGCGGGGCAAATCATTGCGCTCTCCAAGCATGAATATGTTGCCGATGGTGTGGCGCGGGTGGTGGAGGTGAATTTGACGCTGAATACGAATTCCCATGTTCGCTTCTATTTCCTTGAGCCTGTGAGGCTGGAGGGCACTGGGGCTGTCGCTGTTGGCCAGCAGGCGATCGACAAAGCACGCGCCTTGGTTCAAGACGCTGCGGCTAGGGTCTCGCCAACGCTTACTGAACCCAAAGTGGTGAAGAATTATCCGGTAACAACTCATACGCATACCATTGAGTATGTTTTGAAAGAAGAGACGCGTCTGAATTCACTCTTTGAAAGTCTGGAAAACGCTTTCCGTGATCCAGGCAAAAAGCATTTTTGGAGGGAATAACGGAGCTGGTATTTCAGGTTGAACAACTCCATTCGGAAAACCATACTGTCAGCCTCTTTAATCGTCCTTAGCCTCTTTCTATTTCAAAATGTATCTGATTTCATCTGCTCGTCTTCTGACCTTGGGTTGTCTCTCTCTAGGATTCGTCTCCTGTGAGAATGGGAAGAATCCCTTCACCAAAGCTAGTTCTGGAGGTATCGATCCTTACGTGGCCAATTACGCTAATGATGGAGGCTACAATCCCTATCCAGGTCAACCCGGGACGATTGCCAGTGGAGGCCCCATTGCGCCGACATATGAGGCTCCAGTCGCCCCCGTGGAGGCTGATCCTTATGCCTTCAATGCCCCAAGTACAAAGCCGAAGCAAGCCGCCGCCAGTTCAAGCAGGCCGCGCCCTAGTTCAGCTAAGTCAAAAAGCACTGTTAAAAGATCCAGTGGCAGTCATAAAGTCGTTTCAGGTGATTCTCTCTATGCCATCGCGCTCAAGCGCAAAACCAGCGTCGCCAAACTGAAGGCTGCTAATGGTCTGAAGTCAGATCTGATCCGCCCAGGACAGATACTGAAAATCCCGTGATTAGGAACTGCTGCCTAGCCAAGGAGGCACCATTTAACCTTACCTGCTTGTGCTTTTCCCGCAGAGAGGCAGGCTGTTATTAGCGCATGAAGGACACTCTCGAAGACCTGGAACAATACATGATGGATGTCATCATCCACAATCGGCGTGGATTAAGGGCTTCGTTGTTACGCGCTATTTTCTGGTTCTTGTCGGGCATTTATAAAGGGGCCGTCAAACTGAGACTTTTCCTCTATCGCGAGCGCTACATCCACGACCATCATCTGGGTGTCCCGGTTATCAGTGTAGGAAACATTACCGTCGGCGGAACTGGCAAGACGCCCGTCGTGGAGCTTTTGGCCAAGGCTTTGAGAGATAAAGGGCGCTGCGTAGCCATTCTTAGCCGCGGCTACAAGAGCAAGCGTCAGCGTAAGCCACCCCTTAGCTGGCGGATCGCCGCTAAGCTAGGCATGGCCAGAAAGCCTAAAGAACTGCCAGCACGCGTTGTCTCCGATGGTGTCAATGTGTTGCTTGATTCTCATATCGCAGGAGATGAACCCTTCATGCTCGCTCATAATTGTCCGGGTGTGCCCGTCGTGGTGGATCGGAATCGTGTGAAGGCCGGTGCCCATGCCATTCGTAAATTTGGGGCCGATGTGCTGATCTTGGATGATGGCCTGCAATATCTGAAGCTAAAACATCGCCATGACATCGTGCTTGTCGATAAAACGGCTCCCTTTGGCACTGGCTACATGCTGCCACGCGGCACTCTCCGTGAACCGCCCAAAAGCCTTCGCCGTGCCAGCTATATCTTTCTAACCAAATCGGATGGTGATAGCGAGGACGTCATCGCTCAAATTCGCCGCTACAATCCAATCGCCGAGATCATCGAGTGCCGACATCGCCCCGTGCATTTTCAAAACATCCACACGGGAGAGCGTTTACCTTTGGATGCTTTCAAAGGCAAGTACGTCGGTGCTTTGTCAGGCATCGCCGTTCCCGAAAGTTTTGAGAAAGGTGCCCGCAAGCTCGGGGCCAAAGTTCAGTGGACAGCTCGATTCAGCGATCACCATCGTTTTCAGGAAAAAGATGTCACTAAATTCATTGATCGCTGCATCAAAGCAGACGCCCATGCCATTCTCACCACAGAGAAAGACTACGTGCGCTTTCCAAAGTTAGAGCCTGCGGAAATTCCCATCTACTTCCTTCGGGTCGAGATCGAAATCACCCGAGGTAAAGATATCTTTGATAGACTTATCAGCATCATTGCTGAGCCTCGTCACGTCACGCAGGGAATGGTCAGTTCCGAGCTTGTCGAGGTCACTGAGTAAATCCTGATTTTGACATGCAGCTGATTCGACGATCAATGCGCGCCGCAGTCCTTATCGAAAGGGGTGCAAGTGAATCCCATGAGTGAGCCTCTGACCAGACTCGTTATCAGCCAGGAGACCTATCAGGCCGTCGTCCATGAAATTGTTCCAACTGCAAGGCAGCTGCTCTGGATTGTCACCGCGGACTTAAAGGATCTGCATGTTGCCCAGGGGAAACGCTTTGTTCCCTTTCTCGATATTCTTGCTGGGAAAATACGTGAAGGAGTAGAAGTGAGGCTCGTTCATGCCAAAGAACCTGGTCCACGCTTCCGCAAAGACTTCGATCGCTTCCCAGAGCTTATCGGCAGTGATCTTTTTACCCGCATCCTGTGCCCGCGAATGCATATGAAGTGCGTCATTGCTGATGGTCGCTATGCTTACATCGGATCTGCCAACCTGACCGGTGCTGGACTGGGCGCCAAGAGTGACCATCGGCGTAATTTTGAAGCTGGTGTCGTCACTCGAGACCGCCAGATCATTGTTCCCCTCATGGAGTTTTTAGATGCCTATTTTCTGGGTGATCATTGCCTGAAATGTCAGCGGCGAGATGTCTGTCCTGACCCGATTGTTTAACCTCCCGACTAACTTGCCCTAGAGTTAGGCGATGTTTCGCCCGCCATGGATGATATGAGACTGTTCGTGATTCGAGTTTCTAATCACAGGATTAACAGGAATGGGTTCTGACCTGTTGTCTCCGACTCATACGGCCAAAGTGACTCTTCGTTGCACATCCCACGCCCCGTGGATTGTCTGCTAGATTCAGGAATGGCTGACCGCCGATTTGCATCCGTCATTGATTCCACAAGGCTTTTCGCCCCTCGGGCGGTGTCACCCAAGACACAGCCACTTCGAGTCGAAGAAGTCTTGTGAAAGCAAGCCCTGGCGCAACTCAACGATCTTCCATTCCCGGATCCAGGTTTAATCTAAAATCGCCCTCAGCTTCTGAGCCGTTTCGTTCCAGACTTTCTCCGCAAGGGCAGGAGTTGCGTTAGCTAGCAGATCCAGACCATTTTCAGGTAAGTTCACCCAGGAGCGACAGCCTCCGTAACTCTTGGTGTAGGGAAAGCTCCAGCTTTGAGGCAGCTTATAAGCACGAACGAGCGCAATGTGCAGACAGCTCTCTTCATCATAGGCAAAGCGTTCACGCACAACGTCCTCATTCCACAAATGCAGGGGCGCTATAGCCTCCATCTTTTCCCAGTCAGTGACTTTCCAGACATGCTCTAAAGTGGTATAACCTCTGATATTGACATGAGTGCGTTCTTCTTCTGGCGGGAATGAGGCTGCTGCATTTTCTGGGATCCAGCGAAGTTTTTCACCCTGAGTATGAAACCAAGTGGGGAAAAGAAAGAAACCCTGATGCTTCCATTCAAAGCCACCACGCCCTTCATGAATACCACCTTTGCGAAGAATGATCGTTTGTATTCCTTGGGCTAGTGAATCACAGACAAAGGACCATTCTTTAAATCCGACAGAACGAGGAGCTTGGAGCAGGGACATCTGTTACAAAAGAAAAAATCGACTCAATAGCGAGTCATCTCAGGCTCCACGATATTGGCCCAAGCATCAATGCCGCCACGCATTGATTGCACATGAATAAAACCATGCTGACGAAGCCAAAGGGCAGCGCGCTGACTTCGCATGCCGTGGTGACAATAAACAACGATTGGCTCAGCAGTGTCTGAAAATCGCTGAGGTGCTAATTCGCCAAATTGGGATAAAGGAACAAGCTCAGCACCTTCAATTTTACAGATCTGCCACTCATCTTCTTCTCGGCAATCCACGAGCCGCGGCTTAGCTCCCGGTGTGCTCTGGAGGTTGCAGACGTCATTTACGCTGACTTCTAAAGGCAATTCATTCGTCATTATGGGCGAACAGTAACGGGTGTATTTACAGACACGTTGTTAAAGAAAATCGCAGCCATATGAGCTGGCATACGAACGCAGCCGTGGCTGGCGGGGTAACCTGGCAGGAAGCCTTCATGCATGCCGATGCCGCCAGTAAATCGCATGAAATGATGCATTTTAGACCCCTCAAAACGGGTGCCTGCAGGTGGCTTATCTTTGGTGATATCGATATTGGTCACAACCACATTGCCGTTAGCATCCACAAAGTCGCCATATAGGTTGGATTTATGCCACTGGTCTTTTTGGATCACTTTGAAATTACCTGTTTTGGTTGGGTGCTTTTGATCACCAGTAGAAAGAGCAGAAACACCGACCAAAGTGCCACCTTTATAAAAGTAGGCTTTCTGATCACTGAGATCGATCAACACACTCGGAGATCCTGCAGAGCCGTCGCCATCCCAGTAAGAATCCATATCCTGATTATAAAGAGCCGAGTGCGGCACGGTACTGGGTGCGAAGGCTTCAAGATACTGAGTCTCTCCGCGATTTGACGAAGTTGTATTGCAGGACACTAAAAGAGCCATGAGTGCGAGGACAGAAAAACGGAAGAGAAGTGCAGGCATGATGCGCTAAATAACGGGGGAGTATTTCCAGGAAAACCAGCCCACAGAATGCCTCAATCAGTTCGTGCTGTCCAATGGTTCCTCGGCGCTGCCAGCTACTGCATATCTCTTTCAGCCTCAAGGATGCGCTGAAGTGCATCCAGAAACTCTTCTGCAGCTTCCAGGGGCACCATGATCGTGTCTCGGCGACCACGCACATCCTCCGTGATTTTGATTACGCGACCGCGATCATTCTCCTTCAAGTCTAAAAAGAAGATCTTTCGATCCGTCATGATCTTTTCAGAATGCAACGGCGGGCTGCCGCGCTTTGGCTCTTCCATTTCATCATTCCTCATTGGCATAGTGCTCCTTGTTCCCGTGGCTATTGATTGTGAAAAACTTATGCGATAGTAGAAACTGCCACTTCATTGTCAATACTAGTATCTGCAGACTTGTGGTTCGAAGGCGCTTTCGTGCATGATGCAGAAGTCAGCATCCGTCTTTAAGTGGCATTTCCGGTCTGGAGTTCTCATTCTATCAGCATCATGCTTTTCAGCCCTTTGGCGATGCTGTTTACACCTTGCGTGAACGGGCAGTCCATTTCGAGCAAGCGTCCTGCAGTCTGTCGGGCCAAATCATGGAAGACTCCAGTTCATCACTTCAATGCCGTATTGAAAATTTCTTTACAACCAAGCTGCCGTGCATGGGTTTCTTCAATCCCATGAGAACGCCCTCCCTACTCACTGCCTGTATCGTGCTTGCCGCTCACGTTCATGCCGATTGGCCAAGGCTCCGCGGAGCCAATGGGGACGCTAAAGCAGATGGCAAGCTGCCCACGACCTGGAGCGACACTGAAAACCTACAATGGAAGGCTCCTTTGCCGGGTCCCGGTTCCTCAAGTCCAATCATCATCGGGGACAAAGTTTTTATCACTTGTTGGTCAGGCTATGCCGATGGCACCAGCGACGACATGACCCAAATGGTCCGCCATCTTATCTGCCTCAGTAAGGCCAACGGCAAAATCCTCTGGGATAAAGCGGTGCCAGCCGTGCAGCCTGAAGACTTTGCTAATGGCATGCTCATGGAGCATGGGTATGCCAGCAGCACCCCCGTCAGCGATGGCACTAGCGTCTTCGTTTTCTTTGGAAAATCTGGTGCCCTAGCCTTTGACATGCAGGGTAAGCAGCTCTGGCAAACTTCTGTCGGCACCCATTCAAATCGCAAAGGTTGGGGCAGTGCGTCTAGTCCCATCCTGCATAAAGATACCCTCATCGTTACTGCCTATGATGAGGGCGGTGCTATGGTGGCACTGGATAAAAAGACTGGCGCGCAGGTTTGGCGTGCTCCCGCAGAGGGATTAAATACGGTTTACAGCACCCCACTCATCTCAGGCGATGATTTGATTCTACCCGTGGCTAGTGAGGTCTGGGGACTCAACCCTGATAGCGGCAAGCTCCGCTGGTATGCCAATTACAGTATGGGGGGTAACGTATCCCCAGGAGTCACAGTCGCCGATGGCACACTCTTTGTCACTGGCGGTTATCCTACTGCAGGTACTGTGGCCATAAAGCTGGGAGGTAAAGGTGATCTCACTGTCAGTGGCACTCTCTGGAGTATCAATAGTGCTTCTTATATTCCCACACCGATCTATCACGAGGGCCACCTCTATGTCATTAACGATGCCGGTTTTGCCATGTGCATTGAAGCCAAAACCGGCAAAGAAATTTACCGTGAGCGCGTGATGGAAAACAGTGCTTCAGGCGGCGGTCGTCGTGGTGGTGGCAAGCCCTTCTATGCCTCGCCCGTGCTAGTCGCTGGCAATCTGTATGCGCCTAGTCGTAAAAACGGCGTCTTCGTCATCGCCGCTAAACCGATCTACCAACAGATCGCCAAAAACGTTTTCGCCAGTGATAGCTCTCAAATGAACGGCACACCAGCCGTCGATGCCAATCGCCTCTATCTCCGCAGTGACAAAGCGCTCTATTGCATCGGCCAGTAATGTTTCCAAACTTTCCGTATCATTGCTGTTGAAGGATGTTAAGGCTTCTGATGGCGACACCCAATTATAGTTTCGAAAAGCGGAAGCGTGAACTCGCTAAGAAGGCAGCAAAAGAAGCCAAGCGCCTGCGCAAGGATAACAAGCCCGTCGTAACGGATACGCCTGAGATTATTGAAGAGTCTAATTCTGGACCAGTCGAAGAAACGGCACTCTAAGCAAAGGTGTAAATCACTACAGCTACGCAGTGGTTCTGATATTAACGTGATGGTTTGGATGGCAGGAAAGAGTGGGTGCTACGGCCATTGTTCAAGTAGTCGATGCGCCTCACTAAACCGTGGAGCAAGGGCCAGAGAATCAAGCAGATGCTGCTTAGCGGTCACGGCATCTGAGGATTGTAGGAGTTGCGCAAGCCTGAAATGAGTTATGGCTGCATCGACAGGATCAAGAATCAAAACGCGCCGATAGGCTGCAATGGCTTCTATTCGTTGACCCAGAGATGCGGTCGACTGGGCTAATGCTTTTTGGGGGAATTGCAAAAATGGATTCAGAGCTATTGCTCTCTGGGCATTGACCTTCACCTTTTGCCAATCCTTGGCTATTAGATCAAGGTCGATCAACCGGAGGAAGGTGGACATTGCGCTGGAATCATGTTCAGCCAGGTAGCGTAGCACCACGGCCTCCTCCTCAACATGTTTAAGTCGGCGAAGTGCCATGGCCTTCATGTGATATCCACCTTCTTCACTTAGGTCCTCAGGGACTAGTTGAATAAGCTTTTCTGAGAATAGCAGTACGCCAGCCCAGTCTTCCTCTCGTTTCAAAGCTTCGATCAACTGATGAATAACCCAGAGATTACGCGGTTGCTTTTGATGATAGGCAGCCAAAGCCGCAGGCTCCAGCGGGTTGAGATCCTCCGGTTTTGGCCTTTCCCAATCCCCTTTTTGACCATAGGCTTTTGCTTTGACTTTTAGATAACGATCAAAGTCTTTCTCCAAAATTCCCAAACTGGTTGTATTGGCCTGTAGCGCATCATTGATACGCTCGCCTGCGGCTAAATCACGCAGGATGCCCTGAAGCCGCGCTAGGCCAAAAGTTTCTATCAAGTAACTGACAACTTGGCTGGATTGATAGTAGGCGAACATGGTGTGCTCATGGTCCTTCGCATGAATAAAGGCGCTACTCAGCTGACCAATAGGCGTGGTTTCATTCTCCTCCAAGATCATCCGGCGGAAATCCGATTTCATTCCCATGCCCCACATGGGGTCACGCTCTCTTTCCTCATAGACACTGATGCCTTCACTCAGCCAGCGTGGCATTTTGTTCTTTGTCAGCGTGAGTGTGATGACATGACAAAACTCATGCCACAGAGTGGCCTCCCAATTACTGCTGCGATGCGCCAGTCCGCCTGGACTATTCATGGTGATAACCGTGCCGAAACAAACGCCCAGTAATCCCTGTCCACCCAGACTGCCAAAGGTGCGGATGGCAAAGTCTTGCTGTTCACCAAAGAACTCAACCATCACGGGTCGCGTGAGATTAAGCCCATACTTGGCTGTGAGCGTCGTCTTTGCTTCGCGTAACAAGGTCAAGGCACGCTCACCATAAATGGGCCAATCACGTTTTGGCATCTTGAGGATAAAATCTTCAAAACGCTGAGTCGTGTAACCATTCATTTCCTGCTCAAGAAGTCCGATGTTATGAGCCTGGACATTGTAGCCATCTTTCGCCCGAATATTGGCCGCTAGCTTCCAAGCCTCCGTTTCGTCACCAAGACGCAATAGATCATGACAAAGTTGCATCTTGGCTGGTAAATAATCCTTATCCAGCACCAAAGCCTGTCGCTGGTAGGCGGCACCTTCGGCAAAGCGATAAGCACGCGATAAAACACGCCCTAGGATGTGGTCTACTGCAGGGTTCTGCTCCCACATTTTCAATCCATTGGTCCGCGATGACTTGACCTTATCAGCATCTGCTGAGCTAAGTTGTGCCACCGCAGCACGCAGCGCCCAGGCTTTGGGATGCGTCTCACAGGTTTCGATCACTTTTTGGATCGCTGCTTCGGCCTCCAAAAACTTTTCTGCCCTGATGAGACTCTCAGCCCGAGTCAGCAGAGCTTCGGCATGATTCGGATTAAGCTCAAGCGCACGGATTATATTTTCCTGCTGCTGCTCACTATTACTATTGGCATAAGCTACAGCTAAACCGGCCCGCAGATCGGCTGTTTCACCATGCGTCTTCAATCCAGCGCGAAACACATTTGCCGCACGAGTCGCATCATCTTTGGCCAAAGCCAAACGTCCCTCAGCCAGATAGGCAGCCTCAAGCTGAGGATCTTTTTTCTGGGCCACTTGGAAATACTGCTGAATCACCTTTTTTGCATCCGCCCCCAACGCCAAAGCAGCCTCTCCTAGCCACACCCAATCCGCTGCTGAACGATCTTTCGCCAGTTTCACCTTTGCCGCCGCATTGACAGCCTTCAAAGCCGCCTCGGCGATGTCATCACGGCCAAGACGACAGGCATTGTCATGCTGAACCATGAGCAGCCCCAGATGATCTGGAAAAATCTTCACTGCCAACTGCACCTCATCCCGTACTTCCATCTCCCGTCCCATAAGATGCAGCGCCCGCAAGCGCAGCAAACGCCATTCAGGCGCCTTCATCCCTCTCTGAATGGCCGCTTCACAAATTCGCCCCACCAGATCATAGTCACCTTTTTCGAGCAACTCTGTCACAGGCCCAAGATTACGATCCTCAAACAAACGATCCAAATCCAAATCTTGCCCTTTGAGCGGAGACAGTTCCCAAAGAAAAAAAAGCAGAAGAACGCGGTTCATGTGACTCAAAAAACGCACATCCCAAGCCCATTTCTCAAGAACACTGAACTTTCAGTCCATAAACACACCAGTTTCCCTAAGGAGCAGAGTGATGTGATTACGTTCACTCGCACTGAGATAATCAAAATGTCTGCTTCTATCCTTGCCTGCTAAGACCTGCTGCATTCGAGAAAGCACTGTCTTTTTCAGAGGTGGAGTCAGGTTTTTAAAGGTGAGGGAATACACCATGTAGCTGCAGCGGTGTTTGAAGAGTCGAGTCAATAATTGGAGGTCTTTCAAAGAGCGCCCATTCGCTGAACGAGGAGCGTGGGCAGCAAAGGCTAGGGGGAAGGCCTCATCTCCCTCGATTCCACCTTCGGGTAAAGCGGCCTCATCTTTGAAAAAGAGTGCTTCCAAGACATTTTCAGCGGAGTGGTCAATCATCCGCCGGGCAGTTCCCACGGGTTCTTCAATGACGGGTTCCCCCAACTCTTTTTGAAGACTGATCTGCATGTGCATGGCGCGCAATGAGGTGTGATTGGCTTTTGTCAGCACATTTTGCACAGATGTCTGATGCTCCAGCACCATGAGTGCGACGATGTCACTCTTCTTTCTGGAGTAAGGCGTCGTATCAAAAAGGGCGCTTAGATCTGTCACATTGGCTCCTTTTTGAATGGGCATGGTTATGCTGTTGTCCGGCCTTTCTGTGGCCGTGACATTGCCGCGATGCAGCAGCGCCCCATGCTTTCCTGTCACATACCAGCCACCCCACCGATCACTGAAAGGGGTGGTCGTATCTACCACCGTACTGCCCTGACTCATGATCGGATGCCCCTCTGCACTGGGAAAAATAGAACGCACGATGAGACCCGGAACCTCTGGAGAAAAAGGGCCGCCGAGACAGCTCAAACAACTTTGATCACGCACGAAGTGCAGCGGCTTTGATTCGACTTCTACAGGATCCAGCACATAAACCTTAAAACGTGAATGGCTGACCGCCGATTTGCATCCGTCATTGATTCCACAAGGCTTTTCGCCTCTCGGGCAGTGTCACCCAAGACACAGCCGCTTCGTGTCGAAGAAGCCTTGTGAAACCAAGCCCTGGCGCAACTCAACAATCTTCCATTCCCGGATCTAGGATAAAAGATAGGGCCTAACAAAGAATCAATCGTCGAAACCTCAATCGCTCCTCCAAGAGCATAACCCACATAGGCATCATCTCCAAAATAGACCACGCGCGGCTTCTGCGGGCTGATGCGATCATTCTGCTTACTGGTTTTCGAGAAGACCATGACCTGTGACTCTTCCGGTATATGAAACTGCTTCATGAGTCCCTTCAATATCGTCCAGGCACTGCTGCGATCTATCTGGCCCTGACCACGCTTCCATTGCTTTTCTAGATCATAAGCGGCATCCTTTGGCTGTGTTTCCGAATAGCAAATGGGCGCACGTTCATACTCGTCTTCAGCCTTCAGAAAAAAGGGCATCCAAACGAGCAAAAGAAACAATCGGTAATGGGGCATGAGGAGAGAAGAAGCAACGCAGTGATGCAGTCAATCCTTTGCGCCCCGATTGCGGCAGAGATCTCGTGCCTTGCGCAAAAAAGTTTCAATAGTGTTGAATAGCCTCCAAAGGCCTGCGTCGAAGGATTCTGAACAGCAAGTTCAATACAATGAAAAAAATCATCCTTCTCATCGCGGCAGCTTTCACTTTCGGCATTGCCGCTCCTTCCGTCAGCCAAGCATGGGACCACTGTAATCACGGATTTCAGCCTCGAGTGGTCAGCTATCTTCCCTGCGGGCGGCCAGTCCTGGCGATCTATCAGATCTATGGCTATGATCGTTGTGGCAACCCTTTGGGTCGTTGGGTGACTCAGCGTGAAACCTGCGGCTGTAGCGTCTGCAGTCCAAGGTCTTATTGCCCACAGCCATCTTTTGGTCACAATTTTCATCACCATAACAGTGGCAGTCATCGCGGCGTGAGATGGTCATTCTCTTTCGGCCGTTAAAAAAAGGCTGAAAATCGAGCGATCTCTCTCTTGCATCGGCGCGGCAGTTCCCCAGACTGCCGCGTTATGCTTTCAGACTCCCTTGATCTCCTCCGCAACGCAATCCGTGATGTGCCCGACTTCCCTAAGCCGGGCATTCTCTTTAAGGACATCACGCCAGTTTTGGCAGATGCCAAACTGCTCAATCTGGCCATCGAAGGCATGTGTGAGGCTTTTACCGATCAAAAGGTCGATAAAGTCGTCGGAATTGATGCCCGTGGCTTTATTTTCGGAGCCATGATCGCTCAGCGCCTCGGAGCGGGCTTTATTCCAGTTAGAAAAAGAGGCAAATTACCGTGGAAAACGCGAGGTGTGGACTACAGCCTAGAATACGGCACCAACAGTGTGGAGATGCATTTAGACGCCATCGCTCCTGGCGAGAGAGTCGTTTTGGCCGATGATCTGCTCGCTACAGGTGGAACTGCGGCGGCAGCTATACAGCTCATTCAGGAATCAGGTGCGGTCATACTAGGCTCTGCTTTCTTCATCGAACTGGGCTTTTTGCAAGGACGTGAGAAGCTTGCCAATGCAGGTTCAATTCACTCACTGCTTACCTTTTGATCCTAAGCAGGCATGACTGAAAATGAGTATCAAAAATATCTTCAAGTTATTGTTCTCAAGATCTTCGGCGATGAGAGCAAACTTCCTCGCGGCCGCGCCGAGATCCTAAAGCTCTGCAAGCGCTTTCTTAAACTCAAAGAACAAAGGATCAAGCAACGTCATCGTGCAGGCGGCAGTGGGGTTGAAATATGCCGCATGAGATCGGATGTGATCGACTGCATCGTGCGCATTCTTTGGAAAGAATGTCTCGCGGGACTGAAGCCCGAAATTCGTGCCAAGGTAAATGTCAGTGTGATAGCTCATGGTGGCTATGGCCGCCGAGTTATGAGCCCTGGCAGTGATGTAGATCTGACTTTCATGCTGCCAGCAAAAAGCCCTGAGGTCTCACCAGCTTTGGCACGCTTTATCGGTGATTTTTTGCTCTACTTCTATGATCTGAAATTCAAAGTAGGCCAAGGAACACGCTCCGTGACTGAGTGCATCTCTCTTGCCAATGAAGACATGCAGACAAAAACAGCGCTGATGGAGGCGCGCTTTCTCTGTGGTGATGATCAAGCCTTTAAGCAATTTCGCGCACGTTTTGATAAAGAATGCATGATCGGTAAGGAAGATGCCTTTTTGAAATTACGTGAAGCGGACCTCACCTCACGTCATGCCAAACATGGCGGAACTCACTGTGTTCAGGAGCCTCATGTGAAAACCGGTTGTGGGGGACTGCGCGACTATCAGAATCTAATTTGGATGTCCTATGCGAAACACCGCACGCTTAATCCTGAACACCTAGTAGATAAAGGATTTATGACTGCTGCAGGCTGGCGCGAAGTCTCTGAAGCCTATGACCTCATTCTGCGCACTCGCAATGAGATGCACTACACTGAGCGCCGCGCCAGCGACGTTCTCACGCTTCGGCTCCAAGGCTTTGTGGCCACCCATTTGGGTTATCGACATAAACGCATCCTCCGACGGATCGAGGCCTTCATGCGTGATTACTACACAGCTACGCGAGACATCCTCCAGCGCAGCAGTGAAGTGATGGACCGCTTTCACCTGCAGTCTTTAGATGATGAAAGCACCCGAAGAGGTCTTCTTAGCTTCATGGTGCGAAGAAAAACGGCACAAAAGAGAGTGGAAAAATTTGACCGATTCATCTCCAGAAACGAGCGCCTTTATGCCGAAGGCGATGATCTTTTCAAAGAGGAACCAGCGCGACTCATACGCACTTTTTTGCATACGCAGCAGCGTCATCTGCGGTTGAGTCCCGAACTCTTTCTCCTGATTCAAGCAAGCTTTCGTCTCGTCAATGTCAGCTACCGCTACAACACCAGTGTTCGCGAGACATTCATGGGCTTGCTGTCTCAAAAGGGCGACGTAGCTCGTGTCATGCGACAGATGCACCGTGTCGGTTTTTTAGGGCGCTACATGCCTGAATTCGGTGCTTTAACTTGCCTAGTTCAGCATGAATTTTTCCATCGCTATACAGCCGATGAGCACACGCTGCGCACTCTGGATAAGCTCGATGAACTCAGTGGTCCACCAAGCCCTGCGGTGGCACTTTATCAGAAGCTTTTTCATGAATTGCATCAGCCTGCGATCCTCTATCTTGCCCTGCTGCTTCATGATGCGGGCCGCGCGGCCAATGCTAAGGCGCATGATGCAGAAAGCACAGTGATGGCAGATGCAGTTTGCCGCCGGCTGCAAGTTAAAGGTGAGCGCCGCAAAATGCTACTTTTTCTGGTGGACAATCACCTGCTCATGTATCGCACAGCCACGACGACCAACCTTGAAGACCCCAAGGTCATCGGCGAGTTTGCTGCAGTCATTAAATCCAAGGAGTATCTGGATACGCTCCTGGTTATGACTTATGCCGATTCCAAAGGCACAAGCGAGGCAAGTTGGTCTGGCTATAAAGAAGCCTCTATCCGGCAGCTCTACTATAATACTCTGGAGTATCTCGACACGCCTGCAGACTTCATGCGTCGTGCTGCCGTGCCATTGGATGATGTACGCATCGCGGTGACCAAAGCTCTCGGCAGTGGTTATGAACTTGAAATCAGTGCCCATTTTCAGCACATGCCAAGGAGTTATTTCAACTTCCGTGAGCCGGCACAAATCGCCGCACATATCCGGCAGTTCCGCCAATTTTTCATTCAGTTGACTCAGGCTGATGCTGAGTCAGGCCTGTTGCCTGTCATGACCTGGGAAGACCACGTCGAGCAAGGTTACAGCGAACTCACCGTCACTTGTTGGGATCGGCATTTATTGTTAGCACGCCTCTCCGGTGCTCTTTCTGCTCAGGCTATCAACATTCTCAGCGCCGACCTTTATCAGCGTGGGGATCACCTAGTGCTGGACATGTTCCGTGTCTGTAACACCAACTTTGCAGCAGTTACCAATAAGAGCGCACGGCTTCGCGTTGAGCAGGCGGTGAAAGACGCTTTCCTGAAACAGACCTTTGATTTCACTCCCGATATCGCGTCCACCCGCAAAGCCATTCCTGGCTATGATGAGGTCATGACCGAGATCCCTCAGCGTGTCTTTTTAAACAACGATCTCTCACTTGATCAAACCGTCGCCGAACTGCAAGTGGTGGATCGACTCGGCCTGCTCTATGATCTCTTCATGGCTATCGGCAAGCTGAACCTGAATGTCACCCATGCCCGTATCAATACGGAAAAAGGAGTGGCTATTGATGCTATCTACATTCAGACCCAAAACGATCAGAAAATACGGGACAAAGAAGCCCTCGCGGCGCTTCAAGAAGCATTGACTCAAGCCGTCTTTGGCGGTGCGTCTGCTTGATTCAGTCATTAGCACATCCTCTCATGTCTTCCCCTCAATCCAAGTTTCAATTGGCCGTGATATCGCCAGGAGGAAAGAATATGCAGCAGTCTTTTGCCGATGGCGCTGGATCTTTGCACTCAGGAGGCCATTCGCCATTGAACTTTCATGCGTATGCAGCCTGCACACTCGGAACATATGGAGGCAGTCAGAGTGTCAGCGTAGAGCCGTCGAATGTGCTGCTACTGATCGGAGGTAAAATGGAGCGTGCGTTACACACTTTGCGCGCTTTGAAAAAAGCAGGGCACACTGTGGTTATCACGCTCAAGGAAACAGGGCTTGCCCAAATCGGTGGTCATTTCCAAACATTTGACAATTGGACTGCTTTTAGAAAAATTTGCCTCGAAGCCGATGCCGCTCTGGCCACCACCTTCGATACCCTACCACTCTACCAGTCGGCCAATCCTCAACTGCCTACCGCTTTCATTCCGCCTCCCTATCCTGTGGAAGAATCTGAGTGGGATATTTCCCGCCTTGTGACACAAGAAAGCAAAGGTGTGTTTGTCGGCACGCGGCAGCTCTTCGTGGCCTCACGCAATCATGCGCTGGCACTCAATTTGATTGCTCCTTTTACGGCCGAATTGAATGAGCCCCTCACCGTCATCAGTGGCCGCGCCAGCGATCTGTCTGGCATGAAGCGGCTGCTGAATAAAGCCCGCGATTTCAGCCATGCCTGGCATCAGCAGTTCCGTCAAACGGCAGTGCATGTGCAGATCGTGGCCAAGCAACTGCCTGCGTTGGATTACCTGAAACTGATGGCCACGCACAAGATCGTCTTTCAGCTCGATTCCAGTGCCGTCCCCGGTCAGGTAGCAGGTGATGCCTTGCTCTGCCGCATCCCCTGTGTTGGCGGCAATGGCACAGCTGAGCGGCTGGTTTATCCCGACCTCTGTGGGCATGGCCGTAGCACGGGAGAGATCATGGATCTGACCCGGCGACTGCTTACCGATAGGTCTTTCAGACAAGAGCAGATGGAACAAGCGCTAGCTTTGGCCAAAGAAAAAATGTGCTTCTCTGTTGCCCGTGCTCAGCTACAAGACTTCTATCAGTCATTAGATTCTCGATAGCGGTAAAGAAGGGTTCAATCCCGCAAATGGTTTTGCCGTTCGTTCTTTGCAGCCATTCATCTTCAACATAATCACCTATTCTAATTTCAAGGTGATCATCCAGACTGACATCGCAATCATGAACACTCCCATGGCCAAGTAAAAGTAGGAAGAGTCGATGAAGGCATCCTGAGCGGGATCGTATCGGAGCTGGTCCTCAAGCAGTCCGGCGAGCTTCATCGCCTGCTGGATTTCGAAGCAGGGCATTGCCCAGCCGTTCCAGCGTTTATCGGCGGTCCAACCCTTGAACTCGATGTCATCGAGTCCTTCCAGACTGAATCGTGCCTTCCTGTAGATCGGTGTGGCTTCATCCTTCGTCACAACGGAAAACCGTGCGACATCGCCAGCGGGGATGGTTAGCTCCAAGCCTCCACCCAGCGGATAGGCCCGCATGTTTCCGTCCTGATCATGACGATCGACCACCAGCGTTCCTTCCGGATGCCGGGTTTCGTCTCTCACAATCAGATCTCCAGTTTTGAATTGCATGTTCTACTGTCCTTTCATTTTGCACGCGGCTGGAGAGCTTGCACCCGCGATTGTTGAATTGATCAACCGTTCTCCGATACGAAGAGAGGTTGTGCTCCAAGTTTTTATAACTCGAATGATGTGTCTATTGCAGGTGTATGGCCGCGCTGATTGATGGGGGGCAAGTGAGGCGACATGTTCAAGTTTCATCCCAATTCTAATTCGATGCCGCCCCCAGATCCCATTGGCAGGGCAGCATGGCAAATTCGGTTTCCCTGACGCAAAAAGCTTCAATCATCCTTGCCCAAGGTCGAGTCCAGTGGAGGATGAACGGACACTTTCCAGCATGCCGCTATTTCCCGAGACAGACAAAATCATTCACGAGGTCAAACGCCTCTCGGGGCGGGATGTGCATGTGCAGGAGGATCCCACTCTGCAGGTGCTGGCCACAGTCAAAACGGCGAGAGATGGTGCACCGGCACATTTTGTCCGCTACCAACCCGGATCTCAGGCCGTGAACTACCTGATTGCCTACCAGCTTGGATTTCTGGTGCGGCTGTTTTCCTGCGCCCCTGAACAGCGCTTTCAAGTCGTCGCTAGCGGTGACGAAAAGAGCCTGGCCGCTGAAAGACTTGGCCTGCAAACCTTTGAGGAAGCATTCGCCAGTTCACTGGTGGATAGCATCATCACACAGTTGCTGACGGTGCCGGTCGGGATGCGTGTGGACCGCCGGATTAGGTCTGAGTTCCCATCCTTGATACCCGAGCAGGAAGTCGCCGCACGCTCACAACTGGCTCTTCACGAGAAGGCGCTTGCCCCGGAAATTCGTTCGCGATTTCCGAAAGCGCTGGTGGATGCCAACACATCGATGAACGCAGCCTTTGCCGTTTTTTGGGCACGGGAACTTGGGGAGCGGCGTTACAGGCTGCCCTACTCGGTGCTGGGCTATGACTCAATCGCTGATGAACTAATCGAGGCCGTGGACCATTCTCTCGATGAGCCTGAGCAGGATCGTGATCTGATCTGTCGCTGGGCCGATATCACCAAGCTCTCAGGTCTGTTCCACTTCAAACTCCACCAACTGGACTGATGCCTGACGCCCCGCATGAAGTGCAACTGGCACTCTCCGAGTTTGACCGGACACGATTGCCTGAGGCTCAGCGAAACCTTACGGGGGACGCCTTCAAGCAAGCGGTTCGCGAGCAATTATCGAAGGAGTTTGCGAGCGACAAAGGCGCGGCAGAAGTGATCGTGACCGGAGACCGGATTATCATTCGATGGGATGCCGCTGAGAAACTGCGCTCTGGCAGTGAGCGCGGCGTCGAACTGCTCAAAGCTGGGGACTACGATCGAGGCATCAGCACTCTCGAATCCGTCGCCCGGCGTCAGCCCAATGATGCCACTGCCCGACTTAACTTGGGAATGGCCTTGAGCGATCAGGGGCGGCTAAAAGAGGCGCTGGAACACCTCCAGCAAGTGGTTTTATTGAGCCCTGACGACAGTCGGGGCTGGGTGGCTTTGGGTGTGGCCCGCGCGCGTAACAAGGAAGTGACCGAGGCTGTCGCAGCATTGCGCCGGGCCGTTGAAGTCGATCCGGATGATGCCTATGCCCGCAAGAATCTAGGGGCCATGTTGAGCGAAGAAGATGCAACCCTCGACGAAGCTATCTTGCATCTGCAGATAGCGGTCGAATTCATGCCGAAAGATCAACAGGCCTGGTTTGCTCTTGGTCACGCTTGTGAGTGCAAGGGTAAAACCAAGTTCGCGGACGGGCATTACCAACGGGTGCTGCACATTGATCCCACGAGCCAGCTTGCCGAAATGGCCCGACAGGGGTTGTCACGCATCTCGGAGCGTAGCTTCCGCGAAACAGGTGATGTCAGGTCCGATGCCTTGGCCTTTTGTCTGGACGCTATGATACGGTTCCGGCAGATGCCTCGGGAAAGGATCCAGCAGATCACCTTTGAGATTGCCATGCTGGGAACGAAGGGGATCAACCCGAACAATTCAGACGAGTTTTATTCATTAAAGAGCCTGCCCGGCAGCTTTTCGGCCTTGCAACTACTCTGCCTTGAATATGTCGGATTTAAGATACTCGATCCTTCGGTCGACATCGGATTCGACTTGTCGAAGGAATATGCGCAGGCAATGAAGCTCGGCGAAGGTAACGTCTGAAGTCGTCGGGTATCGGGTCGTAAACCGTGCCCGAGTTTATGGCACAAATCGTCCATGCCGACACTACAGATAACCTCACCCTGAACGACTCCGAGGGCCACTGTCATCACTATTTTCAACTGTCCTGCACCCTCAAAAGTCGCGATTCCGGCACCTCTCCGCCCCCCCTTTTATTCCACTAGCACAAAAACTTTAGCACACGCCCTCTGGAAGCCTTATGGGATGGGCATTAGAGTGAGTAGCACACTTAAATGGGGTGCAAGAGGTCCGCCATGCACATCCGCTCTTCCAACCCTCTGAAAAGAACCGCCCTTGGGCATCTCTCTCATCGCCGAAGCCGCACGCTCTGCATGCTTCGCCATGAAACGGAGCAGTTAGTAGCAGCTCGACCAGATCAATCCTCAAACCAACGCTTCACGGCCT
>CAMBPS010000010.1 GCA_945869675.1 Prosthecobacter debontii | reverse complement strand
AAAGACCAAAGTAACAAAAAGCACTGCGGCCACCACTGCCTGTTGCCAGCCGCCAAAGAGCATGGCCAGAACATCCTGCCCATTCGTGTTCGTGCCGAGAAAATGACGGTGCGTGAGGGAGGGCTCCGAAGGCGGATACACGAGGCGCTTCCATTCTGCATGTGCCATGGGCTCAAAGGCGGCGGATTTGCCTTCGCTGTAATCGGTGTAGCTGACACGTTTGCCATTTTCATAACGGCCTTTTTCGACCTGTTCGCCGGCCTCATTCCAACCGCGAAAGTCACCATGTTTCACCCCTTTGCGAAACTGAAACTCCTGACGTTTTTGTGCAGGATTTGTGACAAAGACCGTGTAG
The DNA here is from genome assembly GCA_945869675.1 of Prosthecobacter debontii. Lineage (GTDB taxonomy): Bacteria > Verrucomicrobiota > Verrucomicrobiia > Verrucomicrobiales > Verrucomicrobiaceae > Prosthecobacter > Prosthecobacter debontii_A. Next base: position 61,919 of record CAMBPS010000010.1, on the reverse strand, counting down.
GCCGTGGCATCTAGACCTCGCTGAGTTTCTGGCCGGCAAAGAACTCCATCACGCATTTTCAGTGGTTCGATGATGGAAGGCGAATCTAATTTCGTGGCAAAGGGCACAATTGGCATAAGCACCCAATCGCCCTTCTTCTCGATTTGGCAGCGGCTTTGCAGTTCACGATAATCGGTTTCAGCCTCAGAGTCGAAACCAAAGGTCTTGGCCGGAATAAAGTCGCTCTTCAAAAAAGGAAAAGATAGTTGCCCGCCATAACTCACCGCCAGCGCCCTTTTCCCGACAATCGCATTGTCCAGAGCTGCCACGCCTGTCAGGCCGAGCAGAATGAGAAAGGAAACATATCCCCGCTTCAGCGAACGGAAGCGCTTGATCTGTTTCAATGTTAGCGGGCTGAATTGCCATTCCTGCTGTCCTTCAACGAGCAGCCGCAGACCGTAGCAAAGCAGGACCAACAGCAGTATCACACCGAGCACATCACCGCCAAGGAAGGGTGCTTTAAAAAGTGGCACTAGCAGACCTTGAGCACGAAACAACCCCGCGAAAAACGCGAAGATGATGAGAAATAGACCTGTTTTTTTGGGTGACATGCTTATTCAAATCTCACCCTCGGATCAGTGAGGGCCACGAAGTAATCGGACAAGATATTTCCGAGCATGATGAGGAAGACATCAATGGTCAGGATGCCAAGAACGAGAGGGTAGTCGCGGTCGTTGATGCTTTGGATCATGAGGAGGCCAAAACCGTCGATCTGGAAGATGCGTTCGATAAGCATGGAGCCCGCAACGAAGATGGTGGTGATGCCGCCAAGCGTGGTCGCAATCGGGATGAGCGAGTTTCGCATGGCGTGAAACACAACGGCACGGCGAAAGCTGGCACCTTTCGCAATCGCTGTGCGGACATAATCAGCGGCCAGGTTGTCCATGAGGTTGTTTTTCATGAGCATCGTCATGAACGCAAAGCCACCGATCATGTAGCAAATGAGTGGCAAGACCGCGTGATGGGCGATGTCCCAGATCTTGCCGCCCAAGCTCAGTGAGGCAAAGTTTTCACCCGTGAAGCCTTCTGTGGGGAACCAGCTCAGGCGAGCCGCGAGGTACACGACCAGCAAACTGCCCAATAGGAATCCCGGGATGGCATAGCCGATGAAGATGAGGATGGAGGTGACGTTATCGATCACCGTTCGGTGCTTGATGGCCTTGAGCACACCCAGTGGAATGCAAACCAGATACGTGAGCACAAAGCTAAACAGACCGTAAAAAATCGAGACGGGCATCTTGGAGAGCATCATTTCCAGCACTGGCTGATTGTAGGTAGAGGAAAGATGGAAGTAACCCTGGATCACTCCTTTGAAAGCCGGACGAAAGAGCACCACACGCTCTTTCTCAGGCTCGGCTCGTGCTTTCCAGCCATCCAGCGCATTCGGATCGTCAGTGCTCAGGGTCCCGTTTCTTGTCAGCGTTGCTTGAGAGATTTTATAGGCGTTGTTCGCTTTCCATTCCGCTTTTGGTAGGAGGACTTTCAGACTCACAGATACTTTGTCCTGACCTTTTTCAAACTTCACAAACTGCGGTGTCTCCTCCCTGGGCCATACACCCAGCCAGATGCCGTACGCCGCCAGATAGGGCTTATCAAAACCGTAGTAGGCCGAGAGTTCTGCCAGCTGTTCTTCACTCAAGGATGAGCCGGCGTTTTTACTGCTGCCCTTTTCATTCATCATCGCCATCTGCATCGCCTTTTCCATCGGTCCCCCCGGCGTGATCCGTGTGATCAAAAACACCGCCATTGTCGCCCCGATGATAGTCGGGATGATCAGTAAAAAACGGCGGATGAAGTAGTCGCGCATGAGGCGGTGGCAATGAGATTAATACTTTGAGGCATTCAGCGCGCTGGCACAAGGACTTGTCTTTGTTTTCATGGCAAATGCCTGCGCAAAAAGATTACTCATTGGTCCTGTGCTTCCTTGATCAGGGCTCACTACTTGGCGCTGCTGATTCGGCTTTAACTGCCGTGATGACGCGCTCGATCCCTGTGCTGGCAAAGCTGCTGGGCGGATACATGTGGCGAGCTTTGAGATACCAAGCCAAAGCTGAGCCTGATTGCTTCCGCTGCTCATGCTGTTTGGCTTTTTCAATGGCGCTGACATACTCACTGGCTTTCACGCTGAGATCGGAGCGGATCTTCGTGACTTCAGGATCTTCGGGGAATCGGGCATAGACTTTTTCTACCGCTTCCCAAGCCCCGAAGCTATTGCCGCTGCGGCTTTGTTCTTCAGCGACTTTAACGACCATGGTAACTTCCGTTACATCAGCGACGACTTTTTTGATCTGCTCCTGGCGTGCAGGATCATTGATGGCCGCCGCAAAGTAGCGGCCCTGCTGATCAAAGATCTGTCGAAAAGCCCGTTGGCTGAGTAGGCGATCGAGATCCAATAAGGACTGAGCTTGCACGTCACTGTTTTGACCTACCATTTCAGAAAGAGTGCGTAGTTTGGGGTTGGTTGGCCAGATTTCCGTCGCGCTTTTCATGGAGCTGGCATAGGCCACTTGGTCTCCTTTTTGCATGGCTGCTTTGGCATTGATCAAATGCATGTCCGTCATGGTCCGGGCGGTCTCGATGGCAGCTTGAGGTTTAGAAAAATCAAAGTCCTTTGAAGTGCTGCGCATTCTTGTTACGAGCTCTTCAGCGAGACCAAAGTCTTTCATCTCCAGCGCATTGATCAGTTGATTGCCATCGCGCACGTAATCCAGCACTTTCAGTTTTTGGACCATTGGTAGACGGCGCACACGCGGCAGGTATTCGCCGACGGCGAAAGCTTCCATCAGGCGATTGCTGGCGCTTTGGTAATCCTGACGCATCACGAGCTGGTCAAAAGCGACCACTGCTTCATCGACGCTGCGGATGGCTTCAGAAGAAAAACTGTCCGCCATGCTGACGGTCGGTGGCACGCCCATGCCGGCAGAAAAAGCTTTCTTTAAGTCGGAGTTGTCGTCGAGTTGCAGCACGCTGTCGCCATCCTTGAACATGTGCGGATAAAGACGGCAGGCGATGAGGGCATGCTCAAAACGGCGCTGCATGAACATTTGTAGAATCAGAGCTTGAAACTGGATCTTGCCAGACACTTCGGATAGGCCAATGGCCGTCTCGTTGAGCTTTTTGCGGGCCTCGATCTCGGCCATTTCTTTCACATAACCGGAGACGCGGCCGATGCTGGCCGCAGTGCCTTGTTTTTGGGCATTGCCAGCAGCTGCACCACCTTTGCCACTATTGGCAGGTGCAGGTGCTAATTCGGCATTCGACATGGCCACTTCATTGTTCCATTCCAGCTGCTTGCGGCGCTTTGACATGGCATCATTGGCAGAACGCAGGCTGGTGACTTTCCGCTGGGCCAGCCAGACGTCATACACGCCATTAGCGATGGTATTGCAAATGCCAGCATCGATTTTCGCCGCCCCAGCTTCTGGCAATAAAGCAAAGGCACTGGAAACGTCCGGTCCTCCTTTGCGGGTGGGGGCTAGCAGTAATACAATTTGAGCCATGATATCGCGATAGGCCTGATCTTCCGGGCCATTGGCCTCTGGCGTGGCCAGGTAGATTTCAAATTTGGAGCGAACGAGCCGGTTGTTATTCATGCTCCAGATCTTGCCATCCCAAGTCGCCGTTTCACTGCCTGGATCCATGTGCGGTAGCACACCCCCAATCATTGACCCCTGAGAGGATGACTGTCCACCGCCACTGGAAGAGTTGCCTCCGCTCGATGCGTTTTGGGGTGGCGGTGATGACTGGGCTGGTGCCGCGCTTGGGGACGGCAGCACTTGAGCACTAAGCAGTGTAGGCAAAAGTCCACAGGACATCAGGAAGAACAGTTTTTTCATAAAACGCTTAAGCTTTAAGGAGTTGGAGGACTTCCAGAATGCCCGTTTCGAGCACGCGTACTTTCAAAACGTAACGCTGACCGCGCTGGATATTGGCTTCCAGGCTAGCCGGCACAAGAACTGGCACAAATGATCCCGCTTCACTAATTTGCACGCTAAAAAGTCGATCACTACCTTTCCAGCTGTCTAGTCGATTGTCGATCGTGCCTTCGATCTTATAAGTATTTCCACTGAGCGCATTCGAGCTTTCTAGATACTCGTCCATGCTTAGCGGCGTCAGGCCAGTCATGGGGTCAGTTCCGCGATTCAGTAAAGACCATCCGCCTACAATGATGCCTGCCAGGAGGGCAAGGATGGCGATGAGGTGGGCGGGTTTGATTCCGGATTGAGCGCGTCTAGCCATGAATTTTCGGTAGGATTAACGAGCGACCTTAGCCGGAGTCGCACAAAACAGCAACGATTGGCTTTTGAGATCCGATTCTGTTCTGGGCGTTGGATTGGCTTGGCTTGCCAACTCACGAACTCCAATTTGCCGGGTTCCACGCTGATAGCCTAGCCTCTGAATTTAGGGAGACATGGGCGATGATTATCGCGGTATTAGCGACGAACTGCTTCACCAGCAAATCTGGCTACGGGACCTTGATTTCCGTTCTGCGCTTTTCGAGCTACAGAAATCTGTCTTCGCCTCTATAAGTAGGGGAAGAATGGCGGAAGGGGTGGGATTCGAACCCACGGTGAGTTTCCCCACGTCTGATTTCGAATCAGGTACATTCGACCACTCTGCCACCCTTCCGGTTGCAAATATCAGCATGGACAGTCTAAACACATGCTTTCGATTAAGCAAGGCGCGGCTGAGATGTTTTTCAGCCGCGCTGTTGAAACGATTTATGAGATGAAGCTGATCTTGCCAGCCTGACCTGCGGCCATGGCTGCATGTTGAGCATCACTGCAGGCGCGGTCGATGGGTGCATCTGGAGCGGCATCACTTGGGGTGAGTAGACCGTTGTCGATCATCCATTTTTCAACTTCTTCACCACTGATGTCGGGAATCATAGTGCCATTGATTTCTACGCAGGGGCTGAGGGGTTGACCACTTTTTTGTTCCATCTCCCAGCGGAAGGCTGGATTTTTGATGATATCCTTCTCTTCAAAAGGGAGGTTGTATTTGCGGAAAATGGCGCGCACGCCTTCGCTCCAGCCGCAGTAGGTTTTCAGGTAGGCGGTGATTTTAGGTTGGCTCATAAGTGGATGGGGTAGGGTTGATACGGAAGATGGCGGTGAATGGTCGCAGTGAAACAGAAATCTAATTGGCTGACGGATTCATGGGGACGGCGGCGGGAAGTGAGAATCGGGCAAACTCAGCAGCTCCTCGGGCACCCGGTATGATGGTCATGAGTCCCTTGTTCAGAGATTCAAAGAAGAGCACGACAACGACGCGCCCATCCACCGAGGCACTGCCGTGATGAAAGGCATGCCCTGGAATAGAGGTAAGCTTCAGTCGATTCACCTTCACCGTTTTTCCCAGAGCTGTGCAAGCGATCCGATCGATGATCGGCGTCAGCATCGGCAGTGGCTGGGGCTGCCCCATCTGGATGAATTCTACATCTCCACCGAACTCTTCGATGAAGTATTGAAAAGCTTTCTCATAATCTGTTGGATGCAGCAAGCGCTCCTTCAGCACCAGAAGATGCTTGGTGAGATCGCTTGAGGCTGTGTTCATGACGGATCAGGCAAGGGCGGCAATCCGGCGGCAGACTTCCTCAACATTGGCGCGGCTGTTAAAGGCGCTGATTCTGAAGTAACCTTCTCCGGCGCTGCCAAAACCACTGCCTGGGGTGATGACGACGTTGGCCTCATTCAGCATCTTATCAAACATCTGCCAGCTGGTCAGGCCGTTTGGGCAACCGACCCAGACGTAGGGAGCATTTACGCCGCCAAACACGCTTAGACCTGCTTTGGTGCAGGCTTCAACCAGAAGCTTAGCATTGCCCATGTAGTGCTCAATCAGAGCCGCGACCTGAGCTTTGCCTTCAGGGCTATAAATAGCCTCAGCACCGCGTTGAACGATGTAGCTGACGCCGTTAAACTTGGTGCTGTGACGGCGGCTCCAGAGCGGATGGATGGCGAGCTTAGTGCCGTCTTTTTTCCTGCCCATTAGACCTTTCGGGATCACAACGATAGCGCAACGCACGCCGGTGAAGCCGCCATTCTTGGAGAAGCTGCGGAATTCGATGGCACAGTCGCGTGCACCTTCGATCTCATAAATGCTGCGTGGGATGTTTGGATCCTGGATGAAGGCTTCGTAGGCAGCGTCGTACAGGAGTGTGGTGCCATTGGCCAGGGCGTATTTGACCCAGGCTTCGAGCTGCGCACGAGTGGCTACGGCACCCGTTGGATTGTTTGGATAGCAAAGATAGGCTAGATCCACAGGCACATTTGGGATCTCAGGGACGAAACCGTTTTCTGGGGTGCATTTGAGGTAATGCAGGCCTGCATAGGCACCAGCTTCATCGGCTTCACCCGTGTTGCCGGCCATGACATTGGTATCTACATAGACGGGATAAACAGGGTCGGTAATGGCCGTGACATTGCCCTGGCCAAAGATGTCCAGGATGTTGCCGGTATCGCACTTGCTGCCGTCGGAAATGAAGATTTCATCGGCGTCGATGTTGATGCCGCGTGCCTTGAAGTCATGTTCAGCCACGGCATTGCGCAGGAAGTCGTAGCCCTGCTCTGGGCCGTAGCCACGGAAGCTGCTGCGGTCGCCCATTTCATCCACGGCCTTGTGCATGGCGGTGCGTACAGCCTCAGGGAGTGATTCCGTGACGTCACCGATTCCGCAGCGGATTAGGCGTTTTGTGGCCTCGGCATTGCCCTCAGTGAAGGCTTTCACGCGACGAGCGATTTCAGGGAACAGGTAACCAGCTTTGAGCTTGAGGTAATTTTCGTTGAGGTAGGCCATAGTAGGAAAAGAGAAGACCAGTTTGGCAAGAGGTCACGATCTTGCAAGTGGGGGGAATCAGTGTGAGCCAAAGAAAAAACCCAGGACGGGAGTCCTGGGTCTTAACGAAGTTATTTGGGAAGACGTCTTAAACTGTGCCAAAGATGGTCTTGCCGGTGCTGAGGAGGTCGTTGCAGGCTTCCTTCATGCGGTCGCAAAGGCCTTGCTCACCTTTCTTGAGATAGCCGCGTGGATCGTAGGCTTTTTTGTCGCCCACTTCGCCGTCGATTTTCAGGACGCCAGCGTAGTTCTTCATCATGTGGTCGACGATCGGACGGGTGAAGGCGTACTGAGTGTCGGTGTCGATGTTCATTTTGACGACGCCATAGTCTAAAGTCTCGCGGATTTCCTCCAGAGGAGTGCCGCTGCCGCCGTGGAAAACGAGGTCCATCTCAGCAACTGTGCCATATTTACCTGTGACCGCCGCTTGGCCGTCTTTGAGAATGGTTGGCTTCAGTTTCACCGCACCTGGCTTATAGCTGCCATGCACATTGCCAAAGGTGGCAGCAAACATGAAGCGACCTACGCCATTGAGGGTCTCATAAACGGTGAGCATGTCCTCAGGGGTGGTGTAGAGCTTGTCATTCGAGACGCCAGAGGTGTCGTGTCCGTCCTCTTCGCCACCGACGACGCCTGCTTCGATCTCGAGGATGATTTCCAGCGCAGCGCATTCAACGAGCAGTTCTTTGGAGATTTTCAGGTTGTCTTCGAGGGGTAGTTCCGAGCCGTCAAACATGTGACTGTTGAACAGATTGCCCTTGCCAGCTTCACGACGTGCTTTGGTGGCAGCGATTAGGGGCTTGAGGAATTTTTCCACGTTCTTTGGATGGCAATGATCCGTGTGCAGGGCAACTAGCACGTCGTATTTGGCAGCCAGGGTATGCACTGCTTCCGCCAGCACGATGGCACCTAGGGCCATGTCTTTGACGGAGGTGCCTGAAGCAAATTCGCCGCCACCAGTCGAAACTTGGATAATACCGTCCGATTTGGACTCTGCGAAAGCCTTCAGGGCACCATTGATCGTGGGCAGTGAGGTAACATTGATAGCAGGGTAGGCATAACCGCCTTTCTGGGCGGAATCCAGCATGGCGCGGTATTGAGCGGGGGTAGCAACGGGCATTTCGTGGGTGTATTAGGGGTTCAGTTCTGCATAAGGAGCAAGAAAAGGGCCGGTTGCAACAGTTCTGAAATTTCAGCTCAGACATCTGAAATCCTCTTTTCCGTCGGTCTCTCAGATTTTTTGCTGTGAATTGTTCGGCTGTGCAATGATTTTAACCCGGATTCCGAAGTTAAGCAGCGTTTTTGAGTTCATTATCGTCCGGAGGCGAGTGATCAGGAGGCAACTTCGGCGAAGTTCGTTTCTGCCACACCAATACCTTGTCGATGAGGGGCTTGTGCTTGCCTGCACCACCCCAGCTTTGGGCGATGTAGAGCACGGGCTTCCTCGCCCGGTTGCCCAGGATCGCTCCACCGAGAAACACTTGGCTGCGTAGCGTTGCAGGACGCTGATAGTGCTTCTCACTGCGGGTGCCGATGGCCTGTTGGTAGAGGCTCAGCAGGTTGAACGCGAAGAGCACACTCAAGAACGCGGCTTCCGTCGCATAGAACTGCTTCATGCAAAAGCCGTCGGCGGCGAGATCGTTCTTCAACTCCTCAATGCGCTGCTCGATGCACGCCCGCTGGTTGTAGTCGCGCCACAGTTCCACGGGATCTTCGTCGCGGTTGGTAACGAACACTCGATAAGTGTAGCCGGGCACCTCAATGAGTCGGCGCCCCACGGCACTCTTGTCCTCGCGCTCCAGTTCACGGATGACCACGAAGCGTCGCTCCTTGCTCCAACCGTGGAGTTTGAGGTGAAGACTCGCCGTGCTGTAATGCTCGTCCACCGGCGTCCAGTCTTTGGTCGCGGCAGCGCTTGCTCTGAGCGTGCGAGTCATGCGTGCCACGATGATGTAGGGCAGCGAGTGCTCCTCCAGGAAGTCGAGCAAGGCTTGGTCAAAGAAGCCGCTGTCGGCCCGCACTGTGCGCAGCTTCCAGTCATCAGGCATCAACGCGAGAGCCTCCTGCAAAAACGGCACCACCCCACGAGCCGACCCCGCATTGCCGCTGCGCAACCAACCATGCAATACCAGCGGAGCCTCCGCGAGCACAGCGAGCAGCGGATGATGGGTGTGACGTCCTGGCCGCGACGGGTTGTAACCGCGCAGCGCTCCCTCTTGATGCCCGCTGCGCTGGAACACCGTGCTGTCGAGATCCAAGCTCCACCCATCGGCAGGCCTCGCCCAGCCTTGCAAAAGCAGCCAACGCCAGAGCGGACGCCAGAACGCCTCAATGACCGGCTGAGTGAAGCGTTTGAGCAAATTGCGCACCGTGTCCGTGCCGGGGAAGCGCTCGATGCCGAGCAGTGCGTGCAGTGCTCGGTCTGCGCGCAACCAATCCGTGTGCGCCAAGCGCTGCGCCCCGGCAATGATGGAAATGATCAGTGCAAAGAGCGTCTGCTCCGGCGCGATGGCGTTGGGACTGGAGTAGCGCAAGGGCATCAATCGGCCGAGCACCTCGCCGAGCTTCAGAGTGTTGAAAAACTCAATGAGGCTCACCAGACCCCCGAAGGGTGTGACCGGCTTGAGTGTGGTGTGAAGTTTGACTTGGCGGGAGCTGAAAACGGAGTTGATTTTCCCCTGCATCGTTTGGTGCATGACTGTGAGTGCTTGTTTGTTTGCACTCCCAAGTAATCACACCTTCAGCGCCAAACGATGCCTCTTTCATCTTCGGAATCCGGGTTTAAAGTGGGTATTCGCAGTGCTTGCTAGCCTGAAGGTCAGAGGTTATGGGATGGAACAATATTACTCTATGCCACGAATCCTCGCCATTGATCACGGAACGGTCCGCATTGGTCTCGCCATCAGTGACGAGCTGGAGTTAGTAGCTAGCCCTTTGAAAACGCTGGAGACCAAGCTGGCCCCTGAAAGGGAGATTGCACGTATTGTGCATGACAAGCAGGTGGGCATGATTGTCATCGGAATGCCTTTTCACATGAATGGCCAAAAGGGAGAGGCTGCACTGCGAGTGGAGGATTTTGCCACGAAGCTGGGCAAGACACTACAACATGAGGTGCCGATTGAATTTGTCGATGAGCGGCTGTCCTCGGTGGAGGCTGAAGCCTCGATGTCTCGCGCTGGTATCACTGGGAAGCGCGAGCGCAATGAGATCGTTGATCAGCTAGCGGCGGTGGTGATTTTACAGGACTTTCTCAATAGCCAACGTGGGCCTGCCGGCTTCCTGCTGCCCGATAACGCCTATGACCTGGAGTGGACAAATGAGTCGAAGCAACGTCGAAAGTAATCTTGGGTTTAATCTAGGCCCCAAGCCGGGTTTTAAACGATTGCGGCTCACCTTGGCTTATTGTGGCACGCCTTGGAAGGGCTGGCAGAGTCAGCCTGAAGGTGAGACGATTCAGGATAAATTGGCTGCGGCGATGTTACGCTCCATTAAATGCGTGGTGGATGTTCAAGGCAGTGGCCGCACGGATGCTGGAGTTCACGCGATGGGCCAGGTGGCGCATTGCGATGTGCCAGACACTCTCGGCATGACGACAGAGGGCTGGCTGAGTGCGCTGAACGCCTGTCTGCCACTGACCATTCGTGTCACGGAGGTGCAGTTTTGTGAGCCGACTTTCCATGCGCGTTTTTCAGCGATAGGGAAGATTTACCGTTATCGTATTTGGCGGCCTTACTTACTCTCCGCCTTTGAGTCAGATCGTGCCTGGCATGTGTATGGTCCTCTGGACATGGTGGCACTAAGAGATTGTGCGCAGAAACTTGTGGGCACACATAATTTTGTCCGTCTTTCAGCGAATCGCGGGGATCTGCCGGAGACCGTTCGGCGAACGCTGCCGGGAAAAACGACTCGGACGATTCAGCGCGTGGAGGTGCATGAGCAGGGCGATTTTTTAGAATTGGAATTCGAAGGCGATGGCTTCCTCTATAAAATGGTGCGGCTCATGGTCGGAAGTCTCATTCATGTCGCTCGGGGGCGTTCTACCCAGGCCTGGTTCAACGACCTACTGCTCAGCAGTGAAGGTCTACAGAGCCACCAGACTGCGCCTGCTTGTGGGCTCTACTTGTTGAAAGTTAAGTATCCTCACTGAATCAGCGTTTTGGCGGTGGTCCGGCATGGCGCTTTTCAGGATCTTCAGGTGTCATGCCGACGACGATATCCCACGTAGCCACAAGCTCTTGGCTGCCGTTTGTCATGGGCTTGAATTCACGAATGACGGACAGTCTCTGCTGTTCGTCTGCGATACGCCTGAGGATGCCGTCTTTTTCGTTTTGCGGCTCACCAGCAAAGTAAAGCTGGGTGGTCAGCAAACGTTTGCCATTGTGAATCACTGCAATGTGAAAATGCCGCGTGCGGCTAGGGTAAGCTGCGGGCTTGATGGTGCGGAATCGGTATTCTCCTTTGTCATTGGTGGTGATTTTACCAAATCCTTGGAACTGCGGGTCGCGTTCTTTTCCCTTCGGTGCACCTTTGCTATGAATGTAGCAGCCATGGCTGTCGGCGTGCCATAATTCCACAGAGGCTGCGCTCAGGGCCTTGCCATCGACATCCAGAACACGGCCGCCGAACTCTGTAATAATGCCAGTGGCAGGCGCCTGATTCCCCATGATCTGGAGTAAATTATTGTCCTGATCCAAAGGCAGATGATCTGGGTAGTAGGGCCCTTCTGTGGCACGCGGAGATAGGGTGAGCGCTTCCGCATAGACACTTTGGGTAATGAAGCCTCCCGTCGTTAATAGAAGGCTATGCAGTAGCTTTCTACGACTTTGAGGAATGTGGAAAGTGGCTGGAGTAGTCATGAGGACTAGACATCAAACGCCGATGGCTAGGGAAGGTTGCAAGGCGGCTCTTTTTTTGGGGCTTACACAAAAAAGAAGCACAGCGGCGTTAGAACAAAGCAGGCCGCAATAGCCATCAACCTAACACACTCCCATGAAACCAAGCTCACGCAATGTCCTCTTGTTTCTAGCTTTAGCCTCCTTTCAATGGGTGGCTTTTGCTCAAGAAAATCGCCCAAGCCCCAAACTACCTCAGTCTGAAGTTCGGCCTGCTGAACCTCAACGCGGTAATCCTCCGCGCCCAGAAGCAGAGAGTGAAAAATCACGTGACCAAGAGCCGCAACGCCCCATGAGCCCAGAGCGCGGACGAGGGGAACCTCCGCAAGGTGATAAGCGTGATGGAGGTCATGGCCAACCTCAAAATCATCCCGATCGGCACCGTGAGCCACTCATGAATCAGGATAGCAGAGAGCATCGTGGTTCTGGTCCACAAAAAGGAACACTGCAGCACAAAGGCCCACCTAATGCAGAGCATCCACAATCAGGTCCGCGTGATGGAGATCACGGTCCGCGTATGCATCAGGATGGTCAGCCGCATCAAGGTCAACCTAAAGCTAATCGTAACCACGAGACTCGCCGTCAAGGGCCTCAACATGGCCGACTAAGGGGCATGAAGCATCGTCAGCGTGGGTCGCAGAATTTTGGCCAGAACCGCCCGATGCCGCCTCAGTTCCATGGACAACAGCATCCACGATTTCAGCCGCCGCAACAAGGTCGTTGCTCAATGCATTCTCGCCATGGTCGCGGATCACGTGAGCCATCCATGAGGCAAGGCTCATCACCACAGGGCAATCGTCCACGGGCACCAATGCCTAATCACCAATATCGTCGCAGTGGCCGCGAGGCCTGATCGAAGTCCGAATCAAATCAAGGCGGCATGTCGAAAGGCCTGCCGCTTTGTTATTTTGGCAATACGGCTTGCAGGGCATCGGCCCAGATCGTGTAACCCTTTTGGTTGGGGTGCAGGGAGTCAGGCATAATGTCTTTGGAGATGCTGCCGTCAGTCGAGAGCCATTGATCAGTGATGTCGAGAAAGATCACGCCGCTCTTTTTGGCAGGTCCTGCTTTTAAACGAGTATTGATGTCTTTTAAGATGGCGCGTTTGGGTTCCGCGTTTGTTTTTCCCCGCGGGAAGATCGCCATGAGAATGATTTTGGCATTTGGGCATTTAGATTGGGCTTTTTCAATAATGGCCTCAATTCCAGCCGAAATTTCTTCGGGTGTAGAGGCGCGGGCATTCACTGTTCCAGCCAGATTGTTGGTGCCAATATGGATGACAATGGCTTTTGGTTTAAGTCCATCAAGTTCGCCGAGATCGATTCGTTTCAGGACGTTTTGAGTGCGATCCCAGCCAAAACCTAGATTTAAAACAGAGCGTTTGCCGAACAATCTTTGCCAACTCTCAAAGCCTCGGTTTCCCATCTTTCCGCCATCTGGTAAGCCACCCCAGAAATGGGTGATCGAGTCACCGATCATGACAATTTCTGGATTGAGTTCGTCTTTGAGTTTCATTATCGCTGCATGGCGTTCCTCCCAGCCATAGCCATCCTTTTCTAGCTTGCCTGTGGGGATAGCCGCTGTGTTCACGTTGGTCAGCATAGGGATGGTTTTCCTGATCACTTTGGCCACTTGTTGGCCTAGAAACTCATACCCAGGTTCGCCAAAGTGAACATCTTTTGAGTTCTGATACTTAGCCAAATGCGGATGTATGGCAGCATACAGATCATCGATTTCCACGCCGTGTTTCTTCATGACGCGCGCTGCTACTTCATTGCGCGCTACCAGGTCAGCGTCAGTCGCATCTTTCATGCCGCCTTCAGCGACAGGAGTCGTGCTAGCCCAGATGACACGCGCTCCTGATGCCTTGAGTTGCGCGGTGATCGTTTCCAAGCGCTGTTCGTAATCAGCTAGCGGCGTTTTGCGATCGTGAATGCCAAAATTAAAATGAATGATGTCCCAATGACCTTCGCCCAGCCACACGGGTAGTTTTTTGATGCCGTTGGCCGTTGGTCCGCAATTCTCAGGCGCGCGATGCACATTGGCGGTTCCTTGCAGTGCTTTCCGAGTGGCTAAAGTGTAACCGCGTGAGATTGAATCGCCAATGAGTAGAATGCGTGGCAGATGAGGATCATCATTGACGTAGTCCCAGGCGGTGACGCGTCCATTCAGTTTGTCTTTTTGATAAAGTGGCAGGTAAAATCCAGTGCCCAAGTTCTGTTCCAGCACGGTTTCCCAGACTTGTTGTTTCGCGGGTAAAGCGGCTTTCCAATGGGCAAATTTGTCAGCCGTAATCTTGTCTGCGGCAGCCTTTTTCTCAGCAGCTTCTTTCGCGTTGGTTGGCTCTAACGCGTTTAGATTGATAGTGAATAAAGCTAGCAGAAGAAGATGACGGAAACTCATGGGTCGAAGATTACGGACAGTCATGTGAGGGTCTTACGCTTCGGATCTGTCTGAGTAGTGAGGCTATTCTAAATCTAGGGTGTAGTCTGCCGCGCACTTGCCAGTGCGATCTGCTTGAGGGCGTTCGATGAGTTCAGGCTCGTTAGCCAGCATGGCACAGACAGCTGTGATCTTGTCGGTAAACACGGCCGCTTCAGGATGAGCAATCTGGCGCAGAGCAGCAATGAGAACTGAGCCAGGTGCATCAAAATAGAGTCTGCGCCGCCAATCTTTACGTGGTGGTTCTTCAAGCCAACAGCAGCGGAAGAGGTGGTCAAGCACACGACTTGCTGCCTCACGTGGGAGTGCAGTAGCCTCAGTAAGTTTACTTTCAGCTAAATCTTCCTTAGCCTGAAACTCGGGGTGCTTGGAAAGTTCCTCAGCGATGACTTCGATCGCATCCACACGCTCCAGTCCATCTGGACTGCTCCGTGCATTCACGATCCATTACATCGACATAAGTCGGCGCATTTTCCCAGCCCGCACCCGGAAGAATGCGGAGTCGCGTTTCCTACGATAAAGGCTGGAAGAGAGAAGGTCTACCATTAAGGATAGACTATGTGAAAGAAGTGATCGTATGACAAAGGCTGAAGTTTGATGGCCTGTTTTATAAACCCAAGGGATGAGCTGAGATAGTCGATGCAATTTTAAGATATAGCGATCAATGTCTAACCATGAATCAGCCTCAAACATTTTCTATCAGTGGCATGAGTTGCCAATCCTGTGTGGCAAAGGTCAAGGGACGGCTTTTGGAGATGACGGGCGTTTCTGAGGCTGAGGTCACAATGAAGCCGGCAATTGTTAAGCTGACGGCGGAAGACGTTTTTTCGGTGGATTTGGTAAACGAGTGGTTGAGTCCTCTGGGGAAATATCAGGTGCAGGCGTTGAGCACCGCACCGCTGCCCGACATGACCACGCAGACCTATCGGCCGCTTTTGATCTTGCTAGCCTATTTAACGGTTTTAAGCGCCCTCTTGGGCTGGCCGCATTGGCAGGGAATGATGCGTTTTTTCATGGGTGGCTTTTTCATGGCCTTTTCATTTTTTAAAATGCTGGACCTGCGTGGCTTCGCCTCAGCTTATCGGAGCTATGATCTGATTGCCCAAGCGCTGCCTTCTTATGGATTTGTGTATCCTTTTATAGAGCTGACGTTGGGTCTGAGTTACGTTACAGACACATGGCCTCTAGAAACCAATGCCCTTACTGCTGTGGTAATGGTCGTTAGCCTTTTTGGTGTCGTGAAAGCGGTTCTGTCACGGCAATCCATCCGTTGTGCCTGTTTGGGTACGGTTTTTAATCTACCGATGTCCACGGTGACGATAATTGAGGATGGATTGATGCTAGGAATGGCTGTTATGGCTCTGATCTTGCCTCATTGATTTTTAGGCCGTGTTTGCAAAGCGCTGATGACGAGGCAATGTTCCTAATCTCCATGCTGCGATTTATTCGAAATCTCATCAAACTCGTCGTGGCCAGCGGAATGCTGGCAGGGTTGATCTTTGTCAGCACAGATAGTTTTGGGAATTCGTGGCGCACTTTTTTGATTCAGGAAATGGCGCAGCGTGGCTTGTATCTGGATTTCAGTCGACTTATTTTGAATCCTCTGGGTGGCATCATCGCGCAGGATGTTCAGATTTTTGCGGATGCGGATCGAAAGCAGGTTCTGGTGGCTATGGATCGCCTCAATATGGACTTTGATGTAGGACAACTGTTGGAAAAAAAATTCGTATTAGAAGCACTGGAACTTAGCCATACTAATGTGACGCTGCCGATCGATCCTGAATCGAATGAACCAACGGTCATCAAAATTGAGGACCTCAGCGCAAGGGCTTATTTGAGTGAAGGTCGATTGGAACTGCAAGAAGCCGAGGGAACACTTTCTGGAATTGTCTTGAGCTTGAGTGGCGAGCTTTTATTGCCAGCCAAAACGGCGAATTTTGACCAACAAGCAGAACCTAAACAAACACCGATGCAACGAGTGGAGGGCCTGCGGCAGCATCAGGTTCGCATCCGTCGTGGATTGGATTGGTTGAAACGCTTTCAGTTTGTCCAAGCTCCACGGATTCATTTGGAATTGCACGGATCTCTGGATCGTCTCGTTGACATGACGGCGCATCTTTTTTTTGAGTCCAATGGACTAAGTTATGAAGGTTACAACTGTGAGGAGCTGCGCGCTGATTTGGATTACAATGCAGGTTTTGTGGATCTATCGCGCTTTCATCTCAAAGATCGCCTAGGCGAGTTAAATGCTAGTGCTACTTGGATGATGGGGGCTGAGGATTTACGCTTTCATCTGACTTCTAGTGCGGATCTGCCAGGTCTTGCACAGGCCTTTTTAAATAGTGATAATCTGCGTGAGATAGTATTTTATGAGCCGCCTCATTTAGCTCTAGAGGGTCTTTGGTATATTGGTGGGCCATTTTCCACTCATCGGCGTCCGGTGAAGGTGACGGGGCAACTGGAATGCGGACGTTTTAGCACCCGTGGAAGTGTCTTTGATGGAGTGAAGGCCAGCATTGGGGTGGCCCCGGAGGGTGTTTACATTCGAGATTTAGTGTTGCGCCACGAGACAGGAACCTTGGCTGCTCAAACGATGGTGCACGAGACGAATGGTTGTCGTTATCAGATCGTGGCACGCATGGATCCCAATGCCTTTGTTCCCTTTGCCAAGATGCAAAAGACGAGGGAAATCATTCAGCGATTTCAATTTAGTCCAGAGTCTTCGATCCATTTTGAACTCAATGGTGTAGGGCCGGAGCCGGATCCGCAAAAGTGCCTTAATACGGGTCGAGGCGACTTACGGCACTTCAAATATCGCGGGGTTGAACTGGATGAACTTCAGGCAGATGTGGAGTTCCAGGGCCCTATTCAACATTATCGAAATCTCAAAATCAAACGTCCTGAAGGAAGGGGTGAAGCGGTGCATGTTCACGTCGATGATGAAGAGAAGTGGGTGCGCCTTGAAGGTATCAAAAGTGATCTCGATCCCGTTGCCATCGTTGGCGTTTTTGCCCCTAAAACAGCGGATATCATTTCCCGCTATCGGTTGCCAAATACGACTTCGGCTGAGGTCAATGGAACAGTCAATTACCGCGTGCCAGATAAGAATGATCTTCGGGTGAAATTTCACCATGCGACAGGAACCGGCCGCTATGTCTTATTTGGTGAAGACTATTTGATTAATTCTCCCAAAGGGGATCTGACTTTTAAAGGTCCCAAGATGAATTTTGAGGTTAGTGGTCAGTTGTATGGTGGCCCGATGCTTGCCAAGGGCTCTGTGGACCTTCGCCCTGAAAGTGGGGATTTTGAGGTGACCCTGAAGGCAGCTAAGTTCCCTTATGAGGCTTTTGGTAAAAAGCTGCCTTTTGAGAGTCTTCAGGCCGATGTGCGGAATGCGGGGCAGGGCACGAAATTCGACATTATCTCGAATTTGCTGGGAGGCGGATTTGAACTTAACGGTCTGGTTGGCCCTGGTGTGCACTCTCAGGAGTTCTCAGGTAACATGAACGTGAAGAGTGTGAGCTTGCCGAGATTTGCACAAATTTATTCCAAAAATAATGATACGGAAGGCGACATGACGGGTCACTTTAAGTTTTCAGGAAGACTCAATGATTGGCCTGCCTTAAAGGGCGATGGTGCTTTAACGATCTTGAATGGGAATCTGTATTCGGTGCCGATCGTGGGTGTTCTGGCGCCTGTTCTGGGCACTGTTCTGCCCAAACAGATTGCTGGATATAATGTGGCTAAAGAAGCAGACTGCACGTTTAGGGTGGCTGATGGTTTTGTCATGACGGAGGATTTTGAGGCACTGACAAGCACGTTTAGAATTTTACTCAGCGGAAAAATCGACTTCATTCGCGACGTCGTGGACCTAGCTGCGCAAGTGCGTGTTCGTGGCCTGCCGGGTATTGTCTTTCTGCCATTCAGTGAGCTGCTCCAGTATCATGGAGATGGCTCATTTTCGGATCCTAAATGGACGGCAATGGTGCTGAACGGCGGCTCCGGGAGTTTTAAGCAGGCTCGAGAAACTCCGAGTGAAGCTGCAAATCTGGAAGCTGAACGCATGGCCGAAGACTCCGTGAAGACGCTGCTGCCAATGCTGAAAAAGATTATTCCACCGATTTTCAATCGTCCTGGCGGAAGGTGATTTTGCTAGCGGCTAAAAAACCTGAATAATAGCTACATCGCTGGCAATGGCGGTTCGGGCTATGACCGCGTCTACTTCATTGATGCTGACTACAACAATGGGTTTAATGGACCGCTCATTTGGAATTACAGCGTTGAAGAGGCTTATTAACCAGCTTTTGAAAACTAGCGCAGAGACGAATCTCGTGCTCCCATAACCTGAGATGCCGACTTCCTACATACTTTCTCCACAAGCTATCCCAGAGCTCACGCCTGCTTTTTCAGTAGGGCAGGGGGCTGAAGTCAGGTTTCTGGGAACAGTCAGAGGACTGGAAGACAATCGTCTTATTTCCGGCATCGACTACAGTGCCTATCAGCCCATGGCGGAAAAAATGTTGGCTGAATTGGTGGAATCTGGGCGGGTAGCGCATGGCCCGCATGAGGTGTTTATTCAGCATCGGTTGGGTTTTGTGGCTGCAGAGGAGCCTTCCATCCTCATTCGCGTCCGCACCAAGCACAGTGCGGCCGCCTTTGACCTCTGTCGCTGGTATTTGCAGGAGGTGAAAACAAGGGTGCCTATCTGGAAGCGGCCTGTTTTCGTCCCCTAGATCGCTAAGGTGCTTAGCCTAAATTTTGCACGGAATCGGCCGGCTGAACAAAAAGCGGCTGCAAAGTAGCCCAGTTCATGCTACTGCCACGACCCCCATGCTGAATCTTCGCGCCGTTACCAAGACCTTCAATGCCCGCACGCTCTTTACCGGAGCTAACATGACCGTAAATTATGCGGAACGTGTCGCCCTAGTCGGGCCGAATGGAGCTGGTAAATCAACCCTTTTTTCTCTGATTCTCAAACAAGATGAGCCCGATTCGGGAGAAGTCGCGCGCGATGAATGGACCACTCTTGGCTATCTTCCTCAGGAAAGTGAACCTGTCGGTGAAGAAACCATTCTTGACGTAGCTACCGGAAAAGCGGGTGAGATTGAGCGATTGGAGGTCGTATTGCGCGACTACGAGGCCAAGGGTGACGTGGCTTCCCCTGAATATAATGAGGCCCATGCTAAACATGATGCTCTTAATGATCCGCAGGCCGAGGCTAAGGCCAAAAAGATTTTGAAGGGCTTTGGTTTCAAGGAGAGTGATTTTAACAAACCTGCGCGTGAGTATTCCGGCGGCTGGGTCATGCGCGCGCATTTGGCGCAGTTGCTTGTCATAGAGCCTGATTTGCTCCTGCTGGATGAGCCGACGAATCATCTCGATTTGCTTTCACTCCTGTGGTTTAAAAACTACCTGAAAAATTATCCAGGTGCGATTCTGCTCATTTCCCATGACCGCGATTTTATGGATGAGCTGATAGAGACTGTTTATGAGATCGATGAAAGCAAACTTCTGCAATATCAGGGAAATTACACCAGCTATCTGAAGCAGAAGGAAGAGAACTACGATCGCGCTTATCAATCTTGGAAAAATCAGCAAAAAGAGATCGAGCACATTCAGGAATTCATCGACCGTTTCCGCTCCGTGGCCTCGAAATCTGCCCAAGCGCAGAGCCGTGAGCGCCAGCTGGAAAAGATGGACAAGTTGGATAAGCCACGTCCTCTACGCAAAGCCTTCCGCTTTAATTTCCCTCAGCCTCAACGAAGCGGTCAGCGTGTGATTGCGCTTACGGACATCCATCAGGCTTATGGAGAAAAGAAGATCTATAAGGGCCTTGATTTGGAAATTGAAAAAGGTGAGCGCACAGTTCTTGTCGGACCTAATGGTTCAGGTAAATCCACATTGATTAAGATCATGGCAGGCGTGGTCCCGTTCCAGAAGGGCGATCGTAAATTTGGCACCAATGTCAAGATGGGCTACTTTTCCCAGCATCGCAGTGATACGCTTGATCCTGAGTGCACGATTCTCGAAGAATTAAAGCGCTGCGCTCCTGAGTTGCGTGAAGACGATGCACGCAGCATCCTTGGTAGCTTCCTCTTCAAGCGTGAGGATGTGCATAAGCGCTGTAAAGTGCTTAGTGGAGGCGAAAAAAGTCGTCTCAACCTGGTGAAGTTCCTCGTCGATCCTCCTAACCTCTTGCTCATGGACGAGCCGACGACGCATCTTGATATCTGGGCTATCGAAGGTTTGATTCTCGCCTTGCAAAAGTTTGAAGGAACGCTCGTCTTCATTTCTCATGATGTGCATTTCATCCGTAGCATCGCTACGAAGGTGTTGCACATCAGCAGTGGTGTCGTTACCCCATATAGTGGTGGCTACGATTACTATCTGGAGAAGACTGGTGCCGAGGAAAATGCCCGCGCTGCGGTGATTGCGGAGTAACGGCTCTTCGGAGTGGAATGGGTTTTGCAAACTTGAGGTTACAAATGGTGACCTCAAGTCATGAATTGATTTGGCTAGAGGCAGCGTTTCCAATGCGTATTAACGGACAATGAACCCCGTTCTCCACGATCGTCTCCAGTTTAACACGCGTCGACAGTTTATCACTGGGGCAGGGCAGTTTAGCCTCGGCGCCATCGCCATGCGGGCGATGCAGTCCGAGGCTGCGACTAAATCTGACAATCCGCTCGTTCCCAAACAGCCGCTCACAGCCGCTAAGGCGAAGCGTGTGATCTACCTTCACATGTCTGGTGCGCCGCCGCATTTAGATCTCTTTGATTATAAGCCTCAACTGGTAAAGCGGAATGGGCAAGACTGCCCTGACAGCGTTTTAAAAGGTCGTAAATTTGCTTTCACGACTGGCGTGCCGAAGCTCATGGGCACCCCGCGGACATTCAAGCAGTATGGAAAAGCAGGCATGTGGATGAGTGATGCCTGCCCAAATTTTCATGGTCTTGCGGATGACATCACCATGGTGAGGTCAATGTACACAGATCAGTTCAATCACGCGCCTGCCGAGCTATTGCTATTCACTGGACACATTCGTCAAGGGCGCCCATCCATGGGCTCATGGGCCACTTATGGTCTTGGAACAGAGAATCAGGATCTGCCTGGATTTGTCGCTCTCATTTCCAGTGGAACACAGCCGAGTGGTGGTCAGGCTTGCTGGGGTAGCGGATTCATTCCTAGCGTGTATCAGGGCGTGCAATGCCGTAGTAAAGGCGACCCTGTTTTGTATGCCAATAATCCAGCGGGCATGAGCCGTGATCTGCGCCGCAAAACGCTAGATGCGCTCAAGGAAATCAATGAACTGCAAGCTGCCGAACTGGGTCACTCTGAGACGATGACCCGCATCTCACAGTACGAACTTGCCTTTCGTATGCAGACTAGTGTGCCTGAGGTGATGGATATCTCCAAAGAGCCAGCCAAAGTGCTTGAAGACTACGGTGCTAAGCCTGGTGAATCCAGCTTTGCCAATAACTGCCTGCTGGCGAGACGTCTCATCGAGCAAGGTGTTCGGTTTGTGAATCTTTTCGATTGGGGCTGGGACTTTCACGGCACCTCTTCCGATTCTGGCATAACGGATGGATTAACCAAAAAAATGGCCGCAACAGACAAGCCTGTCGCAGCGCTTATCAAAGATCTCAAGCAGCGTGGATTGCTTGAAGACACCCTTGTCATTTGGGGTGGTGAGTTTGGACGCACGCCTTTCCGTGAAGGCCGCACAGCCGCTGGCAAGATTCTGGGACGCGATCACTACCCTGATTGTTACACACTCTTCATGGCGGGTGGTGGCGTGAAATCTGGATATGACTACGGCAGCACGGATGAATTAGGCTTTCACATCGCCGAAAACAAAGTCCATGTTCATGACTTCCAAGCCACCATCATGCACCTGCTCGGCTTTGATCATGAACGCCTCACGTATCGCTTCCAAGGTCGAAACTATCGCCTCACTGACATTCACGGGCATGTGGTGAAAGAGCTTTGCGCATAAATTTTGGACCTATGAACCGTCGTCACTTTCTACAGACCTCTGCCGGGGCTGCGCTCTCTTCTTGCTCGAGTGTCAGTAGGCCAGATTCGCTGATCATAGATACCCATCAGCATCTTTGGGATCGGAGTGTTCTGAGCCCGCCGTGGGTGGCGGGTGCGCCAGAAGTGTTGAATCATGATTTTGTGAACGCAGACTATTTGAAGGCAATCGCTGGTCTGAATATCAAGGCAATCTACATGGAGGTCGATGTAGCCCCAGTGGATCATATCAAAGAGGCCGATGCCTTGGTCGCTCAGTGTCTTTCTGAGAAGACGCCCACCATCGCTGCGACTATCGGAGGTCGGCCTGCCTCAGCCGATTTCGAGAGTTATATCAAGCGCTACTCAGGCAATCATCGGGTCAAAGGTCTGCGCCAGGTATTGCATGGAGCCAGCACACCTCCGGGATTTAGTTTGAGTAAGGAGTTCGTGCAGGGGGTGCAAGTGCTCGGTGAAAATGGACTTAATTTCGAACTGACGATGCGCCCGACTGAACTTTTGGATGGCGTGAAGCTAATTCAGCAATGCCCTGAAACGTGTTTTGTCCTGGATCATTGCGGGAATGGCGACCCGAAAGCCTTCAATCCAAAACTGGGTCCCGATTTGAAACGGAGTTGTACATCAGATGAATGGAAGCGCGGCATCGACGCCGTAGCGGCGCAGCCAGGGGTGATGTGCAAGATCAGTGGCATCGTGGCTTTTGTGCCACCAGGACAATGGCATGCAGAAGATCTTGCGCCCGTTGTGAATCATTGTCTGGATGCCTTTGGACCTAATCGTGTTTTCTTTGGTGGCGATTGGCCTGTTTGTCTGCTCGGAGGTCAATTGCAAAATTGGGTTGATGCATTGAAACAAATTATCGCCTCACGCTCGGCGAATGATCAACAGAAGCTTTGGTCCCAGAATGCGATTCGCTTTTATGACCTGAAGGTGTGAGGAAGTCTGTATGGGAACTTCATTCTTTTTGTCATACTAGTTCTCTCAAGTTATGACAGTGAGTTCGTCTGATTCAAACTCGACAACGCGCCGAAATTAGCTGCGCGGATTCGCGGTAGCGCTGCCTAGTTTGCTTGGCGGTTGTGCGGTTCCCATGGGTTCATCTCTTTGGCGTCTGGCGCGCGTTTCCGTTATCATCCCTATGGTGGTCAAGGTCGCGCTTGGACACATGACATGCAGCATTTTTATGAAGTACATCGTTATGATTCAAGCGTCGGTTATGTCGTAAAAATTGACATACAGGTGTGTATCACGCCGCATTTCAGGCTGATCGACTGTTTATGGGACGCTCTATTCCAAAGCCGATGATCTCTGCTATGCTGCTGGAAAAACGTGGCGTAGCACTCAGTTATGAGGAGTTCATGCACGTCGTGCTGGTTTGTGACAAAAGTGTGAACTCATCCTGGATGGCACTGAAATCTCGTCTGACTTCTGCCGATGAAGCCTCTTTCGATGCGAAGTATCATCTGCCGACTTCGCATGTGTTGGCCAATCAACTTTCACCACGTTTTGTCACCGATTTTTATGAGCGCTGTGTAAACTACCAATTTGATCACGGGGGCGAGTTCTTGCTAGAGGCAATGAGGCGTGATCAGTATGGCGTGGGTCGCCTATTCCTGCCGCGCACTGTTGGTTATGTGGGTGGGGAAACAGGCAACCATGGCGAGTGGGATCACGAGTCGCTTTTCTTTTGCTATGGCAGCGTTCCTTACTCGATCGTCGTCTTCACGAGTGGGGATTTTTCGCCTGGGGAAATGAATTGGCCCGTCGCTGCACTGATCGGTGGGCTATTCCGTGATTGTGTTGCGGGGGCACCTAGCTACACGATTGCGGAGGAGGTGCGTCCTCCGATCCGGTCCTTTTAAGTGCATGACAAAGCTGTCATTAAAGTTGTGCTCACTCGTTTGTGCCGCATCGTTCTTCGTATGAAATCATTTTCTATTTTGTTGTCTTTATGTCTGCTCTTTCTTGTGGGTTGTTCTGAAAGGTTCCATCCGCAATCTTTGATGACCAAGGTGTTGATCATGCCAGCCAGTGAATTTGGACCTGAGGCCATGAGCAATTCATTGTTAGGCGCTGGTGACCAAAGTCATTCCGTCGTGGTTCATTATGGATTATCGCAACGCTATTTGACCGAAAAGTATCCTGCCTATCGTTATGCGAGTGTGGTGCCGGCAATCAAACATCTCAATCAGAGTATCAAAACGATGCCACATGATTCAGCCAATTCAGGGCTTTACGCTCGATTGGTCGCTACACGCTCTCGTTTGATGGAGTTCTATAATACACGTCGGGTGGCCTTTAATTCAGTGCCGCCATTTGTTGGGCGTGGTTTCATGGCGCGTCAGTCATTGATGCCTGCGATGGGCACGATCCGTTGAGTGCCTTTTTCAGTGATTATTTCATATAGGTGAATATCGTGTTCCTCTGTCGGAATGTCTGGCAGCATTTGCAGGTGAAAGGCCACTCCAATCAGCTTTGCCTTTATCTCTGGGTGGGAAAGCAGGCGGTCGTAAAAACCACCGCCGCGTCCCATTCGTGCGCCAGTAGCTTCATCAAAAGCGAGTCCAGGAACGAGAATCATATCTAGTTGGCCGAGGGGGATGGCTTGATCTCCAAGTGGCTCCCAGACACCGAGATAGCCACGCTTTAAGTCTTCTTCATTCTGGACGATGACGGGCCGCAATTGAGTCCCAGAAATGGTGAAGAGAGCCGTTTTCCAGCCAAGCTCCTGTAGCCATGGTAGAAAAACGGAGATGAGATCAGGCTCACTGCGTAAGCCTCCAAACAGGGCGACGATGCCAGGCTTTTGCCACAAATCTTCTCTGGACTGTAAATGAGTTACGAGTTGGATCGACCATGAATAAAGGACCGTTTCGGGTGTCTCGCGCAAGCGTGACCGAATGAAGCTTCTAAGGTTTTTCTTGGTCCATTCTGTTGGTGTTGCTGGCTTCATCAGGTCGTCAATTTGGCTTCTACAGTCACAACTGCCAAGCGTAATGAAGCAAAAACAGTGTTGTCACAGGCACCACAGGCCCTTAGCGTTCAGACTCATTGGGAAATCGCGATAATGATTCATGATTCTGCACCGGACCGCGAGGGGCCTGCTTTCATAAGCCGCCCTGGGAAAATGCGCATTCCTTTTACTCTGGGTGTGAATCAGGAAAATCATGTGGGGCTCCTTCCGACAGAGGGCTGGCGTAAGCGTAATTTACAATTCATTGGGGACATTCTGATCCCCACGATCCTAGCTCCGCGAAAGCCGAAGCGAGAGATTAATGGGGTGCCTCTGGCGCAGTCTAATCAGATCGGCGTCACTTGGCTTGGGCACGCTGGCTTTTTTGGACAAATTGCAGGAGTGAATTTGATCATCGATCCTAACTGGGCGCTCTGGCATGGCCCTGTGAAACGCATCCGCCATCCGAGTTTATGGGCCAGTGATTTGCCTCCGCTGGATTTAGTTCTCATCACTCATGCGCACTTTGATCATTTGCACTTGCCTAGCTTGCGCAGGATTGCACGCGGACAGCCGATCATCGTCCCTCAAGGTGTCGGCAGTGTTGTGAAACGTTGTGGTTTTGGCCAAATCGTCGAGTTAGAGACTTGGGGACAGGCTCAATTTAAAGATCTGAAAATGACACTTACTCCAGCGCGTCATTGGGGGGCGCGTATGATTCATGACACCCATCGTGGTTTCGGTGGTTATTTAATCGAAGGTCCTGAACGCACACTGTTTCACTGCGGAGATAGTTCGATGTTTGAGGGTTTTCAGGAAATCGGTCAGCGTGCTCGGATCGATGTAGCTCTGATGCCCATCGGTGCCTATGAAGCACCCAGCGGCCGGCCAGTTCACATGAATCCAGAGGAGGCACTGGATGCCTTTGCCATGCTCGGGGCGGAGTTCATGATTCCGATGCATCATGACACTTTTCCTCTCGGCAGTGAGCCGATTCATGAGCCTGCTGAAAGATTAGCCTATGAGGCAGCTCATCGTCATCTTGAAGATCGTGTTCGTATCTTGCATGAAGGTGAAACAGCGCTGTTTTAGCGACGTTTACTTCATCATGCCTAATCGCCGCACTTTTCTCCATCAGGCCTCAGTTTTCGCAGGTTCACTCGCATTTGCTCCGAGCGTGAAAGCCGCATCGAAGTCAGCCAACTCAATTTGCTTTTTCACCAAACACCTCCAGGGTTTGCCCTATGATGACATCGCTAGTCTGGGTGCTGAAATGGGTGTGAATGGAGTAGAATCCCCCATCCGTCCTAAAGGGCACATCGAGCCGGAGCAGATCGAAGTTGAATTACCCAAGTATGTTGAAGCGCTAAAAAAACAGGGATTGGAGCTAACCATTCTGACCTCAGGCATCAATGAAGTTAGCAAAGAACAGCGAACTGAGGCTGTGCTTCGGACAGCCGCACAACTGGGCGTTAAGCGCTTCCGCATGCTGTATTACAAATATGATTTGAAGAAGCCAATTTGGGAGCAAGTCCAGGAGCTGCGCCCGAGGATCAAGGACTTGGTTCAACTCTGCCAAGAGATCGGTATCCAGCCGCTGGTGCAAAATCACAGTGGGAAAGACTATGTCGCCGCCCCCATCTGGGACATTTACACAATCATGCGGGAATACACACCTGCGCAATGGTCCTTCTGCTATGACATTTACCACGCCACCGTCGAAGGAGGTTCTCAGTGGCCCCTGAGCGCCGCACTGACGGCAGATCATTGGGGAGCGGTTTATTTCAAGGACTTCAAGTGGGAGGGCCGGAAGGCTCAAGGATGCCCACTGGGTCAGGGGCAGGTGAGTCCTGACTTTGTGAAGTTGGTGAAAGAGCGCGGTTTCGCAGGTCCAATCTCATTGCATGTCGAGTATCTCCAAGGCGACCCGAAGTCTGCAGAGGTGCTTAAAGAGTTCCGTGAAGCGCATATTCGCGATCTTAAAGTGCTCAAGGAATGGTTGGCTTAGCCTTTCCCAGCTTGGTGCCTTTGGCTTTGCCTGTAGGCCGTCGGAGTCATATCTGTGCGTTTACGGAAGTGTTGGGTGAATGAGCTCTGATCCATGAAGCCGCACTTTCTAGCTACTTCTGAAATGGAGGCAGTCGACGTTTCCAGCAAACGTGCAGCGCATAGGACTCGGGTTTTAAGCAGGAACTCTTGAGGAGTCACTCCAAAGGCGGTCTGAAATCGACGTTGAAGTTGACGGACCGATTGGCCGCAAGCCATTGCAATCTCTTCAATGAGGAGCGGCTTGCCATAATCACGCCGCATGATTTCCACGGCTTGGGCCACTGTCTGAAAAACGGGTAACTGGCGCTCAGCATCATCGGGTCGGCGTAGCAGTCCCATGACGCCTTGGGGCCGGCCTTTTGGATCCATGAGAGGCATCTTGGTCACAAGAAACCAGTCTGGCATACCTTGGCGGTCCCACCACAATTCGATTCGTTCGACAAGTTTGGCTTTGCCACAAAGCAAGTGCTTGTCGTCATCGACATAGGCCTGAGCCATGCTACCAGGGTTTAGATCAAAGTCGGTTCTTCCCAAAATCTCCGAGTCATCCAGCATCTGGTAACGGTCTAATAACCCCTGGCTGGCATACATGAGATGGCCATTTGCGTCTTTGGCAAAGAAAGACACGCCAGGGATGTGATCGAACAGTCTTTGGAAAAGCAGACTTGGTTCAAGTGTGTTAAACCATTGACTGCGGTGAGTGCGCCAGCGTGCGATCTCGGATTTCGTCCTGAGAGAGCGCTCACGGGGGCGGAGAAGAGTCGTATTTCGCATAGATCTGTTACCATGAGCTAAACTAGATTGAGTGCAAACTCTGCCTCAGAGCTTGACCTCAGATAGAATGACCGCTTTGACTGGATGACATGCATTATTTTATCACAGGTACCGACACTGACGCAGGCAAAACATACGTGACTTGCCTGCTGATAGAAGCGCTCCGCCTCGCGGGGCATAACGCCGTGGGTTATAAACCTTTTGCCTGTGGTGATCGACGTGATCCGTTGGCAATTCAGCAAGCCTGTGGTAGTGTTTTATCTGTTGAGGAGATCAATCCCGTTTTCCTGAAAGTGCCCGCTTCACCGTATGCGGCTGCATTGCTGGAAAATACAAAATTAGATACCGAAAGAGCGCGTCAGGGTTTCTATAAGCTTACAGCTATGCACAGTCATGTGATCGTCGAAGGCGCAGGCGGTTGGGAGGTGCCTTTGGCTGGAAAGGAGACGATGGCTGATTTTGCCGCTGCGTTAGAACTACCAATCATTGTCGTGGTGAATAATAAATTAGGCTGTTTGAACCACACACTTTTGACCGTGAAAAACATCCAAGCTCGCGGCCTCACATGCGCCGGAATGATCCTCAATTACGCTCACGATGAGCGTGACGCGGCCAGTATTTCTAATCGCATGGTTCTTCAGAATTATCTTGATGTTCCAGTTCTTGGTGAGGTCATGCACGGCGAGACGGAGATCAATTGGCCAGATGATCTACCGGTCTGAAAGAGTCGAAGAGTCAACATGCAGTCTTCTTATTGCGGCGCTGCTTTTTGACTGTCGGATACAGAGCCGCCGCGGCTAGCTCTGGGCTAGAGTAAGTGGACCTGATATCCGCATCCGTCGTCGACAGATGGCCAGATTTAAGGTGCATTTAAAGCTAGGATCTCCTCGATTTTCTCTATGCGCTGGCGCCTGATCGTCGTGGAGCAGGCCGTTCTCGTTTCCATTCCACGTTCAGAGGATTTACATCAGAGGCTGGGTCAGTCTCAGCTGGATCTAACTATGGAAGCTTAGAGTCAGGCGTAGAATCACCTAGCTCTGTGCACAGTCGGGACATTGGCCAAAGAACTCGAGTTCATGATAGAGTTTTTTGAAGCCCGAACTTTTAGCGATCTGCTTTTCCAAAACCTGAACAGGGCAGGCGATATCTAGCTTTTCAATGCGACCGCACTCATTGCAGATGAGGTAATCACTGTGTTCTCCTGGCAAGATCATGGTGTAGTAAGCCGCGCGATCATGCAGGCCGAGCCTGCGAATGAGCGAGCGCTGCTCTAATTTCATCAGCAGACGATAGACCGTGGCTTTATCTGCACCCGTATCCAGATCCGGATGTTCGGCGATGTCTGCCAACGTGAGTGGCTGGCAGGCATGGATCAGGATGGAGAGTACATTTTCCAGTGCCTTCGTGCGGCGAAGACCGGAAGCACGTGCTCGTTCAACGGCCTCTGAGACGAGTTTTCCAGGCTCAGGCCTGACACAGCCAGCGTGGTGATGATGATGGTGTTTACTCATAAATTACTGCTCCACTTTGAAGAGGTGCATGGAGGTGCCATCTGGGTTAAGAGAGACGTAATTGTCTCTGCCATGCCACTCGTAGCTGTGGCCGTGCATGAGATCGGTGACCCGATAGGGCTTGTTGGCATCAAGACCTAGAGCTTGTAAATCGACGTGAACTGTCCCTGACACAGCGGCATGGCCATTGAGGCTGATGATGGTTAGCAGTCGGTTTGTCCAATCCGGTGTGCTTTTGCTGTAGGCGATGAGTTGCTCGTGGTTCGTGCCGTGAAAAACCAGATTGTCGTAGAGGTGCATCGCTGGGTTTTCCCGGCGAATAAGGTTGAGTCTGGCGATGAAGCCTTTGATGTTGCCGGGACCGTTGTAATCGCGGTTCTTGAGCTGGAACTTCTCGGAATCGAGATACTCTTCTTTGCCAGGAAGTGGCGCGTTTTCACAAAGTTCATAACCCGCATACATGCCCCATGTAGAGGAAAGCGTGGCAGCTAAGGCAGCTCTGAAGCGGAACATACTGGCTTGGGCGTTTTGCAGGTAAAAGGGATGAATGTCAGGCGTATTCGGCCAGAAATTCCCGCGATAATACCAGCGCATCTCACCCTGAGTGAGTTCTTTGGCATACTCGGTTAGGCCTGCTTTGTCCTCACGCCAGGTAAAGTACGTGTAGCTTTGGGTAAAGCCGATCTTACCCAGCACCTGCATCATTTTCGGCTTCGTGAAAGCTTCGGCTAAAAAGATGATGGATGGGTCTTTGCGGTGAACGGCACTGATGAGTTCTTCCCAAAAGGAGACGGGCTTGGTGTGGGGATTGTCCACGCGGAAGATCTTCACACCCTTATCCACCCAGAAGAGCACAACATCGATCAACTCACGCCAGAGATTTTTCCAGTCGGCGCAGTGGAAGTTGATGGGGTAGATGTCCTGATATTTTTTTGGCGGATTTTCTGCGTAGCGGATGCTGCCATCTGGACGCTGGTAGAACCAATCAGGATGATCTTTGACATACGGATGGTCTGGCGAGCAGTTGATGGCGAAGTCGAGAGCGATCTCCAGGCCGCGTTTGTTAGCCTCGCCGACGAGCCAGAGAAAGTCATCCATCGTGCCTAAGGCGGGCTCGACCTCCCGATGTCCGCCGGCCTTGGCTCCAATGGCCCAGGGGCTGCCGACGTCGTCTGCATAGGCAATCAGCGTGTTGTTTTTTCCTTTACGAGCCGTTGTGCCGATCGGGTGGATAGGCGGGAAATAGATCGTATCAAATCCCATCGCCTTCGCGTCATCGAGACGTGGTAGGCAGTCGCGGAAGGTGCTGTGTTTATCGGCACGACCTTCTGCACCACGCGGAAAAAATTCATACCAAGCGGAGAATCGCGCGCGTTCACGCTCGACGATGACTTTTAATGAATCGCTAGAGGTTGAAAGGCTGCGGTCAGCATAGCTATCCATCAGGGCCTGGAGGTCATCGGAGAGCAGAACATCGAGAACTTCCTCCGGTGGGAGTGTGCTGAGTAGATCTGCTACGTCTTCGATCTGGGTGCCACAGTCTGCTGCTCCGGCAGCACGGGCGCGCTGAGCGGCTTCGCGTAGCAGTCTGGCACCTTCCAGGGCTTCGACCGGCGCATCGAGATCTTTGGCGTGCACACGAATGGCAAAAGTTTTTTTCCAGCCACGAAAGCTGTCCGACCAGGCTTCGACCTCATATTCCCAGCGGCCGACGGATTCAAAGCTGCATGTGCCCTGCCAGCGATCATTTTCCGTGGGCGTCATCGGTGCTTCAAACCAGCGCTTGGCTCCAATGAGACGCCATTTGAGCACGGCAGACATCACGACATGTCCATCGGTGAAGATATCACACCACAAAGTCAGTGGTTCTGCGACGACACGCTTGATCGGATGGCGGCCACCTTCCAGGCAGGGATAAAAGTTTTCGATGACGACGGTGGGGGCGTGCGTGGCAGTAAGCATGATACAGTTGGTTACAATCAGCGGAGACCATGCTGGGTGGCAAGCACAGATATGCCGAACAGGAAATCTGGTGAAATCCAGCGGAACTTGTCTTTTGCGCCGTCTCTTGCATGTGAGTCCAGCCGTGGTTCAATACGTGCTTACCATGAAGGACGATCCCACAGTTCCAAACGACGCGCGCTTCGAAACGCGTGCCATCCATGTCGGTCAGGACTACCGCAGCGAGACTGGCGCGGTGATCCCTCCGATCTACATGTCATCCACCTTTGAGACAGGGAATCCTGGGAACTTTGACTACACCCGCAGCGGCAGCCCGAATTTCCGGAATCTCCAGACTACACTAGCCAGCCTGGAAAAAGCCCAACATTGCACCGTCTTTGCCAGTGGCGTGTCTGCGATTACAGCGATCGCTTTTGGTCTGAAGGCAGGAGATACGATCATCTCTGAGCAGAACATTTACGGCTGCACGTATCGCCTCTTTGAGCGTGCCTTGCGGAAGTTTGACGTGCATATCAAGTATGTGAATTTGGCCAATCCGGCGAACTACTCGCTCATTTCGCAGATCAAGCCGGCACTTGTTTGGCTAGAATCGCCGACCAATCCGCTTCTGAAGATTCTAGACATCAAAGCGATCTCAGATGTCGCTCACGCTGCTGGCAGCACCGTTGTCGTGGATAATACCTTTGCCTCTAGCATGCTTCAGCAGCCGCTGGATTTGGGCGCTGATTTGTCTCTTCTAAGTACGACCAAATACACGAATGGTCACTCGGATGCTCTGGGTGGAGCCGTTTGCTCCAATTCAGACGAGTGGCAGGAAAAGATGATCTTTGCCCAAAAGGCCTTGGGTTTGCAGCCGAGCCCTTTTGATACTTGGCTAACCTCTCGCGGGGTAAAAACAGAGGCTCTGCGTATGGAGCGGCACAACTTCAATGCATTCACTTTGGCTCAGCGCTTAGAAGGTAGTAAGGGGGTGAAAAGTGTTCGCTACCCCTTCTTGCCTAGCCATCCGCAGTATGAGCTGGCTCGCAAACAGATGAGCGGCGGTAGTGGCATGTTGCTGGCTGATTTTGGCCATAGCCAAGAAGAGGCGCTGGCGTTTATACGTCGGTTGCATCTGTTTACGCAGGCAGAGAGTCTGGGCGGCATCGAGTCCCTCGTCTGTCACCCTGCCACGATGACCCATGCATCTATCCCGAAAGAGATTCGCGAAGAGGCTGGTGTCACGGATGGCTTGATCCGATTTTCGGTCGGTATCGAGCATGTTGAAGATCTCTGGTCAGACATTGAACAAGCCCTGAACGCGAAGTCCTGAACATGTCTGATCTCCTTACCCACCCAATTTGGGAAGCTGATAGTCTAGGTAGTCCGCTGCCTGATGATGAATATGGTGTCAGTGTCAGTCTGCCTTTATGGAAACATGTGATTGGCTATGAAGAAGGTGATCCTGACATCGTTTCCAAGTTTCGTTCTGGTTATCCACGCTTTTGCTGTCCACCAGCCGTGAGTGCGCTTTTTGCTGCAGCGGAAAAAGAACTCGCCGGTGAAGGTGAGCGCTGTTTGGTTTTTCCCCGTCTTCTTCATGCGGAGAGATGCGTGGAGTTCATCGCTCGTCATGGTTTTTCAGGCCGTGCGGTTGCGTGGACAGAAGCGCTGGGCGTGGTCATTTTTCCAGCGGATGCCTATGTCACCGCCCGTCGATTCTGGCGCTTCTGTGGGGAGGTGGTGAGCACACGCCAAGCCTGCGATGTGCTTGGAAGAATCAAGAGTGATGTCAGCGAAGCCGAAGGCAAGGCTGCTAGTCTCATCTTGCGTCAGCGCTTAGCCGAGCTCTCTGGGCAACAACCTGAAGATGTGTTTCTTTTCCCTTCTGGCATGGCGGCAAACTTTGCCGTGCATCGAATGCTGACGACTCTTTTCCCAGGTCGGAAAACGGCGCAGCTAGATTTCCCTTATGTCGATGTTTTGAAGCTCCAGCAGATGTTTGGCCATGGGGCGCATTTCCTGCCGTTGCTCACGGAGAGTGAGTATGCGGATCTTCATCACTTGCTTCAAAATGAGCCCTTGGCAGGTCTTTTTTGCGAGGCTCCGAGCAATCCATTGCTGCGTTGTGTGGATCTTCCGCGATTGCTGAAAATCCGTGCTGAGACACAGCCGGATGTGCCGATCATTGTTGATGATACGATCTCCACGGTGGTTCATGTCGATGCCATGCGCGTGGCTGATGCGATCACCTCCAGTTTGACGAAGAGTTTTTCTGGGGCAGGCGATGTCTTGGCTGGCAGTGTCATCCTGAATCGTGCCTCACCACACTATGCGGCCTTCTCCACGTTTCTCACAGGGCATGCTGACCATACTCTCTGGCGTGGAGATGCAGTCGCTTTAGAATTGAATAGTCGTGACTTTGCTCTTCGTGCTCGGATCATGAGTCGAAATGCTTTAGCGCTGGCTGATTTCCTGAAGAATCATCCCCGAGTCGAAAAAGTCTGGCATGCACGTCATCAGGGGGGGCAGGTTACGAGTTTATTCGTCGTGAAGACGGTGGTTATGGCTGTTTGTTTTCTTTCTTGCTCAAAGATGCCGCGCAGACCAGTCCCGCTTTTTATGATGCCTTGCGGGTCTGCAAAGGCCCAAGTTTGGGAACTAATTTCACCTTGGTCTGTCCTTACACGTTGTTAGCCCATTACGACGAGCTCGACTGGGCTGCTAGCTGCGGCGTGCCAAGTCACCTGATACGTGTTTCCGCCGGATTGGAAGAGAGTGCGGACCTCATCGCGAGATTCGCTGAGGCTCTTGGCTAAGAGTCTGGCTTATTCTGAGTGCAGATGTCGGCGTCGTGCCGACATCCGCCCCAGATGGCAGTGCTTACGCACCAAAAATAGGGCACCAGATAATACAGGATTAACAAGAAGGCAGGATTAACAGGTCTGAAAAAATCCTGTTCATCCTGACAATCTTGTCAATCCTGTAACAATGCCCAGCTTCTAGGTTTAAAGCCTCATTTCATGTGTAAGCCCTGCCCCAGAGGGTGGAGATTAAAGGCCCATGTCTGTGACGGCACCCAAGCTGGCGCTCGTGGTCAACTTGGCATACTTAGCCAAGACTCCACGGGTGTAGCGTGGTTTTGGCTGCTTCCATTTGGCCAAGCGATCTTTGAGTTCTTTGGCTGAGACGCCCAGAGTGATGGCACGCTTCTCAGCGTCGATCGTGATGGCGTCACCATTTTTGATGACGGCAATTGGTCCACCAACAAAAGCTTCTGGTGTCACGTGACCGACGACGAAACCGTGGCTGCCACCGCTGAAACGTCCGTCGGTGATGAGGGCGACATCTTTGCCAAGTCCTTTGCCCATGATGGCACTGGTCGGGGAAAGCATCTCTCTCATGCCTGGACCACCTTTGGGGCCTTCCATGCGGATGACGATGACGTGGCCTTTCTTCACTTTGTCATGCAGAATGGCCTGTAGGGCGGTTTCTTCCGACTCAAAGACAATGGCTTTGCCGGTGAATTTAAGACCTTCTTTGCCGCTGATCTTACCGACAGCTCCTTCGGGGCAGAGGTTACCGCGGAAGATAACCAGATGGCTGTCTTTTTTGATTGGATCACTGAGCGGACGGATGATGGTCTGGCCCTTTGGATAGACGATCTTGGATTTTCGCAGGTTTTCTTTCATGGTGCGACCCGTGACCGTCAGGCAGTCGCCGTGCATGAGACCTTCCTCGACGAGGATGCGCATGAGCGGAACAGTGCCGCCGATCTTTACCAGATCGTTCATGAAGTATTTGCCGCTGGGTTTCAGGTCGCCCAAAACCGGGGTCTTCTTGCCGATGCGCGTGAAGTCGTCGATACTCAGCTTTACATTGGCTGCATGGGCCATGGCGATGAGATGAAGCACAGCATTGGTGCTGCCACCGAGGGTGATGATCAGGGTGATGGCATTTTCAAAAGCTTCCTTCGTCATGATATCGCGGGGTGTGATGCCCAGCTTGATCATGTTCATCACAGCGACGCCTGCATCGAAGCAGTCGATCAGTTTATCGTCACCGACCGCGGATTGCGCGCCTGAGTTGGGTAAAGACATACCTAGAGCCTCGATGGCACTAGCCATCGTATTCGCGGTGTACATGCCGCCGCAGCTGCCTTCTCCAGGGATGGAATTTTCTTCGATATCGATGAGGTCTTTGTCGTTGATCAGGCAATTGGCGTGCTTACCCACGGCTTCAAAAACGGTAACGATATCAGCATCCTTTTTTTCGTGGCCGACGCAGCCAGGCAGGATGGTGCCACCATAAACAAAAACGCTGGGGCGATTCATGCGCGCCATGGCGATCAGGCAGCCAGGCATGTTTTTATCACAACCGCCGATGGCCACGTAGCCGTCCAGCCCTTCGCAACCTACGACGGTTTCGATCGAGTCAGCGATCACCTCGCGTGAGACGAGAGAGTATTTCATGCCCTCTGTGCCCATAGAGATACCATCAGAAATGGTGATGGTATTGAAGATGATGCTTTTCCCACCGGCCGCATCCACGCCTTTGGCGGATTCTTTAGCTAAGCGGTCAATGTGCATGTTGCAGGGCGTCACCATGCTCCAGGTGCTAGCAATGCCGATTTGAGACTTTTGGAAATCTTCACGTTTGAAGCCCACCGCATGGAGCATCGCTCGGCTTGGTGCACGCTCGACGCCGTCGACGACGCAGGCGCTGTGTTTGCGGTGAAGGGACTCGGGTTTTTTAGATGCTGCTTTCTTGGCCATGATGTAGGATAACTAAACTGGCAGTCGTCCTGCGCCCACGCAAGTAGCACGTGAGTGAGATTATTGACTGCGATAAGCTTTTTGTCCCCAACATAGCTCCTCATTAACTCCCAATGCCTTTCCAATTACGCTTATTATTACTGACGCTGTTTCTTGCTGCGTCTGCATCGGCTCATCAGGTGCCGAACATGACCATTGAGGCGGACTTTGACTCGCAGGGTCATTTTGCAGTGAAGGTCAATGTGGATCCGCGTGTGATTTTATCCGATCAGCCGACTTCACTGCCGCCAGTCGTCGCAGCTTGGTTCCTGGAGCAGACGCCTGAACAGGTGAAGGCCACCTTTGAAAAGGCGGTGGCCTATCTTAGCGAGAATATAAAACTGCAGTTTGGTTCCGTCGTTTTGCCACTGCCAGAGGTGACTTGGCAGGCCATGGATGGGATCACAAATCTCCCGTTGACCCCAGAGACGACTGAGGTGCATTTGCTTGCGACAATCAAGGCCACGGTGCCTGTGAGGCAAGGGACCTTTGTGTTGGGTTTTGGTCAGGCAGCGCAGGTCAGCCTGATTCTGCTATTGAAGAACCCAAGCCTGACCGAACCTAAGGTAATGGTGCTATTCCCAGGTGAAACCAGCCGACCATTTGCGGTGGTGGGTTCATCTGCTCAAGAACCAGCGCCTTAAGCCGATACAAAAGCTGGTTTCGGCAGTTCCCGCGCGATTTCCTCGATCCGGTAGCCGAAGCCGCTACCAGTCAGGCTGCTGAGATCGATGATGCCTTCACGTCGGCGATAAAGGCCAGGATGAACGCGCTCTTCAAGGATGGATGCATCAGGGTAAAACTGCATGGCATTGCATTCCACGCCTTGGATCGTGCCTGCATGGGCGGCGAGTTTGACGTGCGGAATGATGGCCAGCATGGGATTGGTGAGATCTTGTACCATCAGCGGCATCCCATGAGCCTTAGCCCAGCAGAGACTCAAAAGCGCACCGGTCTGGGTTTTGCAGGTCTTGAGTGCCACGCCACTCCAGCCAAGGCGTCGACCTAGGCGGACAAATTCCCAATCGTGAGCGCTTTCATCGAGAAACAGGGGTTTCCGGGCAGAGACGCTCCGGACGTCGATCTGATGGGCCTCGAGATCATAGGGGAAAGGTTGCTCGATGTATAAAGTGCGGGCATAGATCTCAGGTTCTTCAGCTAGGAGTCGGTCGCTGATGGCATTCACATAAGCGGGGTCTTTGACCGTGCAGTTAAAGTCTGCACTCAGCCAGCGCACCCCATTGGCAAAGCCAATGCGACCGATGCGGACCATGCGCTCATAATCCCAGGCGGCATCCGTGCCGCGGAGTTTCACTTTGAGGCATTTTAGGCCATCGCGCTGAATCCAATCGGCGAGTAAAATAGGGTGCTCGTCGCTGGGTTCGCTACCGTTCAGATCCGTGGCTTCCAGTGCATCCACACCGCCGACGAGGTGCCAGACGGGCAGGGAAGTCTCCGTTTTGGCCGCAAAGAAATCCTGGGGATAACGACTCGTGAAGTCGATACCGCTGCCTACTTCAGCTTCAAGATAGCTGCTCAGATCGCGATTCATGAACTCCGGTCCATAAGTCTCATACACATCACGCTCTAGCAGGTTGCCAAAAGCATCATGAATGGCGATGTCAAAGGCGCTAAAGGCAACGAGTGACCCTAGATAGGGCATCTCCGCGCCCGCCGTTTGTGTGCCTGCTGCGGCATTCGCCGCGCGGGTTTCATCGGCTAAGTGATGATGGATAAAGTCAGAGCCGATCTCCATGGGATGTCCCTGAAGTCCGCAGTTCATCAGCCGTTGGGCTAGACGTATGGAGAAGTCTTCCATGCGCTGAGCACGCTCGGCCACACTAATGGTGCTGGGCCAGACCCAGGATACACTCAGGGGTGTTTCTCCCCAGCCTTCGGCTTGACGGCCCTCACGATCTTGAACGCCGACTTTTACCCTGAGGCAAACGACGCGAGTCACCGTCTCTGGACCGAATTTCAGCGGAACGCGCATGTTGACTGGAATCAAGTAGACGGAGGCAGAGGTAATGTGAATGTCGCTGGACTTCATGGAGCGAATGACTAGAAAGGTTGTGCTTGTATTTACAATCAATGAGTTGTAGAAATGGCATTCTTGTCTCTTCAGAGAACTTTAAAATCGGGTCAATCTTGTGGAACAGATCGTGATTTGATGACTATGGCCAAGAATCTGAAAAAGCCTCAGCAATCTAGTCGCACAGTCAAAGCAATCTTTCAGGGTTGTGTGATGGCGGTTGAAGCACTGACAGTGCCGTTCCTTTTCAGTGCCTTGTATGGAACTGAAGTGCCAGCGCTAACCACCGCAGTTGCTTGTGTTGCAGAGGCTCCGGAAGCTTTTCCTGAACCAGCTTCCACGCAAAAAAATGCGATATCGCAGTCCACTGATTCTGAAGCTAGGGGCTGGGCTGCTTTTCAAGTCGATGTGAGGGAGAAATTTCGCACGGAATTGCCAGAGATTGGTGGACTTCCTTTGCTGCATTATGCGGTGCTGATGGATGATGATGAATGGGTCAATGACCTTTTAGCGCGTGGGGCAGATGCCAATGAGCCAACGCCTGGAGGTGACACAATTCTTTGCACCGCAGTCCGTATTGGTTCTGCAAAATGTGTGCGGGCTTTGCTGCATGGCGGCGCTGAGGCGACTCAAATAGGTTATGAAAAACAACCCCCTCTGGCGCTGGCATCACTTCGCCGTGGTGCGGACATCTATCGGGCGCTGATCGCGGCGGGAGCTGATCCAAATACGCGCTTCAATGCGCCACCCACCAAGGCTTTGATGAAACGTGTCACGATCAGGGATCTCAAAAACAGTCTGGAAGATGACCGAGGTGTGACGGCCTTGATTGCTTGTGCTTCTCGCGGTGATGTCGAGGGAGCCTCCGAGTTGCTGAGATCTGGGGCAAGCACCTCCAAAGGCACGAGGCGTTATCACCGTTATCCAATCAACTTTGCGGCTGAGCAAGGCTATCTTTTCCTTATGCGCATCCTTTTAGGTCGGCAGCCTGAGTCTGAGCCAGAGGTCTTGGTCACCATTGACCTATCCAAGCAACGGGCCTGGGTTATTCAAGACGGGGTATTGCTCGACACCTGCGCTGTCTCTACTGGACGTGCAGGTTATAGCACACCCGCTGGTCGCTATGTCATCACGGATAAACATCGAACTTGGACCAGCACACTGTATCACTGTTCCATGCCTTTTTTCATGCGC
Source organism: Prosthecobacter debontii (assembly GCA_945869675.1). Classification (GTDB taxonomy): domain Bacteria; phylum Verrucomicrobiota; class Verrucomicrobiia; order Verrucomicrobiales; family Verrucomicrobiaceae; genus Prosthecobacter; species Prosthecobacter debontii_A. Next base: position 22,407 of record CAMBPS010000010.1, on the reverse strand, counting down.
TTGAATTGCAGCGCTATTGGTCTGCACAGTGGTTATGTGACAGGTCGTCCGGCTTCGCATGGTTGCATTCGGCTGCCTCATGAGAAGGCGCAGAAGTTCTTTGAAATCTGCCGTATCGGGGATGAGGTGCAGATCGTGCACTAAATCTGGGCTTTAGTTTCAAGTTTCTGGTTTAAAGTTCAATGATTGAAGACAGGAAATTGTGGGATGCATACCCTTAACTTTTTAAACCGCTAATAAACCTAGATTCAGGAATGGCAGACCGCCGATTTGCATCCGTCATTGATTCCACAAGGCTTTTCGCCTCTCCGGCAGTGTCACCCAAGACACAGCCGCTTCGAGTCGAAGAAGCCTTGTGAAACCAAGCCCTGGCGCAACTCAACGATCTTCCATTCCCGGATCTAGGATAAACGCTGAAAGCCGCTAATAGACGAAGCCAGACCTGTCATTTTCTGTCTCTGTCATTAGCGTTCATTGGGTTCCCATTAGCGGTTAAACATCTCTTCTGCTTTGAGGCTTGATCTCCCCTTTTCAAATGCGCTATGACTCGAAACCTGAAACTCGACCACGAAAAAGCGCGATCCTTTTCAGAATCGCGCTTTTAAAGTGACAGGCAGACCGAAGAGTGTGCGGCTTTTTACAAACCAGCTTCGATTAGCTTTTCAAGCTTCACGATGTCTTTCCCGAAGTTACGGATGCCTTCAGCGGTCTTTTCAGTGGCCATGGCGTCTTCGTTGAAGAGCCAGCGGAAGGTCTTCTCATCGCTGCCAATGCGATCAATTTTCAGAGATTGGGCGGCCGTAGCGTCGAGTTTCTTCGTCAGCGTTTCCTCAGAAGCCTGCAGTTCACCGAGCAGACCCGGGCTGATGGTCAGGAGATCACAGCCTGCAAGTTCGGTGATTTCACCTTTGTTACGGAAGCTGGCACCCATGACTTCAGTTTTGTAGCCGAAGTGCTTGTAGTAATTGTAGATCTGAGTCACGGACAGCACGCCCGGATCTTCGGTTGGGGCAAAGTCTTTGCCGGTGCTCTTCTTGTGCCAGTCAAGGATACGACCGACGAAAGGAGAGATCAGTTTGATGCCGCCCTCGGCACAGGCCACGGCTTGGGCCAGGCTGAAAAGTAGGGTCAGATTGCAGTTGATGCCTTCTTTTTGCAGGATCTCAGCGGCTTTGATGCCTTCCCAAGTGGAGGCAATTTTGATTAAAACACGCTCACGACCGATACCAGCCTTCTCATACATGCCAATGAGTTGACGAGCTTTGTCGAGGTTACCCTGGGTATCGAAGGAGAGGCGGGCATCCACTTCGGTGGAGACGCGACCTGGGACGATCTTGAGGATTTCTAGCCCGAAGAGGATCAAAATGCGGTCCATGATGGCTTCCACTTTGGCGGGGCCGGTGAGGGAGCTGCTTTTGTATTCAGCGATGGCCTGATCGACCAACGATTGATACTCCGCCTTCTGGGAGGCCTGAAGAATAAGGGACGGATTGGTGGTGGCGTCCTGGGGCTTGTAGGCCTTCATGGCCTCAAAGTCACCAGTATCTGCGACGACGATGGTATGCTGCTTGAGCTGATCGAGCTGATTCATTGTATGTATTGGGGCCGCGAGAATAAAGGCAACCTGCCCAGATGCAAGCGTGGGTCTGGACTGGCTTTTCATCTCAATCCGTAAAAAGACGCATGCACATCGGTTGTAATCTTGTCGTCTGAGTGGCGTTGGTTCAGACTGACTCATGTTTAAATCCTGTCTGATATTCTGCGTTCTCACCGCCTTGCCCTCCATAGCCTTGGCGAATGAAGGGGATTTCCCCACGCCCTTCAATTCTGAAAAAGGCTCGCCCATGCCAGCCGAGGAGGTTGCGCGCACGATGGAGCTGCCGCCCGGCTTTAAATGCCAAGTGTTCGCGGCGGAGCCGGATGTGCAGCAGCCCATCGCCATGGCTTGGGATTCAAAGGGGCGGCTCTGGGTGGCGGAAAATTACACCTATGCGGAAAATCCCGCTCGTTGGGACACGAAGCTGCGCGACCGTATCATCATTCTGGAGGACAAAGATGGCGACGGAAAGCACGACGGGCGCAAGGTCTTCTGGGATCAGGGCAGCTACTTGACGAGTGTGGAGGTCGGTTACGGCGGCGTGTGGATTTTAAACAACGGCAGCCTCAGCTTCATCGCTGACAAAAACGGTGATGATGTGCCCGATGGCGAGCCTGAAATCCTGCTGGATGGCTTTAACACCAAGACCATCGGCCACAACATCGTCAATGGCCTGCGCTGGGGTCCTGACGGCTGGCTTTATGGTCGTCATGGCATCACGGACACCTCCGCTGTCGGTGCTCCGGGCACAGCTGCGGACAAACGCACGAAGCTGAACTGCGCCATCTGGCGTTTTCATCCTACCCGCAAGATCTTTGAAAATGTCGCGCATGGCGGCACCAACTCCTGGGGCCACGATTGGAATGCCGACGGGGAGTTGTTCATGATCAACACCGTCATCGGCCACCTCTGGCATGTCATTCCCGGTGCGTATTACCGTCGCATGTTCGGCACTCATCTGAACCCACACATCTATGAGACAATCGAGCAGACTGCCGACCATTTTCATTGGGACACAGGCGCGGAAAAATGGGATGCCATCCGCAAACTCGGCGTTTCAGGCAAGACCGACGAACTCGGTGGCGGTCATGCCCATGTCGGCATGTTGATCTATCAAGGTGGCGTCTGGCCAAAGGAATACGAAGGCGCCATGCTCACCTGCAACCTGCACGGCAACCGCATTAACATGGACAAGCTCGTCCGCGAAGGTTGCGGCTACACCGGCAAACACGCGCCTGACTTCATGAAGGCCAAAGACAAATGGTTCCGCGGCATCGACCTCCTCACCGGCCCCGACGGCAACGTCTTCGTCGCCGACTGGTCCGATTCCGGCGAATGCCACGACAACGACGGCGTTCACCGGACGAGCGGCCGGATTTACAAGATTGTTTATGGGGAACCGAAGAAGGCGGAGCCGATCCATGTGTCGGCGATGAAGGATGAGGAACTCGTGAAGCTGCTCGGGAACGAGAACAACTGGTGGAGCCGCTCAGCTCAACAGATCTTATTTGAGCGCCAGAACGCTTACCTCCAAATCGACAAGAACAAAGCGCGCTCTGAGACGGATAAAACAAAAGTGCTGCGTGACTTAGCTGAAGCAGCTGCGCCACTCATCAGAGAAGCCTGTGAACTTTATGCCAAGGATTCTTCGGGCTTAGTTCGCTTGACGGTGGCTTCTCTTTTACAGAGGCTCCCGCTTGAAGCTCGCTGGCCCATTGCCGCGGCTTTGGCGCAGCATGAGGAAGACGTGAATGACCGGCAGCAGCCGCTCATGATCTGGTATGGCATCGAGCCCGCCGTCGCGGCGGACCCGATGAAGGGCGTGGAGTTGATCGCCAGCGCGAAGATCCCCACCGTGCGCCGACTCGTCGCCCGTCGCATCGCTGAGGACATCGAAAAGAATGCCGCAGCCGCGGATGCACTCGTGGCCTTGATGGCGAAGGAAGCCGCTGTCCGTGCAGACATTCTCGCCGGCATGGCCGCCGGACTCGATGGCTTCAGCACCGCGAAGAAACCAGCAGGATGGAGTGATGGAGCGGTGGAGAAATGGATTTCTGAAATCCCATCCACCCAAAGCTCCAATACTCCATCACTCCGCTCGCTCGCGAGCCAGCTTTCCCTCGTCTTCGGTAGCGGACGTGCCTCCGATGAACTCATCGCCATTGTCAAAAACGCCGAGGGTGATGCCAACGCACGGCGCAATGCCTTCACTAGCCTCACCCGCAGTGCGAAGCCTGAGCTGCTGCTCGTCGTGCGCGGTTTGATCAATGACAAAGTCCTCGGCACAGCTGCGCGCAGTGCTTTGGCTGCCTATGATGATCCGAACATTCCAAAAGTTCTGCTCAATCCATGGCCTCAGCGCAGTGAAGAGCAGCAGGCGGCTACAGTGGCTACTCTGGTCAGTCGCCCTGCCTTTGCCCATGCGCTGCTCGATGCCGTGAAAGCGGGCATCGTTCCGTTGGCACTCATCACCCCGTATCAGGCTCGTGCTATCCGCAGCCTGAATAATGCCGACCTCACCACCAAACTCACCGCCGTCTGGGGCGAGCTGCGCGACACCCCCGAGGCCAAAAAAGCTGAACTCGCCGACTGGACCCAGAAACTCACCCCCGAGCGCTTGGCCAAAGGCGAAGCCGCTAAAGGCAAAGCCATCTTCACCGCCGTCTGTGCAGCCTGTCATAAACTTTACGGCGAGGGCGGCCTGATCGGCCCTGACCTCACCGGTGGAGATCGCCATAAGCTCACTTACCTGCTCGAAAACATCATCGACCCCAGCGCCATCGTGCCTGCCGACTACCGCATGAGCGTCTTTAAGCTTAAAGATGGACGAACCATTACCGGCGTCATTCCTGCCCAGACAGATCGCGTCCTTACCGTGCAGACACCGGCTGAGAAACTGACCATCGAGCGTAGCCAGATCGCCGAACAAACTCAGCTTGCCATGTCATTGATGCCTGAAGGTCAGCTCACCGCGCTAGGAGAAGAGAATGTGGTGCATTTACTGCGTTATCTCATGAGCGATGGACCCGTGAAATAGTTTCGATTAAAAAAGATTGGGAATAGCAAAGCTCTTCTTATCTCCCACGTTTGTTCCTTCGTATCCATCACCATGAAAACGTTCCTTTTTCTCCTGAGTCTCGTATCCATTGTCTCCACCGCCTGCGCGGAGGACAAGCAACCTGCTAAATCTGATCAAGCCATGACCCAGCCCAAAGTCGATCTCCCCGAATCCGAATGGAAAAAGCGCCTCACTGACGAGCAATATCGCGTGACCCGCACCGCCGGCACTGAACGCCCGAATGGAGCTGAATACGAAAAGTTTAACAAGCAGGGCGACGGCATTTATTATTGCGTCTGCTGTGGGTTGGAGCTTTTCACTTCCAATGAAAAATTCCATTCCGGTTGCGGTTGGCCATCCTTTTATGATCAGTCAAAAGCCAACAACGTGAAGGAAACGGTCGATCCAGATGGCCACCGTGTAGAGGTCACCTGCAAGCGTTGTGCTGCCCATCTTGGCCACGTTTTTGATGGGGAAGGCTTCAAAACCCCGACCAATCGTCGCTTCTGCATCAATGGTGTGGCCCTGCTGCATGTGCCAGCCGGCGGACCTGCTCCGAAGCTTCTGGAGCTCGGCAGTGCCGAGGTGGAAAAGAAAAAAGAAGAAGTCGCTAAAGAAGCTGGTGTGGAGGTCAAGAAGCCTTGATTCTTATCTGATACGCGTGCTTCCCGATGCCGGGAATAGTCTCTTGCAAGACGCTAAGCCTGCGAATGATCCCGAATGATCGCTCGCAGGTTTTTTTATGCTCCGTGTGCGTGGACTCGAAACCGGATCAAAACCAGACTGGACAATCGGTGATCTGACTCTAGCATTTAATCACATGAACGCCAGCAACACGGCTTTACTCCTCCTCACCCTGCGACTTACGCGAGGGTAGGCGGCCCGCGTTTGCTCGTCATGCTGTTGTCGTTACGACACGACAATCAAAAATCAGAAGTCCTTTTCGTCTCTGCACGAATGCAGCCCGAGGCCGCCTCTGGTAAAGTTTTTCACCTTGTGTATCCTTGAAAGAAAGTCCGTCATGTTAAAGAACCCAGCTACTAAATATCAGCCCTTTCCGCTGATCCATCTGCCGAACCGTCAATGGCCCACTCGCCACCTCACTCAGGCTCCATTGTGGTGCAGTGTGGATCTGCGTGATGGCAATCAGGCGCTGGCTGTGCCGATGAATGTGAGTCAAAAATTAGAAATGTTTGATGCGCTGGTGAAGTGTGGATTCAAAGAGATCGAGGTCGGTTTTCCTTCGGCGTCCAATACGGAGTTTAGCTTCAATCGCCGCCTGATTGAAGAGAAACGCATCCCTGATGATGTCACCATTCAATGTTTGGTGCAGGCTCGTGAGGATTTGATCGAGAAGACGGTCGAGTCCCTGCTTGGCGCGAAGAAAGTGGTCATCCACATGTATAACAGCACCTCGCCAGCTCAGCGGAAGTATGTGTTTGGAAAGACCAAGGAAGAGATTGTCAAAATCGCGGTCAAAGGCGCGCAGATGATCAAAGACCGCCTGCATCGCCTAGAAGCCACGGGAACTCAGGTGACCCTCCAGTATTCGCCAGAGAGTTTCAGTGCCACGGAGGTGGAATTTGCCAAAGAAATCAGCGAAGCCGTCATGGATGTCTGGCAGCCAACACCTGAGCGGAAGATGATCTTGAATCTTCCGGATACGGTCGAGGTTGCCATGCCAAATGTCTATGCCGATCAGATCGAGTGGATCTGCACGCATATCAAAAACCGCGAGAGCCTCATTATCAGTCTGCACACGCACAATGATCGTGGCACCGGCACGGCGGCAACCGAGTTGGGTTTGTTAGCTGGGGCAGATCGCGTGGAAGGCACTCTGTTCGGCAATGGCGAGCGCACGGGCAATCTGGACATCGTCCAAGTCGCCATGAATCTCTACATGCACGGCATTTCACCAGGTCTGGATTTCAGTGATATGAGTGGCCTGATCCATATGTACGAGCGCACTACTGGCATGACGGTGGCCCCACGTCATCCTTACAGTGGCGAGCTGGTTTTCACCGCCTTCAGTGGCAGTCATCAGGACGCCATCAAGAAAGGCCTCACGGGCTATGAGGAACATAAAGCGGTTTGGGACGTGCCATACCTCACCATTGATCCGAATGACATCGGCCGTGAATACCGTGAAGTGATCCGCGTGAATAGTCAGAGCGGCAAAGGCGGCGTGGCTTACTTATTGGAAAGCGAGTTCGGCATTGAGCTGCCGAAAGACATGCAGCGCGAGTTTGGTCCTATTGCCAATGACCTTGTGGATAAGCTGGGGCGTGAAGTCACGGCAGCGGAGTTGAAAGCTATGTTCTGGAAGGAATACATTCAGGTGGAGCAGCCCTACGCGTTGCACCATTTTCATGCCGATGGCGTGGATGGCGTCTTCACCTGCCGCTGTAGCCTCATGGTCAATGACCGCGAGCGTGGTGTCCTCGGCACTGGTAACGGCCCCATCGCCGCTTTTGTCAATGCACTCATCGATGATGCTGGAGCGCCTCGCTTTGAAATCGTCACCTATCGTGAGCAGAGCCTCAGCTCAGGGAGTGAGGCTAGCGCGCTAGCTTACATTCAAATCAAAACCGCTGCCGGAAATCTGGTCTGGGGCGCAGGAGTCGATACCAACATTGAACTCGCCTCGATCAAAGCCGTGGTCAGTGCCGTGAATCGTGCGGGTTGATTCAATTACGGATCGGTCAGCTCAATGCTGAATCGATCTTCCACTCGGCCTTTGAATTTCCAGGTGCCTTCGATTTTGATGGCATCGTCTATTTCAAAGGTGATTTCGGTGCCATCCGCGGCTGCGAGATGCAGTTCTACGTCGTCATAGGCGGGTTCGGCTTCAGTCGCTTCCGAGTCAGTGTCGAGTTCTAATTCAGTGAGCTTTAATTGAGCTGGGTCGCCAGCGATTTTGGTGGCAAGAGTTCGTATTTGACCGATGCGATGCAGGGTATACTCCATGTCTTTTTCACGGCGTTTACGCTCTTTGTCGGCTTCTTTCTCCGTATTGATTTCTTTATTGTTAAGAACTGTTTTGGCCTGCTCTTCAGCCACTTTCCTCTTCGCCAAAGTCTCAGGTGCATGCCAGCAGGCGGAGATTGCCGCGTTGTCTTGAGCTTGGATGGCGTTCAACAGTGATTTTGCCAAAGCCTGCAATTCTGGTGGCACCGGTGTTTTGGCTTCCTCCGCCTTGAGGGTGTTGAAGAAGCACGCAGCTAGACTGAGAAGCAGAGTTGTTTTCATGGATTGAGTGAAATTAGGTTGCCGTGACAAAGGTCAAGCAAAGGTTTGGACACAAGGAACAGTGCCCATCCCACTCAATTTTCATGAACTCATCAACGGTCCTAGGCGAAGGGCCATGATTCTTGGAAAGCACAATTGATAGTGCGATACGGACGGGTGTTCTCAAAAAGTATTGTGAATGACCACCTCATCATAGGCCAATTGACCAGGCTTTGTCCAAGCTGGCTGAGTGCCTTTACCCACTGCGATCATGAAGGAGATGACGTGATCGTCTGGTAGTTTGATGATCTTGGCCACAGCGTCGAAATCGAAACCGTCCATGGGACAGGAGTCATACCCCATGGCTTTAGCCGCGAGCATGAGGGTCATGCCAGCAAGGCCGCAGGACCGCATGCATTCATCCCGCTGCACCTGCTCTTTGCCTTCATAATAGGGGCCGATGGCGGGGACGAGGAAGTCCTGAACTGGCTGAGGGGCATTCTTCCAGTAGCGGCCAGCTTCTTTTTTCCAGGCATCTTTGTCGGCGCACAAAACAACGAGTAGGGAGGCATCCGTAACCTGGGCCTGATCCCAGGCATTGGCGCGAATTTGCTTTCTAATGTCGGGATCGGTGACGGTGACGAAACGCCAGTGCTGAATATTAAAAGCTGTTGGCGCCTGCATGGCCGCTTCGAGGAGTTCGCGGATCTCAGCCTCGGTCATTTGATGAGCAGGATCATAATGCTTGATAGAACGGCGGGATTGGATGGTTTCGAGGGTGTTCATGAGATGTGGTGAGTGAATGAAGTCAGCATTCTACGCCGGCCAAGTGATCTTTGCTGAATTTGTGATGTACTTTTCGTTCGCAGATGGCCAATGCACCGCTATTCTCGACAACCTTATGCTCCAAGCTGGAATCGTCGGCCTCCCAAACGTAGGCAAATCTACTCTCTTCAATGCTGTCACCCGCACTCGTAAAGCGGAGGCAGCCAATTATCCTTTTTGCACCATCGAGCCGAATCAAGGCGTCGTGGTCGTTCCTGATGAGCGGTTGGCCGTTCTCTCGAAGCTCAGTGGCTCCCAGAAACTGGTCCCCGCAGCGATTGAGTTCGTGGACATTGCGGGTCTCGTCAAAGGTGCCAGTCGTGGTGAAGGTTTAGGCAATAAATTCCTCAGCCACATCCGTGAGGTGGACGCTATCGTGCATGTGGTGCGCTGTTTTGAAAATGGTGACATCACTCATGTCGATGGCACTGTGGATCCAATCCGCGACATCGAAGTGATTAACACTGAACTCATCCTTGCGGATATGGACAGTGTGACGAAGCGCAAGTCACGCACGGAAAAGGATGCTAAGCGTGGGATCAAAGAAGCCCAGGCTGAACACGCTTTGTGCGAAAAGCTGCTGCCGCATCTGGATGACATGAAGCCAGCGGTGACGCTGGATCTCAATGATGATGAAAAGAAGCTTTTAAAGAGCTTCTTCCTGCTCAGTGGCAAGCCTTGCATCTACGCCTGCAATGTCGGTGAAGATGAACTGGCGACAGCCTCTAAGAATCCAGACAATCATCCGCACGTCTCAAAAGTTCGCGATTATGTGAAGCATGCCCATGCTGCCAGCGCCTGCGTGGTCAGTGCCGCCATCGAGAGTGAACTGAGTGAGCTGCCTGAAGAAGATGCCAAGGCCTACCTCGCCGATCTCGGTGTTGATGACAGCGGTGTGAATCTTTTGATCAAGAGTGTGTATGCATTGCTAGGACTGCAAACTTATCTGACCACGGGTGAAAAGGAAACTCGCGCTTGGACGATCACGAAGGGCATGAAAGCCCCGCAGGCAGCTGGTGTGATCCATGGTGACTTTGAGCGTGGCTTCATTGCCGCTCAAATCGTCCACTTCGACGACCTGACCACGCTGGGATCTGAAGCCAAAGCTCGCGAGGCTGGGAAGCTGCGCATTGAAGGCAAAGAATACGTCATGCGCGACGGTGATGTCGTCGAGTGGCGCTTCAATGTTTGATGCATGGATCTTGGCTGAGTCGGTCTGAGCTTCGTTCCTACCTTGATTTCTTCTTTGGGCTCACTTTTGGGTCTGCGGCTCAAAAGAAAGAGGAGATAGCTTTCATCTCATTCCATCGTTAATCAGGGCCATGCGTTCATTTTCATTTATCGGTTTAATCACACTTGGACTTTTCTCTCAGGTTTCTGTCAGCCTCGCTGAACTGGCAGGCTCCAAGCCCAATATTCTTTTTATTCTGACCGATGATCAGGGGTATGGCGACGTTTCTGCCCATGGCAATCCTGTCCTGAAAACACCTCATCTGGACAAGCTGCGAGGTGAAAGTGTGCGGTTTACTGATTTCATGGTCAGTCCCACCTGTGCGCCGACTCGTAGCGCTCTGATGACTGGGCGCCATGAATTTCGCAATGGCATCACTCACACCATTCTGGAGCGCGAACGGATGGACCCGAAGGCAATCACCATTGCGCAAGTCTTGCAAGATGCAGGCTACACGACTGGCATCTTTGGCAAATGGCATCTGGGGGACGAAACAGAGTTCCGACCGAATCGCCGTGGATTTGATGAACAATTCATTCATGGCGGCGGTGGAATCGGCCAGACCTACCCTGGCAGTTGTGGTGACGCGCCGAATAACAAATACTTCAATCCTGCCATCCTTCACAATGATCATTTTGTGAAGACCAAAGGCTACTGCACCGATGTCTTCTTCAACCAAGCCACCCAGTGGATTGAATCCGTCAAAGGAACAGAGCCTTTCTATTGCCACATCGCCACAAATGCTCCCCACGGTCCCTACATCGCCCGTCCTGAAGATCGCAAGCTTTATGAGGGCAAAAACCTGGGTGAGGATACCGAAAACTTTTTCGGTATGTTGCATAACATTGACGAGAACCTCGGCAAACTCTTGGCGAAGTTGGATGAATGGGGCATTGCTAAAAACACACTCATCGTCTTCATGAATGACAATGGTGGAACCGCAGGGGTGAAGGTCTTTAATGCTCAGATGCATGGAGCCAAAGGCAGCCCATGGATCGGCGGCACTCGTGCGTCCTCCTTCTGGCGTTTGCCAGGAACTTTGGCGCCGGCTGATTGCGCTTCTCTGACAGCCCACGTCGATGTTTTCCGCACCTGGGCTGCCTTGGCCGGAGCTGAGATCACCCCAGAACTCGAGTCCCAAGTGGAAGGTCGTAGCTTGCTGCCACTGCTGGAAAATCCCAAAGCCGAGTGGAAAGACCGCAGCTTGTTCACCCATACTGGTCGCTGGCCAAAAGGCACTGACTATCAGGCTGCAAAAACCACCAATGCAGCGATCCGCACCAGTCAGTATCATCTCGTTAGTGAGGCTGCTAGAGGGAAATCCGCTACCTTTTGGCAGCTCTTTGACGTGAAGGCTGACCCTGCTGAAAGCAAGGATATCTCGGCTGAAAAGCCTGATGTCGTTGCGCAAATGCTAGCCAGTTACGATGCCTGGTGGGACTCACTTAAAGGCCAGGTCGATCTCAACGAAAAAGCCGTCGGACCTAAGCTCAACCCTTTTGCCAAAGAGTATTGGCAGCAGTTCGGCGGCGGCCCGACAGAGGCAGACTATGCCCGCATGAATCCCGAGAAAGCCTTCACCTTCGAAAACCGCAAGGCAAAGAAGTAAAGTTCAGTTCATTCAAGCGCAATCCAGTCGCAGGAGCGCCAGCACACTGGGACTGTCTTTGATCCGACCATCCTTGGCCATCGCAATGGCTTCATTCAAAGGTAAGCGCCTGACATTGAGCTTTTCTGTTTCTTCAGGAGAAGCTGAGCCAAAGCTGAGATGGCGGGCAACAAACAGATCGCAGACCTCATTGCTCGTGGAATTGGAGAGTTGCAGGCCGACCATCAAGGGTTCGATCACTTGGGCGTGAATGCCTGTTTCCTCCAGCAACTCACGTCGCGCGCATTCCGCGGGTTCTTCGCCAGCCGGACAGCCGCCTTCTGGGATCTCCCATTCGTAACTCTCATGACAGTAGCGCCATTGACCGACGAGCCAGGTGAAGCCTTCATCGTCGATGGGTACCACGCCAACAGCGCGGTTTTGATACTCGACGACTCCATAAATCCCAGGTCCACCACTCGGATTCAGGACCTGATCTTCTCGGACGCGAATCCATGGGTTTGAGTAGGCTTCACGGGTGCTAAGAGTGGTCCAGGGGTTGGTTTCGATGGTGGTTTCAGACATTCGCTTTACCCCTGCCGCATAAGTTAGGCGACATCAACTCAATGAAAACGTCGCAATCGGCACGATTCATGCAGACAGACAGGGTCTCACTATGATCACATCCTTCATCCAAGCCGACGATTCGGCACAATTGACGCCAACCTTTGACTCCCCTTTTATCTCTTAGTATGGCTACCATTCATTTCATTGGCGGAGAAAAAGGTGGCGTCGGTAAATCGGTCGTCGCGCGAGTCGTTGCTCAATACTTGATTGATCATTCCTTGCCGTTTCAGGGATTTGATACCGATCGTTCCCACGGCTCACTCCTGCGTTTCTACAGCGATTTTGCCTCGCCGGTTGTCGTCGATCAGTATGCCAGCATGGATGCGATGGTTGAATCTGCCCTTGAGAGCATGGACAAGCGCGTCCTGGTTGATCTGGCGGCACAAACCCACGATTCTCTCGTGAAATGGATGGATGAATCAGGCGTCTTGGAGATGGCAGGTGATCAGGGCATCTCGATCAAATACTGGCATGTCATGGACTCGGGTAAGGACTCGGTCGATCTGCTGAAAAAGCTTTTTGATCGCTTTGGTTCACGTCTGAATTACGTCATCGTGCTGAACCAGCTGCGCGGCGAAACCTTTGAGATCTTTGACAAATCTGGTGAAAAAGAACGCGCCAATAGACTGCACGCCAAAGTCCTGAACCTTCGTAAGCTACACGATGCCTCGATCATTAAGATTGATGCATGTAGCAGCAGTTTTTGGGCTGCTAAAAACCGAACTGAGTCGGACGATTCAGGGCTGAGCCTGCTGGAGCGGCAGCGTGTAAAAGTCTGGCTGAACCAGGCTTATGAGCAGATGCACTCCGTGGGCGTCTGACGACGAGTCAGTTAGGCAGGTTTTTTAGAAGAGGCTTGAGCCTTAGCTGGAGCCCGCTTGGCTGCTGGCCTTACCTCGATTTTGATTTCGACAGGTTGATTCACCTGATAAATTTCGTCTTCGATTTCCGCTGCCTTTTTCAGAAGAACAGCTTCCTCAGCTTTACCTGGGCCATTCCACCACGCGTCGAAGGCGGCCTTATCTCCCTTGCGCAGGGCCCCTTTACGTTTGCCATACAGATTGCGTAGCGGACGAATAGCCTCGTCGTTGCGCTTCTTGTTCAGTTCGATCACGCGCTGAGCTTGCTGAAGGGTTAGGGATTCAGGGTCACTCTGAAGCTCCACTTTTTTACCCAGCTGAATATGATCCCAAGTGCCCACAAGTTGGCCGTTTTCAAGCACGTCATAGCGACCTGCTTCTAGACCAACAACCGTGAGTGCTTCATTGCTTTTACGATGACCAGAAGCCGTCAGTGTGGCTCCGAGTTTCGCCTCATCCAAAGGAACCCAAGGGAGGCATTTAGGCAGCAGGTTAAGTGAGACAGATTTACCCATTTCGCCGCCAGTGACATTGCCCAGACTTCCTGGACTTGCCTTAGCTTTCCAAGCGCCGGCATTCGGGCTGGCAAGCAGACTCCAAACCGATCCAGGTTCTTCAAAGGCCTCAATCATGGAGTAGGCCATGACAAACTGGCCATCGCCGGCAGGATGGATCGCATCGGCAATGAGGGTAAAATGGGGATCTTTACGACGACCTTCCATCGTCAATTTATTGAGCGGCCCATAAAGATCAATGAAGCCATAACCGCGTTTCCGAGCTTGATCCTGTCCCCATTTGCCGAAGTAGGCTAGAACTGCATTGTAATTGTCCGGTTTTTTATTTTTTCCACGAGCCGGGTCCTTGGCCACCATTTGTTCAAAGGCCTGATGATCAAACATTGTCGGGCTCATGAGAAATACGCGAACTTTCAGAGCATCTAGCTTGTCCAAGAGAGTCGTCATATCCCGAGCATAGGTTTGAAAAATTTCGGGGGTGAAGTCTTGATAACGTCCGTCATTCATGCCCAAAAGCACCGTCGCCACGGTTGGCTTGAAGCTGGCGATGTCATCCTCAAAACGATTCAATGCATCAGCAGCCACATCACCACTGACACCCGCATTGCGGAAGTGAAGGCGCATCTTTGGATATCGAGTGTAAAAGAAATCCTCCACATATTGAGTGTATTGGCATTGATGAGTGATTGAGTCACCGATCCAAATGATGCGGTCACCATCCTTTAAACCAAGTCCGGTGGAGCTAGCAGGTTGAGCCATGCTAGGGCTCGTGATGAGCCCTAGAAGGAGAAATGAAAGAAGTCGTGAGATCATGAGAGTGACAAAATTAGAAAGAATTAAACGGCATCTCACCGCAAAGTTATCCGTAGGTTTTTTAAAATGGAACTTCGTGCACCATCTCGCTCGGTGAACCTGCACGACGGGATGATGGGGGAGCTTCGGCTCGAATGATCCGCTGAACTGTGGTCATGCCAAAGTCCGACACTCTGCCAAACCTGCGCGTAGACTTGCCCAGGGTTCTTGATCTGAGACATCCTGGGGATCAGAGATGTCTGCCAGATCGTCGGGCAGTTTGGCTGGAGAAAGGATGGCCAGGAAGACCAGCGGTTCCATGTGTGGATTGTAGGTTGCGTGGATCGTGCCTGCGGGAATATGGGCCATTTCACCGGCTTTCAGGATGCGCTTTTCAGTGCCGACCCACTGTTCGGCGCGGCCATAGACGACATAAATAATCTCTTCCCGGTGGGGATGAAAATGAAACGGGTGGCAGTGCATCGGATCCATGTTGGCCCGCACAAGCAGCAGCTTTTCAGCCTCCACCAAGTCGGGGCGGCAGAGCCATTCATTATTCGTCCACGGATTCGTCTCGCGGGCGGCGTCGTCGATTTGGATAAAGCGGGCAGGGGCGTCAGACATCATTCCATGCTAGCTGAAACTGCTCCTGGTGCAAACGTGCTCGACAAACTGCCCCGCACATCTGGCTATCTGCTTTGCAACTAGGCCGTTACTTCAGGACTCGGTTTGTCCGGCGCTGCTGGAGGCAGGACAGGTTCTTGTTCGGTCATTGCCGTCGATGTTTCGGTAGCGCTGAGCGTTTGACTTGAATCACTCAGCATGATTCCCAGCAGTCCGGCAAAGCCGCTAGCGATCACTCCAGAGAAGGGTTCAAATAAGACGCCGTTGAGCGCCAGCAAGGGCGTCAACAGGCAGGTCAGAAAACTCAGGGCGAAGAGGTAGAGATACTTGTGCCAAACGGCTGGCAATTCCAATCCCAGCCAAGCGCTACTAAAAGCGGCCAAGGTGTAAAAACTGTATTGTAATGGTAGTGAGATTTGAATGTCCTTGGCAGGCAGCACAAGATAGCGTGGCAGGCGCTCTGCGATCCACTGGGCAGCCTGAGGAAAGACGCCAAAGTGATACAAAGCTAACATGGGTAGGCAGATGAGAATGCCAATGAAGAGAACGGTAGAGGTGCGATTACGATCCATAAGTGTCTGAGATAGAAGTGGGTTCTGGCTGGCGGTAGGAGCTGACCACGAGGTGGCTGAGAAACTGATCGGGTTGTTCCACGCTTTCCTTGGTGAGGTCAAAAACCGTCTGTCCCGAGCTGCGGGAGACCAATTGCAGGCCAAACGGGAAGTCTTTAAACAATCGAGCACACAGCGTATCCACGGCACACCCTTCTCGCTGAGCGCGCTCCTTCAGGGCTCGGGTGGCCTCTTCTTGAAAGACCAGAGTGAGGCCATGAGCGGCGGCAAAGTGGGTGGCAAACTCAGATACTTCAGGTTGGTTTCTAGTCGCAGGCTGGCTTAGCGCTTCGACTCGGCAGCGTTCAAGGGCGCTAGCGGTGTCTTTGACCAGATCACTGTTCACGATCAGCTCTGCTAGGCCTAGGCTAGGGAGTTCGAATTTAAAATCCCGCAGCACCTTTTCCCAAGCTGTGACGAGACCGCGTGCCCCCGTTTTTTCCTCTGCCGCAGTGACCGCCACCGCGCGTAGGGCCTCATCTTCAAAGGTGGCGCGCACGCCATAGGCATGAAACTCGCGCTCGTATTGGCGGATCAGGCTGCCTTCGCTATGCTTCATGATTTGGAACAGATCATCTGCTGTCAATGTCTCGCAAAACACGCGGACCGGTAGCCGTCCGATGAACTCCGCTTCAAAGCCGTAATCCTTGAAATCCTGGGTCCGAGCCTGCCTGAATAGCTCATCTGCAGCCGGTTTCTCGGCCATTGCTGCCCCAAAGCCAATGGAAGCTTTGCTCTGGCGTTTTTCGATGATTTTCTCCATTCCTGAGAAGGCACCGCTGACGATGAAAAGAATGTTTCGTGTATTCACGACCTCACGACCCGTCCGGCCCTTGCGCGTATCAAACATCATCTGCATCTGGCTGCGGATATCGTTCGGGGCATAGAGTGGGACTTCCGTTTCCTCCATGAGTTTGAGCAGTGCTGTCTGCACGCCGCGACCGCTCACATCGCGTCCGACTCGGCCTTCGCCACCGGTAGCTAGCTTGTCGATTTCATCCAGATAAATGATGCCATGTTCGGCCAACGCCACATTGCCATTGGCCTTTGCTACCAGATCGCGCACCAGATCATCCACATCACCTCCGACATAGCCAGTCTCACTAAATTTAGTGGCATCCGCCTTGACGAACGGCACTCCGATTAAATCGGCGATGTGTTTCACCAGGTAAGTCTTGCCTACGCCAGTCGGTCCCGTGATGATGACGTTTTGTTTGGTGAATTCCAACAACGGCACACCCTTCTGAGCGCGGTTTTCACGCAGCATCCGTGCATGGTGATAATGATCACACACTGCCGTCGCCAGTACTTTTTTAGCCTCATCCTGACGGATCACGAATCGGTCCAGGTAAGCTTTGATATCGGCGGGCTTGGATTTGAACTCAAAAGCTTGGGACGTATCCTCCTCGGTAGTTTGCGGGGCGGCATCTTGAGACTCTGGGGTGGAGCTTAAATCATGACCCTCAATCCGAGAAAAAACCACCTGTCCACCCAGGCTGTTCTTGATGAAATCCTCTAATTTCCGCGTGATCTCCTCCGGGGAGGGCGGCGGCTTGGGGGCATCGGGTGTTTCTTGGGGGGCGTCACTCATTGGAAGTGAAATCTGCGCGAGGCATGGCACCGAGGCAAGAGCCACGAATGCAGAAATCCTTTGGTGGAGTTAAATTTCCCCTGGCCATTTCAAAGGATTTTCAGCCCGTCCTTTACAGTCCGTCATGACTGTGCAAGATGCCGCGCTTTCACGGCTGCCAATCGTTTATCGAGCCTCAAAATTCGTCTCTTTCAGCCCGCGAAAGCGCCCAAATCATACGCTTTCCACAATCTTCATATCTGAACCTTCAGATCTCCCATCTTCCTCATGCCTAAAGACACCTCCATCAAAACTATCCTCGTCATCGGTTCCGGCCCCATCGTGATCGGCCAAGGCTGTGAGTTCGACTACTCCGGCGTCCAGGCCTGCAAGGCCCTGCGTGAGGAAGGTTACCAGGTGGTGCTCATCAATTCGAATCCGGCCACGATCATGACGGACCCGGAGTTCGCTTTCCGCACTTACATTGAGCCGATCACGCCGGAGATGGTGGAAAAGATCATCCTCAAAGAAAAGCCGGATGTGCTTCTCCCAACGCTCGGCGGCCAGACGGCGCTGAACACCGCCATGTCGCTGCATCGTGCCGGAACGCTGGAAAAATACGGCGTGCGCATGATCGGTGCGAAGCCGGAGGCCATCGAGAAGGGCGAGGACCGTTTGCTTTTCAAAAACGCCATGCTCAAAATTGGCCTCGATCTGCCGCAATCCGGCGTGGCTCACACGATTGAGGAAGCTCGCGAGATCGCTACTCAGATCGGCACGCTGCCGCTCATCATTCGCCCAGCCTACACGCTCGGTGGCACCGGCGGCGGCATCGCTTACAACAAGGAAGAATTTGAAACCATCACGGCGAACGGACTCGATCTCTCGCCCGTCACCGAAGTGCTCATTGAGGAGAGCTTGCTCGGCTGGAAGGAGTTCGAGATGGAAGTCATCCGCGACAAGGCGGACAACTGCGTCATCATCTGTTCCATCGAGAACCTCGACCCCATGGGCGTGCATACCGGCGACAGCATCACCGTCGCGCCGATCCAGACACTCACGGATCGCGAGTATCAAATCATGCGCGACTTCTCCTTTGCCTGCATTCGTGAGATCGGCGTGGAAACCGGCGGATCCAACATCCAGTTCGCCGTGCATCCCGACACGGGCCGCATGATCGTCATCGAGATGAATCCGCGCGTCAGCCGCAGCTCCGCGCTCGCGTCGAAGGCCACCGGCTTCCCGATCGCGAAGATCGCCGCCAAGCTCGCCGTCGGCTACACGCTCGATGAGCTGAAGAACGACATCACGCGCCACACACCCGCCGCTTTCGAACCCACCATCGACTACGTCGTCACCAAGATCCCGCGTTTCACCTTCGAGAAGTTTCCCGGCGCCAACGAAACGCTGACCACGCAGATGAAATCCGTCGGCGAGGCCATGGCCATCGGCCGCACCTTCAAAGAAAGCCTGCAAAAATGCCTGCGCAGTCTGGAGATCAAACGCTTCGGCCTTATCGGTGATGGTGCCGACAAGGAAGTCGATGACGAGACGCTCACCACCAAGCTCACCGTGCCGAATGCCGAGCGCATCTTCTTCCTCGGCCAGGCCTTCGCGAAGGGCTGGGATGTCGAGAAGGTCTTCTCGCTTACCAAGATTGATCGCTGGTTCTTGCGCCAGATTGAGGAGATTGTGAAGGAGCAGGCTCAGCTTGCCTCGTCTGATCTTCGCCGTGCTAAGAAGCTCGGCTTCTCGGATCGTCAGATCGCTATCGCCAAAGGCATCAAAGAAGGTGAAGCGCGTGCTGAACGCAAAGCAGCCGGCATCATTCCCACCTACCGATTGGTCGACACCTGCGCCGCCGAGTTTGAGGCCCACACGCCTTACTACTACTCTACCTACGGCATCGAGGACGAGGTGCGCGACAACGACCGCAAGAAAGTCATGATCCTCGGTGGCGGCCCGAACCGCATCGGCCAGGGCATCGAGTTTGACTACTGCTGCGTGCACGCCAGCTTCGCCATGCGTGAACTCGGCTTTGAGACCATCATGGTCAATTCCAATCCCGAGACTGTCTCGACCGACTACGACACCTCGGATAAACTCTACTTTGAGCCGCTCACACTCGAAGACGTGCTCAACATTTATGAGCGCGAAAACCGCCATGACCAAGTCCTCGGCGTCATCGTTCAGTTTGGCGGCCAAACCCCGCTGAACCTCGCCAAAGGCCTTGAAGAAAACGGCGTCCGCATCATCGGCACCTCGCCGAAGAACATCGAACTTGCCGAAGACAGAAAACTCTTCGCTGCCTTGCTCGATCAACTCGGCCTGCATCAAGCCCCCAGCGGCACCGCCACCAACCTTGAGGAAGCTCTCGTCGTCGCCAATCGCGTGGGTTTCCCTTGCCTCGTGCGCCCCAGCTTCGTGCTCGGTGGCCGCGCCATGCAGATCGTCTATAACGAAGCCGAACTCACCCACTACATGCGCACCGCTGTGGACTACGGTGATGCCGCGCAGCAGCCAGCCTCCGGTAACACCCTCACGGCCAACAAACCCATCGTCTCCGCCAGTCATCCCATCCTCATCGACCGCTTCCTCGAAGACGCTACCGAAGTCGATGTTGATTGCATCAGCGATGGCGAAACGACCGTCATTGGTGCCATCATGGAGCACATCGAAGAAGCTGGCATTCACAGCGGCGACAGTGCCTGTGTCATCCCGCCCTTCAGCCTCAGCGCCGCCATGCAGGATCGCATCCGCGACGCCGCCAAGAAGCTCGCCCAGGCTCTCAACGTTCGTGGGCTGATGAACATGCAGCTCGCCGTCAAAGGCGACGACTTGTATGTCATCGAAGTCAATCCACGCGCCAGCCGAACCGCGCCTTTCGTCAGCAAAGCCATCGGCGTCCCGCTGCCCAAACTCGCCGCCAAGATCATGGCCATCGAAGGCATGAGAGCCATGGGCGTCGCCGAAGACAAGCTGCCTACCCTCAAGAACCTAGGTTTCACCGAAGAAGTCATCCCCACGCATCACAGCGTCAAAGAAGCCGTCTTCCCCTTCAGCAAGTTCACCGGCGTGGACATCATCCTCGGCCCAGAGATGAAGAGCACTGGCGAAGTCATGGGCATCGACGACGACCTCGGCATGGCCTTTGCCAAAAGCCAAATGGCTGCCGGTGGCACCCTGCCCACGAAGGGCAACGTTTTCATCAGCGTGAAGGAAACTGACCGTCCTAACGTCGTTCGCATCGCCAAAGGCTACGCCGACCTTGGCTTTACCCTTTACGCCACCGGCGGCACCGGCAGCGTCATCCGCGAAGCCGGCATCCCCGTGAACATCCTCCCCAAACTCGCCAGCGGTCAGCGCCCCAACGTCATCGACCTGATGAAGAACAAGGACATGGCCCTCGTCATCAACACGCCTTCTGGCAAGAACCCTCGTGAAGACGAAGTCAAAATCCGTACCGCCGCCATGCAGAACCGCATCCCGATCATGACGACGCTGCGTGGTGCTGACGCCGCCCTGCTGGCGATTAAGTCCCTGCAAGGCAGCGAGGTGCAGGTGCGGGCGTTGCAGGAGTATCATTCATAAACCGCCGCCGTGCTTGTCTTCATTGAGGAATCCGGCGACGAGCGCGGCGTTGAGATCCTCGAGCGAATCAAGATTCTCGGTCAGACAAACAAGTGAGGAGCAATATGATGAAAACGACATTGATTCTTGGTTTCTGTTCTCTAGTCACGGCTCTGGCCTGCGCCGGGGAGCGGGTCGAGCTGTGGTCGGAGGGAAAGATCCCGGATTTCCAGCCGCAGCAGATCGCGGCAACCACTCAAGAGGTGAAAGCAACGGGATTTAAGGCGGCGGAGCATGCCATGCCGTATCTTGACTGGTATGAGGCCCCTGCGGAGAAGAACGGTGCATGCATGTTGCTCATTTCCGGCGGCGGTTATCAGAATTGCTGCGACGGGGTCTGGATTGACCGGGTCGCGAAAAAGCTAACCCGACTCGGGTTCGTTTGTGTGAGCCTCACCTATCGGACGCCGCGCCCCCAAGGACTGCCGATCTACCAGAGCGCGTGGGAGGACGGTCAACGCGCCGTTCGGCGCGTTCGCAGCGAGGCGCAGAAACGCGGGTTCGATCCGGAGAAGATCGGCGCGTTCGGATTTTCCGCGGGGTCGCACCTGACGGTTCTGCTGGCGACGAGCGCGCTCACGCCGGCTTACGGGGCGATCGACGACCTCGACCAGCTTCCGTGCCATCTCAACTGGGCGGTGCCGGTCTATACCGCCTACGCGCTAACGGACGGGCTCACGGGCCCTAACACGCGCGACGGCGACGCGATTGACGCCAAGCTTTCGGACCTGTTCAAGTTCGACGCGAAGACCTGCCCAATGGCCCTCTTCCATGGCGGGACGGACGCTTATTCGCCGAATGGTTCCACGCAGATCTACCGCCAGCTCCGCAGGATGAAAATCCCGGCCGAGATCCATCTCTTTGCGGATCGTCCCCACGGTTTCATGGGCGACCCGGCCAAGGGCGAAGAGGGCACGGGCTACGACCA
Organism: Prosthecobacter debontii; assembly: GCA_945869675.1. Classification (GTDB taxonomy): domain Bacteria; phylum Verrucomicrobiota; class Verrucomicrobiia; order Verrucomicrobiales; family Verrucomicrobiaceae; genus Prosthecobacter; species Prosthecobacter debontii_A. The sequence continues at coordinate 723 of CAMBPS010000010.1, read as the reverse complement.
TTGGCTTGACCGCGTCGCCGAGTTTCTTCGCCAGATGAATTTCGACGGACGCCTCGGTGCGGAAGAGAATTTGATGGCCCGCTATCCAAACGACGACGCTCGCGGCGAATACCGCAGGGAATCGCTCTGGCCGGAAGGCAAGATGCCGGATGTGCAAAAGCACCAGTGCCAGCCGTATCTCGAATGGCATCTGCCAAAGGAACTCAGGACGAAGGCGATCCAGATCATCTACTCGGGTGGCGGCTACGGGGGCAATGACCCGGATGGATTTGAAGTCGCGCCGACAAGGCGATACCTCAATGAAAAGGGCATGACGGTCGTGACGGTGAAATACCGTACGCCGCGTCCGCAGGGCGGACTGGCCAAGCACACGACGGCGTGGCAGGACCTGCAGCGCGCCGTGCGGATCGTCCGCAGCGAGGCTCCGGCGCAAGGGCTCGATCCCGACCGCATCGGCATCATGGGATCCTCGGCCGGTGGTCACCTGACGCTCATGGGTGCGACCAGCTCGAAACGCCGTTCCTACGCACCGATCGACGATCTTGATAAGCTTCCCTGCAACGTGCGGTGGGCGGTCGCGATCTATCCGGCATACGCACTCACCGACGGCGAGGAATCCCCGAACGCCAAGGGCGGCAACGAGGATGACGCGAGGCTCGTCCCTGAGTTCTCGTTCGATCTCGCGACGTGTCCGATCCTGTTCATGCACGGCGATACGGACGG
>CAMBPS010000009.1 GCA_945869675.1 Prosthecobacter debontii | reverse complement strand
GTTTTGTTTTTGTCTCCGACTCATACGGCCAAAGTTACTCTTCGTTCCACATCCCGCGCCCCGTGGATTGTCTGCTAGATTCAGGAATGGCTGACTACCGATTTGCATCCGTCATTGATTCCACAAGGCTTTTTGCCTCTCGGGCGGTGTCACCCAAGACACAGCCGCTTCGAGTCGAAGAAGCCTTGTGAAACCAAGCCCTGGCGCAACTCAACGATCTTCCATTCCCAGATCTAGGCTTAATGGCTGCTAACAAAAGACCAACGTCCGAATGGATCGTTGGTCTTTGTAAGTCGATTCTAAGTTGTCTTATTTTTTCCCTGAAACTGCAGGATTGGCATCAGGCGCTGGTGCTGGTTTGATGTCATTTTTGGGTAGGGCAGGGACGGAGACTGGTGGTGTTGTCACGCTGATTGGAGCGGATGTTCTGATTTCTGGTTTAGCAGGAGTGCTGCTAGGTGAAGCTGGAGGAGGGGATGAATCTGAGGTCTTTGGTGCAGTCGTTGCAGCAGGCACTTCAAGTTTCACGATTTCACTGCGTTTTTTGAGAAGATTGTTGACGGTGTATTCAGACACTTCAAAAACCCAGCCAGCCAGCTTTTGTTCCTTGGCTAACTTGTCTTCCTTGGCCTTCTTAGCCGTGGCAAATTCCTCGTCCTTTTTCTTTTTATCCTCTTCCTTTTCGTCCTTCACCGATGGGCGTTCTTTGGCGATCTCAGCGGTGACAGTAACACCAACGTAATATTTGTCAGAACCATCTTTGGATTGCTTGGCCACTTGCAATTCATAGAGGAAGCCCTCAAAAGTGGTTATTTTCACCTTGCTGGCATCTTTGAGAAGCTCAGCAGCTTTATCTTTTCCGCTGACGTCGTTGAACGTTGGGCTGGAAAGAATACTGCTGGCTGGAAGCTTGCTTGTATCGAGTGTCTCACCTGCATTTGGTTTCATCAGGGAAAAGTCAGTCGTATTTTCGTCTGCACGATTGACCATCCATGAGTCATCTTGTTTCGGGGCAGTGACGGTGATTTCTTTGATCTTCTGAACATCGATAAACGTCTTATCCAGCCAGTTTTCAGGCTTGGCTTCAAGCTCTGTGAAAGTGTTGCTGACCACCCAGATAGTTTCACCATCGCTAGGGATACGAACAAACCGCTGATTGCCACCCATCATGGGTGTGCTGCTTTTTCCACCCGCGATGTCAATGTTTTGACCGAGCACCATGGTGCCGAGGGGCTTATCTGCTGTGCCAATCATCTCAACTTGAGTGCCGATGCCTTCACTGCCATCACCTGGGGCTTTGAGGGTGTTTTTTGCCCAGGCGCCTTTGCCGACCTGCTGTTTGCTGGCGATGGTCTGCTCGCGCAATTCGGAAAGAGCAGTGCCGAGCTTGTCGATGGAGGCCGGATAACCCCCACGTTCGGCAACGGTTGCGCTCTTGAGATCATTGCTGACAGAGATGTTCACCGAAGACTTGGCGTCTTGGATCTTGAACTTCCGCACAGCAGAAATATCGAGGTCGGGAAACAGACGCTCACGCATTTTTTCGCCCTTGGAAGAAGCAGTGTTGAGTGTGGCGTTTTGCTGATCTTGATAATAGAGAGCTGTGCCGATCACTCCAGCGAGGACGATGAGAAGGAGTAGAATTTTCTTCATGAATGGAATGGAGAAAGGTAATTAATAAAAAATGTGGATTATAGAGCAGCTGTGCTAACACGCCGGCGAATGGCGAGCATGAGTCCAATGGCAATGACGAGTAGAGGAACACCAAAGACGTTTAGAATGGTGATGACTGACTGGGTGTAGTCGATGTCTTTATTCTGATCCTTTTTGATATTACGAATCTCTTTGTTAATATCCTTTTGTTTTTTCATGAGCTCTTCGAGCTTCTTGATTTGACTAGGATCTGCGAGCTGACCGTTTTTGACGCGTAGAGGTCCCATTTCTTGGGCGATTTTGTCAATTTCTCCCTGCTTTTGGGATAAAATTGGGCGGAAGCCTTTCTCTACATTTTCACGCAGTTCATCCATTTTGGTGAAAGGGCGCTGCGTGGATGCACGACTGCGGACTTGGAGTAGGTCGCCGCCGCCACTGAGAATTTCAACTGAGTTGAGAATGAGAGGAAGATTGGAGTTGGTCGCAATCAGGCCACCCGTCATTGGGTCTTGTTGAACACAGAAGGCGTCATACATCATGTCTGCATCTGCGAAGAGAATGACGGAACCTTCGGTGTTGGATGATTCAAGGATCGTGCCATCGGTTGGTGCGGAAGGAACTGTTGCGGCCTTTTCTTTTGGCGCGTCTGTAGGAGTGCCGGCTGTAGGATTAGGTGTCGCAGAGATAGCCGGAGTGCTCGCCGTTGCAGGCGACGCAACTGCTTTGGGTGCATTTGCATCCTCTTGAGCGCCTCCACCCTCTTTGGGTGCAGTAGGACCTTTGGGCTTGCCTGTTGGGAAGGCTGTCTTGAATTTACCACTGAGACGCAGGGCCAAGATTTGTTTCTTACCACTTGGATTGAAGTTTTCCAGATTTTGGCTGCGCAGTTTTTCAGCAGCGGTATTGTCGATCATTTCACTGGCCTCAGATGAGGTGATCAGGGTGGTGTACTCGACGCCGTCTTTCTTTTGCAGGTCAAAGGAGCCAGCGCCCATCATGAGCATGGACTGGAGATCTGCGGTGACGCGGTCAGTTTTGTTCAAAGCCTCTTTAGGCAGGCGTAATGCGGTCGGGTTTTGCCGACCTTGCATGATGCTCTTGTAGTTTACGTCAGCAACGACACTGGTCTTATTGTAGGCCACTCCCCAGCTCTTGAAGAGGTTAGGAAGGTCGGAGGCCGGGTTGATCTGGCTTCCGGGTTGACCCGTCATTGGGTTTGGTTGGCCGCTGTATGCCTGGGCGATCCAGCTCTGCGGATCAACAAGGGCGATTACCTTGCCACCTTTGAGCAAAAATTGATCGATGGCGTATTCTGCGCCTTCGGTGATGTCCCCAGGATGGACAACAACAACAACATTGACGTCAGAGTCGATGCTAGTCGAAGCTATCGGGATATCGCGCACTTCATAGTCCATGCGCAGACGCTGAATAAGAATCCATGGTTCTTGACCTTTTTGACGCTGATAAGGATACATCGGGGAGCCCATGATCGGCATTGAGCTCATCACGCCTACAACTGTTTTGCTGGTCTTGGAGACCTTTTGGATGGCACGGGAGATGTTGTATTCAAGTGCGGTTTCTTCATTGGGATTCAAGAAAGGTAGCACTTCCTTTTTGCCAGCCGATTGGATGGCCATGCCAAGATAGATGTTGTCACCTTCTTGATTGACGGCCATGCCTTGGAGATCGTCCTCGCGAGCCTTGTCCTCGTCTTCGGAGTTTGGATTTGGGGCTAATTTCTCCAGAATGACCTTGCCTTTGGATGCCTTCTGAAATTCCAAAAGTAAGTCCTGAACCGTGCGTGAATGGGATTTCAGAACGGGAGGCATCACACGGTCTTCGGTTGAGACGTAGTAACGAATGGTCACTGGTTCGTCCGGATTCAGACGTTCCAGAATGTTGCGAGTGCCGTTGGAGAGGGTGTAAAGCCGATCCTCGGTCAAGTCGATGCGGGCATTCAAGAAGCCTAGGCCACCGACCAGGAAGTTCACGGCGACGACGATGGCGATGAGCAGCAGGGCCGTGATGCCTGCGGTGCCTTCTTTGCTATTCAGATTCATAAAGAGTGACTCGGAGAGTTAAAATGGCGTTCAGTGAGATTAGGCGCGCTTTGAACGGAGGCCCATGTTGGTCACGACAAGTGCTATGACGATGACTGAGACGAAGTAGAGGACGTCACGGATGACGAGGATGCCTTTCGACATTTCATAAAAGTGATCCATGAAGCTAAGATAGCTGACAAAACGCACCACCGACTCTAAGGAACCTGGAAGGGTGCGGACGACTGTGTCCACAATGCCAGGGTAGCCGATCAGTGTCAGCAAGATGCAAAGCGCTACAGATACAATGAAGCAGACCACTTGACTACGGGTATAAGCACTAGCGGCGCTCGTCACAGCCAAGCAGCCAAGCGCGTACAAATAGCTGGCTGCATAACCCGTCATGATGGGGCCCGGATCGGGATCCCCTAGCCAGCAGACCGTCAGCACGATGGAGAAGGTCAGCGCAAGACCAATGGCCCATACAAGTGCGGAAGCGATGAACTTGCCAATGATTGCCTGCCAAGGAGAAAGAGGCATGGTCATGAGCAGTTCAAATGTGCCTAAGCGATGCTCTTCTGACCACATGCGCATGCCCACGGCTGGAGCTAGCACGATGTAAATCCACGGGTGCCAAAAGAAGAAAGCTTGAGTCAGCGATGCATTGTCCGAGTCAAGAAAGCGCCCAAAGAAGAACGCAAAGCCCATGGCAGCTAAAAGGAAGATAACGACGATGACATAAAGCACCGGCGAGTTGAAGTAGGAGAGGAACTCCCGCTTAAAGATGGCCATCGTATTGGCCAGATCTCTGTTTTTCATGATGAAAGATGAAGTATGTTAAAAAGGTTGTGAGAAAGAGTGCCGTCTTATTTTTCCAAATCAGAGCGGGTGATGGAGCGGAAGACTTCGTCGAGCGTATTGCAGCCAGGAACGAGCTTCTTGAGCTGAGCTGGCGTGCCATCAGCCACGACTTTACCGCGATCAATGATCATGGCGCGTGTGCAGGCAGCTTCGACTTCTTCCAGAATATGGGTGGAGAAGATGATCGCCTTGGTTTCACCCATGTGCTTGATCAGGTTGCGAATTTCATGCTTCTGGTTCGGGTCCAGACCGTCTGTTGGTTCATCCAAAATGAGAACCTCAGGATCATGAATGATGCTTTGGGCGAAGCAGGTGCGGTGACGATAGCCTTTAGAAAGTGTATCCACGCTCTGGTTACGCACCTTATGCAGGAAGCAGAGATCTAAAACACGGTCGATCGCTTTTGCCTTGGCTGCGCCATTGAGGCCGCGCATTTCTGCGCAAAAGCCGAGGAAGCTGGCTACGGTCATATCTGAGTAGAGTGGGGCGTTTTCTGGAAGGTAGCCGAGGCTGCGTTTTGCCAGTTCAGGCTCTTCGAGCATGTCGACACCACCAATTTTGATTGAGCCAGCCGTTGGGCGGAAGTAGCCCGTGACCATTCTCATAGAGGTCGATTTGCCTGCGCCGTTGGGGCCTAAGAAGCCCAGAACTTGGCCTTTTTCGACAGTGAATGATACATCATCCACCGCCACCTTACTGCCGAACACTTTTCGGAGGTTTTGCACTTGGATCATAGGGTCGCTATCATGGTTATTAGGGTTGTTATGGAAGGGGAGAGGCAATGTGACACACGGACTGTCCCCTGCGTTCAAAAACACGCGGGGCGTTTATTGGTTGTGACTTGGCTTTTTGCAACTGGATTTTCTAAGCTTGCTTATCGGCTTCTTCACACGAACGAGGTTGCATTCCTGCCACAGCGGCTAGACTCGCGACCTGTTTCGTTTAACTCATCATGTCTCATAAAGTCCTTATCATCGGAGCCGGCGGCGTCGGCCGGGTCGTCACTCATAAATGCGCACAGCTTCCCGAAGTCTTCGGTGAGATCATGCTCGCCAGTCGCACTAAGTCTAAATGTGATGCGATTGCTGCGGAATTAAAGCGCCCAATCCAGACGGCGGGTGTGGATGCCGACAATGTGCCGGAATTGGTGAAGCTACTCAAAAATTTTCAGCCTGAGGTAGTTATCAATGTTGCTCTGCCGTATCAGGATCTGACGATCATGGATGCCTGTTTAGAGGCAGGTGTGCACTACATTGATACCGCTAATTATGAGCCTCGAGATGTCGCAAAATTTGAGTATCACTGGCAGTGGGCCTATCAGGAGCGCTTTAAGGCCGCTGGTTTGACAGCACTTCTTGGCTGCGGCTTTGATCCAGGTGTCACCAATGTTTACACGGCTTATGCCATGAAGCATCATTTTAGTCAGATTTATACTCTGGATATTCTTGACTGCAACGCGGGCGATCACGGCAAAGCATTTGCGACGAATTTCAACCCTGAGATCAACCTTCGTGAAGTAACGGCTAATGGACGCTACTGGGAAAAGGGTCAGTGGGTGGAAACCAAACCGCTGGAAATCAAACGCAGCTTTTCCTTTCCGGATGGCATTGGTGCCAAGAATATTTATTGCCTGTACCACGAGGAATTGGAGTCGCTGACCAAGCATTTTGATATCGGTCGTGCGCGCTTTTGGATGACCTTTGGAGACGCCTACATCAAGCACATGGAGGTTCTGGTAAACGTTGGCATGACTGGGATTCATCCTGTGAATCACAAAGGTGTGGATATCATTCCCATCGAGTTTTTGAAGACACTGCTTCCTGAGCCGGGTTCACTCGGCCCTGATACGAAAGGCAAAACCTGCATCGGTAACTGGATCGAAGGTCTGGGGAAAGATGGTCAGCCGAAGCGCTACTATGTTTACAACATTTGTGATCATCAGGAATGCTATGCAGAGACCAATAGTCAGGGAGTGAGCTACACGACGGGTGTTCCCGCCATGATCGCTGCACGTCAATTGCTCACCAATCCTGCCGAGTATCGCCAGCCAGGTGTATGGAATATTGAGCAGCTCAATCCAGATCCGTTTATGGCCGATTTGAATACCTATGGGCTGCCATGGCGAGAAACTTGGCCAACGGAGCCTTTGCCGGGTGAGTGAAATGTTGGCTGTGCTGCTATCTGTCTGCTGTAGATCGGAAGTCTTCAATAGGCCATGCAGCGATCGACCGCCAAGCTCAATGAGCTGTGAATGTGAGATCTTCTTGGCGGAGAGAGTCCTTTACGGATTGTCAGATCTGTGGCGTATGTGAAGGCATGCTGACTCCTCTAATCACCCCTGAAGGTCACCTGCTCTGCGAAGGAGAGGCGGTGCAGGCTTATGAGAAGAAGCTTGCTCAGGTAGGATCATCGGCCGAACTGCTGACACTGCTGGCGACGCATTTGCTGACGAGCGATATGGAGCCTTCTTGGCTCTGGTTGCGTGGATTTGCAAAGCTGTTTTTTGCCCGGCTTTGCCAAACCGAAGATGCTTTGAAGACGGTGACTCCAGCGCTGGAGGATCGGCAGTCGCTGGTGGCCTCAGCGCCACCTTTTGCGGGAGTCGAGTACGTAAATGTGCAACTCCTGGAGTCTTGGTGGACAGATCTGGGAAGATACATCGCACTCTTGGCCAAAGAGGGGGTGGAAACTTGGCTGCGTCAGGAATGTCCGGCTTGGCAGGTGGTGGGGCGTGTGACGTTTCATCTGGCGGAAAATAAGACAGACATGCAGCGGCCTTTTGCCTTTTTAGCGACATTTACCGAGAAGCTGAGTGTCAGTGGCCAGCCGCAGCATTTGCCCTTAGCACGAGCATTGCAGATGTATGCTGGTCAAAAGGATCAAGCCGCTATGACGGCCTTGCTAGCACCGGTTCGCACAGCAGCTGAAAAATCCCAATTGTTGCGTGAGTGGTTGGAGTCAAAGCGACTTTTCACTCCGATGGCAATGTCGGCCAAAGAGGCCTATCGCGTGCTGCGAGATACGACCGTGTTTCAGGAATGCGGGATCGTGATGAAATTGCCGGACTGGTGGCGCAGCGGGAAGGGGAGCCGCCCTGCGGTATCGGTTACGATTGATGCGCCAAAGAAGCAGTCGCTTCATGCGGGAGCGCTGTTGACTTTTAAAATGGAGCAAAGTCTGGATGGTGTGCAGCTGACCCCGGAGGAGTTGGAAAAGCTGCTCAGTTCTGAAACCGGTTTGGTTTCTCTGCGTGGCAAATGGGTGGAAGTTAATAGCGTGCAATTGCAGCAAGTGATGGCGCACTGGCAGAAGGTGCAATACGCGGCTTGTGAGGGAGGCCTAGGTTTTTTAGATGGCATGAGACTTCTCGCAGGATGGACGGATCAGCAATCGGCAGAAGCAGAAGGCATCACGCAGATGCTGTATGATTGGAGTGAAGTGGTGGCTGGTAAAAAACTCGCCGAGATGCTGGATCAAATGCGTGAACCAGTGGCTGTGACAGCGCCAGAAAATCTGTGTGCCACGATGCGGCCCTATCAATTGAAGGGCTTTGGTTGGTTGAAGTTCATGACCCATTTGGGGTTGGGGGCTTGTCTGGCCGATGACATGGGACTGGGAAAGACACTGCAAGTCATTGCACTGCTTTTAGATCGGCAAAAGCACGCCAAAGCACCCGCCTTGCTCGTTGTCCCAGCTTCCCTAGTAGGTAACTGGCGTTCAGAGGTGAAGCGCTTTGCCCCTGATTTAAGGTTGTTCATCGCGCATCCTTCGGTCACTTCACGCAAGAGTTTGGACTTCGCTATTAGCCATCCCAAGGAGGCCTTACGTGGTTATGATGCCATGGTGACCACTTATCAGTTTCTTCAACGAACGGAGTCTTGGCAGAGTCATGAGTGGGGAATGGTGATTTTGGACGAAGCTCAGGCAATTAAAAATCCTGGTAGCGCAAGTTCAAAAGCCGTAAAGCGCCTGCAAACTCAGACCCGCATCGCCTTGACTGGCACACCGGTGGAGAATCGCCCAGGAGACCTTTGGAGCCTTTTTGATTTTCTCAATCCAGGACTTCTGGGTGGTTCTAGCGCATTTTTGGACGCTGTGAAACGTTGCGGCAAATCCAGCGAAGGTTTTGCCCCGATACGTTGTCTGGTTAAGCCATACATCCTGCGACGGATGAAGACGGATCGTAACATCATCGCGGATTTGCCTGATAAGATTGAAACAAAGGTCTATTGTGGACTCACAAAACGACAGGCTACTATCTACGCCAAGCTGGTCGATCAACTGGCGAAGGTGCTGGCGGATAAGGACATGGAGCCGATTAAGCGTCAGGGGCTTGTGCTTGGCTTCCTGATTAAGTTTAAGCAGATCTGCAATCATCCCAGTCAGTGGAATGGTGATGGTGCCTGGAATTTCGAAGACAGCGGGAAATTCACTCGTTTGGGAGAGATCTGTTCAGAACTTGCAGAAAGACGTGATCGCGTTCTAATCTTTACGCAGTTTCAGGAGACTTGTGATCCTTTAGCGCGTTTCGTAGCCTCGGTCTTTGGTCGCCAAGGTGTCATTTTACACGGAGGCACGGCTGTGAAAAAACGTCATTTATTAGTGGAGTCGTTTCAGAAGCTTAACGGGCCACCCTTTATGATCATCAGCGTGAAGGCCGGTGGTACGGGACTAAATCTCACCGCAGCCAGCCATGTCATTCATTTTGATCGCTGGTGGAATCCGGCCGTGGAAAATCAGGCCACAGACCGCGCTTTCCGTATCGGTCAGAAGAAAAATGTCTTCGTGCACAAGTTCGTTTGCCAAGGCACGATCGAAGAGCGGATTGATTTGATGATAGATGAAAAGATGCGTTTAGCCAGTGACCTGATTAGTGATGGTCTAGGTGCAGACAAAATGCTATCCGACATGACAACTGAAGAACTCTTGAATTTTGTCCGACTTGACGTGAATTCAGCCGTTGATTGATCTCTACGGTATCTCAAATGTGCGTGAATCGAATCCATTCACTTACATACTTGGCAGCCGGAGAATCGAACGCCCAATCGGAACTAGCAGCAAGGCACGGTAGAGTATCTTGAGTCGCCTGTTGGGGCCTAGATAAAGGCAGCTACTAAGATCGCTACGCTGTATTTTATTCTGTTTTACACTCTTTGATTGCCAGAGGCTCTCTGCCGCATGTAGGCTTAGCTTTTTCCGTCCCCGCCATATCCACAAACGCCATGAGTCAAAAGAAAGTCGCTAAATCTGCCGCTAAAAAATCTATCAAAGCTCCCAGCAAGAGCGCCTCCAAGAGCACGGCCACCGAGGACATGGTTTTCAAACCCAGTGCCGAGTTCTCCAAGAAAGCGCGAATCGGAAGTATGGCTGCATATAGAAAGATGTACGACGAGTCATTGAAGCAGCCGGATAAGTTCTTTGGTCGTGAGGCTAAGGAACTGAAGTGGACCAAACCTTTTACTAAAGTGCTGGATTGGAAGTGCCCCAATGCCAAATGGTTTGTCGGTGGCAAACTCAATGTAAGCGAAAACTGCCTAGACCGTCATCTCGAAGGTTCACGCAAAACAAAAGCCGCTCTTATTTGGGAAGGCGAGCCGGGTGAAAAACGTGTGCTGACCTACCAGCAGTTACATCGCGAAGTGTGTCGATTTGCCAATGTTCTGAAGCGGAATAAGGTGAAGAAAGGTGACCGCGTCATTATTTATATGCCGATGATCCCTGAGGCCGCCATCGCGATGCTGGCCTGCACGCGCATCGGAGCGATGCACAGCGTCATCTTTGGTGGATTCAGTGCTGAATCGATTAAAGACCGTGTTCTCGACTGCGGAGCTAAAATTATTCTCACTGCCGATGGCGGATATCGTCGCGGAGCCGTTGTGCCGCTCAAAAAAAATGTGGATGATGCCCTCAAAGGCAATGACACACCTGTGGAAACCGTGATCGTTTACAAGCGCACGGGGCAGGACGTTCATATTGAAGAAGGTCGCGATGTCTGGTGGAATCGTGAGCTGGAATATGTGGATGCTCACTGTAAACCGGTGGAAATGGACTCGGAGTCGCCACTGTTCATTCTATATACCAGCGGCAGCACAGGAAAACCAAAAGGTATTCTGCACACAACTGGCGGCTACTTGTTGCATGCCTACATGACCTCTAAATATGTCTTCGATCTACGTGATGACGATGTTTATTGGTGCACTGCAGACATCGGTTGGGTCACTGGGCATAGTTATATGGTCTATGGCCCATTGGCCATGGGAGCCACGTCTTTGATGTTTGAGGGAGCTCCAAACTGGCCTGAGAACGATCGTTTCTGGAAGATTATCGAAGAATACGCAGTCACTGTTTTCTACACTGCGCCGACCGCCATCCGCTCCTTCATGAAATGGGGAGATGATTGGCTCAAGAAGCACGATTTAAGCAGCCTGCGCCTCCTGGGAACCGTAGGTGAGCCGATCAATCCGGAAGCTTGGATGTGGTATCATAACAAAGTTGGTGGCGGGAGATGCCCGATCGTCGATACCTGGTGGCAGACAGAAACGGGTGGTCACATGATTACGCCAATTCCTGGAGCCACCCCCACGAAACCTGGCACGGCTACACTGCCATTTTTTGGCGTGGATGTGGCAATCGTGGATGATTTAGGAAAAGAAGTCGGTGTCGGCGAACAAGGCAAACTAGTGATCCGCAAGCCGTGGCCATCGATGCTGCGAGGAATCTGGGGTGATAAAGTGCGCTATCAAGATGCTTACTGGAGTGATTTTAAAGGCTGGTATTTTGCCGGTGATGGTGCCCGAAAAGACAAAGAGGGAAACATTTGGATCATTGGACGCATCGACGACGTCCTCAATGTAGCCGGACATCGTCTAGGCACAGCCGAGGTCGAAAGTGCGCTGATTTCGCATCCATCCGTTGCCGAATCTGCCGTTGTGGGGCGTCCAGATGAGATGAAGGGGCAGGGCGTGGTTTGTTTTGTCACCGTCAAGGAAGGTATTGTCGCTGACCGTGAGTTAGCCAATGATCTCAAAAAACATGTTCGTAAAGTGATCGGCCCCGTAGCGACCCCCGATGAAATCCGCTTTGCTGTGGCTCTTCCAAAGACACGCTCTGGCAAAATTATGCGTCGTTTACTCAAGCAGATTGCGGCGGGCGAAATCATTAAAGGAGACACTACGACCCTCGAAGATATCAACGTTATTGCCCAACTCATTGCTAGTGGTGAAAGCTGAAGATTCAGTTTTCTTCACATTTTCCACTTTAATTTTGACATAAACATCCCAATCAGACATTCTCACAACGCGATATGAATAAATATTATCTGCTGACACTCCTCCCACTCCTTGCTTCGTGCTCATCCACAAGTTCTTCTTCAACCGCGAGTGCTCCTACCGCTTTGCCAGTGACTGGCGGAAAGTATTCCGCTCCGGTCGAGACTGTGGCGGTGGAAGAAGAGGCTCCCCGTAAATGGTGGGCCTTCAACAAACGTCCTTCGAAGCCTGTTTCCAAGTATTCGACTCGTTACACCAACAAGGGCCTTTCCTATCCTCATCAAGTCGTTGACCAAAGTGCTGATTCTACCTTAGATGTGACCGAGGATTCTTCGGATTACGTCACTGCTGTCGGAACCCGTCAAACACGTAACTACTCCAATACCATCTTCCGCAGTTCACGCCGTGGCGGTAATATCGTGCGAAAAGAAGCCAACCGTGTGACAGAAACCGTGTATGACATCGGCGATCAAGGAACCCAGTATGCTCATGACGAACTCTATGATACTACCGATCTTGGTCTGAATGGTGTTCAGCGCGGTCTGCACATGGGTGGAACTGTCGTTTGTGGAGCTATGAAGACTTATTCCAATGTGTGGGATCGCACCACTCAAGGCATCTTCGGTGGACTTCTCCGCTGCACTGTCCGTGACACCAAGTCTTACATGGTGGGTAGCCTTAATGATCAATACACTGATGGTGCCTTCCCTGGCTCAGGCTGGCGTCGACCCATGCCGTCCATGGCGGCCGTTTCTGCACCTGCTGCAGAAACCAGTGCCAAAGGTGTTTACACTTCCTCTAAATGAGGATACGGCATATCTAAACCTTTGTAGAAAGCGGCTCCTCGGAGCCGCTTTTTTTGCATGCAGACTTCGAATTTTCTATGTCTCATAACTGCACGAATCGTGTATTTCGTTGGACATCATTGGTTGGCCTCACGCTGCTAATCCTTAAAACGTGAATGGCTGACCGCCGATTTGCATCTGTCATTGATTCCACAAGGCTTTTCGCCTCTCGGGCAGTGTCACTCAAGACACAGCCGCTTCGAGTCGAAGAATCCTTGTGAAACCAAGCCCTAGCGCAACTCAACGACCTTCCATTCCCGTTTCAAGGCTAATTGCAGAGGATGCTCTTACTCTTTACTGAGTTTTGGCTATCGATTTGCCGGTTGATTTTACGCCGCCGCAGATACTTGTGAAAACACAGACAGATTTGCGAAATCGCTGGGGGACAACGGAAAAGCTACGAAGACGCAAGAGACCGCAGAGAAACAGCGCCAACAGGTTCTGCATCAAACATCATTGGCAAATATCTCACTAAGCAAAGTTGGCGCGCAGTTACCCATCGATAAGAGCTTGACGGTTTGTTGCAATAAAGAGTCGTTCATCGGGGTATTGAATGGTCTGATGAAATGGCTTTCTCACTTTGTGGTTTTCGTTGCTTTGCCCTCTTTGGCGTTAGAATCACCGGCCAGACTTCCTACTTCAGCTGAACGTCCGTTGGTTGTTACTATTGAGGTGTCTCACGTTGAGCCAAAACTTCCTGAGGCTACGCTGCAGAAGGGGTATTTCTTCTCTCTGGCAGCGGCAGCGCCGTTGGTCACCCATCCGATGATGGGATGCTTGGATAATCGGGGGCGCCTGTTTCTTGGCGATGCTGTGGGCGTCAATTGGAGTAAGTCGGAACTCGAGGCCAATCCACCGAACCGTGTCCTCATGCTTGAGGATACAAATAAAGATGGTCGCTACGATAAAAGCACGATCTTTGCGGACAAGATGACTTTTCCTCAAGGAGCCTGCTGGCTTAATGGATCCCTCTATGTGGGATCACCTCCATCCATCTGGAAGCTGACTGATACCGATGAAGATGGTGTTGCTGATAAACGAGAGGAGATCGTGACAGGCTTTGATTATACAGGCAATGCAGCAGATATACACGGTCCGTTTTTGCATCCGAATGGCCGTCTTTATTGGTGTCACGGCCGCAAAGGACACAAGGTCGTTCAAAAAAACGGGTCTCTGGTGGATGAGTCGAAAGCTTGCGGCATCTGGAGCTGCCAGCCAGATGGTGCCGATGTTCAATGGCATTCTCTAGGTTGTGGTGACAATCCGGTCGAGGTCGATTTCACGCCTGAGGGCGATATCATTGGCGTGCAAAATCTTTATTTCAATCAGCCGCGCGGAGATACGCTCATGCATTGGCTCTATGGCGGTGTCTATGAGCGTGCTGATCAGATGCAGGCCATCTCACATCTGCCTCGTACTTTGAATCATATGCCCGTGATGCATAACTTCGGTCATGTAGCTGTCAGCGGTTGTTGTTTTTGGAAAAGTTACCCGTCAGCTGGAATGAGCTTCATGGTCACGCATTTCAATACTCAGCGTTTGGTGCGTATGGAGATAATACCAGACGGTAGTGCATATAAAGCCACAGAGAATGAGTTTCTGAAACTCCACGATCCAGACATTCATTTCACCGATGTTCTGGAAGATCCTAGAGATGGATCGCTACTCCTCATCGATACTGGCGGCTGGTTTAGGCTTGGCTGTCCTAGTAGTTTGATCGCAAAGTCAGATCTATTAGGGGCTGTGTATCGGATTACACCGGAACAACTAGATCAAAGATGGGTGAAAAGTTCGGTGGATCAGACGTTTGATCTTCAATCGTTGTTCCGTGATTTGCGGTCCAAAGAGCCTGCCTTGCAAAGACGAGCCTTAGAGCGCTTGGTTCAAGAGACTCCTTCAGGGATGAAAATAAATGAGGCCGTGAATCCTCAATGGCAAGAGCTGGGCCGAGAACTGCGTCAAAGGATGAGTGAACCCCTTGATCCAGCTTTTGAGCACACCTTGATTCTGGCAGCTCAGAGATTGAATCTATTGGCGATCTCTTTGCAGGAACTTCAGTCAGAAACAAATCCTATCGCCCTTCGTCGAATGTTGGCTGGCTTTATCGCAGATGATGCGGACAGTATGAGATTGCGAGTAGGTCTCGCAACAAAGCATCTCGACTCTACCGATGCAGACCTTGCTCGTGTCTCGTTGAACATTGTTGTCAATTACCCTCATGCTGATGATTGGGTGACTGCAGAATTACAAGTCTGGCTTAAAGAAAAAAACTTTTCTTCGCAACGTGCGAAAGCTTTGCGGAGCTATTGTAGCGCTTTGATCAGTCGACCTAAGACTCAGGCACTCGTCACAGCCCTACTCGTGCATGATTCTAAAGTGGTTCAGAACGTGGGTTTGGAGGTTTTAGCTGCGCAGACAGCAACTCTATCTGTGGATGATTGGATGGCTCCACTGGAGCAATTGCTGGCGAAGTTGCCAACACCTCTACTTTTCGAAGCAATCAAAAAACAGAAATCTGCCCAGTTCGATGTGGCTTTGCAAGCTTTCGCGGCTGATTCCAGTCATCCGCTTTCACTGCGATTGAAAGCTCTGGATGCTCTGAAGGCCCTACGGTTAACGGGTGGAACTTTTGAGATGGTGAGGACTGTGCTGGAAGATGCCGCATCAAGCGCCGCAGCGAAAATTCAGGCTTCCACCATGATCGCAGCTGCCTCTCTGACCTCAGAACAGATGGCGCAAGTAGCTCCAGTCATGGCCATCGTGGGTCCGGTCGAACTCAAAACGCTGTTACCTTTGCTGCGGCGTCATAAGTCTCCTGAACTCGCACATTTGCTTGCTAGTCAGATCGCTAAAAATCCTGCCATTGCCAGTCAGCAGGAGAGTTTATATCGAACAGCTTTGGCCGATTTTCCGCCTGAGATTTTTGAATCCTTGATTCATCCTGCTTATGAAAGAGCGGTCGCTGGGACGGAAATGAAAAAACGTCAATTGAGTACACTCGCCGATCAAGCTGCATCCTCTGGAAATGTGGCTAAAGGTGCCGAATATTTTAAACGGGGGAAGGGGAGCTGCGTGGCTTGTCATAAGATCGCTGATGCTGGACGTTCCATTGGGCCTGATTTATCCAAGATCGGCGCCATCAGAACTGAGCGGGATCTTTTGGAAAGCATTCTGTTTCCCAGTAACACGTTAGCTCGTGATTATGAGGCACACATCTTTGAAACCAGAGATGGACTACAAAGCCAGGGGCTAATTAAGAGTCATACAGCTGATGGATTGCTCATCGTAGATATTGCCGGCCAGGAGCGCACACTGGTGCATCAGGAGATCATCGCTGATGTCATACTTACGACCAGCCTGATGCCCATGGGCTTAGACCAGACAATGTCCGAGAATGAATTGCTGGATCTTGTGGCCTACTTAAAAAGCTTGCGATGAGTCACAACTTTGAAGGCTCCTCCAGCTCCGTCAAGGTCCATGAGCTGACCGCTTGGAGACTTGGTTCTTGCACCAATAAACGAGGCTTGATCTTGAAAAGTGATTTCGTCCCAGCCAAAGGCTTGAGTCCATTTTCGGTAGTCCGTGAAATTAATGTCGGCAGTGATATCTTGCCGTCCGATGTTTTGATAAATGTCGGTTCCGTTTAATCGCTGGTGCAGCAAGTAAGCGCGTAGCGTTCCTTGAGGGTGGCGGTGATACAGTGCTGGAAAGAGGTCTCCATAATCCACGGTTAGCATGGATCCCTGAGCCCAGACGGGTGCCCAATTGCGCAGCCAATCACGAACCGAAAGATGCAGCTCCACGCGTTGATCCTTTGATCTTGGCGACTGCTGGAAAACACTAAAATCAGCTAGATCTAATGCTGTGAGGGAATGAACTTTGAGCATTTCTTGGGCGCAGTTGCCTTTAAGCTCCACATAAACTTCGAACCATTGATGGTTTTGCCATTGAAGTAAAATCACGGGAAAGGCATCCAGCAATTCATTGTGATAGATAAAAGCCTTGCCCCCAACGGTCTTCAGAGCATCCGTTAGGTCGGTGTGCCATTTTACTTTCTTGCCTAGGCGCAGTCGTTGTTGCTCGCGAAGGCTCTCTGAAGTATCGACAATATGCCACTGGAAACGCTGTCGCTTCCACCAGCCTAAAGATTGCTGGATCGTCTGCATAAGCTGTCCATTACCAGCACCGATCTCAATGATGTGGCGCACTTCGGGCATGGTTTTGGATTCTTCCTTGAGCCAGTGAGCGATGGCCTGTCCGAGCAGGGGCGAAAGCGTTGCTGAGGTGGAAAAGTCGCCCTTCGCACCAATGGCTTGAACACGCCGAGCATAGTAGCCACGCTGCGGATCATGCAGTGCTCTGGCCATAAATGAGGTGAAGGTTTCCGGCATGGGATAAATCGAGTGATGTTCGATCTTAAGCTGACTTATTCACAAGTCATTCACAGAACTTTATGAGTTGCTCAGATTGTATTCTCATTCCTTCGCCTGTCTTACTTTGATTCCCATGGAGTCCGCTTCCAATCTTATTCAATCCGCCGCTTCGCCAGGCGAGCTACCCGTTAAGGCGGAAGCAACCAAGCAGGTCAACCCCTTTGGTCGCAAGCGCAATGAGATACCCACGGCAGAGGAATTGCTGGCTAATATCAACCGCGCCTTACCTTTCTCAGATGAAGCCGAAAAGGGTGTTTTGTCCAGTTTGCTCCAAGATCCGAATGAGCGATTGAGTGAGAGTCGAGTGATGCTCCCTGTAGCGGCTTTTTATCATGAGGCCAATCGAACGATCTACGAAAAACTGCTGGATTTCTACGATAAGAATCTGCCCATTGATCCTGTGATGGTGACGAATGCGCTGCGTGATCAGGGGCTCCTTGAACGTGTCGGTGGCCCTGCGGCGATTACTGAGTTATTCACCTTTGTTCCCAGTCCGTCGCATTATACACATTACAAGAAGATCGTTTCGGATAAGCACATCCTCAGGCAACTCATTCATGCTTGCTCGCTGAATATTCACCAGAGCTATGAGTTTGGTAAAGAGCAGCTTGATGAAGATGTCAGCACGCTCATTGACCATGCTGAGCAGCGCGTGCTCGCCGTGCGTGAATCGACCGGAAAAGAGGACGGCGTCAAAACGCTTGCCTCACATGTGAATGAGGCGATCGATTCAATTCAGTACATGATAGAGCATCCCGGGCAACTGCGCGGGCTTTCCACGGGTTACAGTAAGTTAGATGCTATGAGTAGTGGACTTCAGGGTGGGGAAATGTTCATCATCGCGGCTCGTCCTTCCATGGGGAAAACATCCTTGGCCATGAATATCGTTGAGCACATTTCAGTCGAGTGCGGGCATCCTTGTGCGGTCTTCAGTTTGGAAATGAGTGCTACGATGCTAGTGCGTCGTCTCCTGGTCTCCCGGGCTCAGCTTTCCATGCAGGATCTCTCAAGAGGGTTGCTCTCCCGTGCTCAACAAGAAGCCCTAGCTAAGGCTACGCGTGAACTGCAAAAGGCTAATATTTTGATCGATGAAACAGCGGGTCTGGATGTTCTTGAACTGCGTGCCAAAGCACGTCGCATGAAGAAACAGCATGATATTAAAATGATCATGATCGACTATCTTCAGCTCATGACGTCCAGCAGTCGCCGAGCTAAAGACAATCGTCAGATCGAAATTGCAGAAATCTCCGCGGGCCTCAAAGGTCTGGCTAAAGAGCTGAACGTCCCAATCATTGTTCTCGCTCAGTTAAACCGATCTGTCGAATCCCGTAAGGGACAGCGGCCTGTGCTTTCAGATCTTCGCGAATCGGGCTCCATCGAGCAAGATGCGGACATGGTAGGACTTCTCACTCGCGAAGATTATGCCGGTGGTAAGATGGAAGTTGGTGATGAAGAGACCGAGGCTAAAAAGAAGGGCCAAGCGGTTCTCATCCTCGCTAAAAATCGTAACGGTCCAACCGACGATGTGCCTCTACGCTTCATTGATCATGCAATGCGCTTCCTTGAACGTGAGCCGGATGAAGATAGCGGCGGACACTAAGGTCTGCGCGCTCAGGGAAGGCTACTTGCCTATAGCGTGTTTGAGTTCATGCTGAGCTATATTGAACTCTGTGACAGCCAAGACGCGGCTTTGTCTGGCACGGGTGAGTTCTTCTCGAGCTAGTAAATACTCGAGCACAACGCCCAGTTGACTGGCTTGTCGTTCTTTGGCTAACTTGACCATTTCTTCTGCAGCGGCCACGGCTTCATCATTGATGGAAATTTGATCATGGGAGCTCTGTGACTTTGCTGCGGCCTGCACAACCTCACGTCCGATGGCAGCCTTGATTTTTCCGGCCTGGAGCTGAGTAGCCTCTTCTTGCGCGCCGGCGATGATTTGGCGCTGCTTATCAAAGAGACCTCCTGGGCCAATCTTCCAGCCAAGACCAATAGACATGTTTTGGCTGTCATCAAAATTGCCAAGTTCCCCATTAAAGCCGCCTCCAAGGCCACCGAAACCATAACCAGCTTGCACATTAGGGATGATTGGGGCTAAGCGGGCACGTTTACTTTCCAACGCAGCTGCACTATTAACCGCGCCTGCTGCTTTCATCTCAGGTCGATGCTGGGTGGCTTGAGAAATGAGTGTGGCTATGCTGGTTTTGCGATCCACTAGGCGCACGGGAATGAGGTCCGCTTTAGCAGGCCGCAGCTCGGTGTCAGCAGGTAGCCTCAGGATTTCAGCCAGGGCAGCGGCCCCTAGATCGCGTTTTTCCTGATGCTGACGAATGGATAGCTTTTCGCGACTGACTTGAGTTTTCACTCGGAGTAAATCCGCACGGAAAGCCGTGCCTGCATTCACGGCCCCGCCGATCTGCTTCTCATAATCCTGCGTGAGCCGCAGATCATCTTCTAAAATAGCTAGTGCAGCTTCCGCGGAAAGGAGCGCATAGTATCGATCTGTAGCTCCAGTGACGATGTCTCGCCGTGCTTTTTCGGCCAATTGTTCGGCCACCTGCGCGCGTTGCTTGGCCGCGAGCGCTGAGTAATACATGTCCCCTGGGGACCAATCGATCATGAGGTTCGGTCCCAAGCTATACTGTTGCTTGCTGACATCAAACACTGCACCCGCGATGTCCTGCACATTGCCATCTGTTCGGCGATAGTTTGCGCCCAGCGTCAAACTTGGCCAAAAACGCTGCCAAGCCAGTTTTGATTCCGCTAGCGTTTCTGTATGTTTGACCCGCGCGAGTTGAATCTCATCATTATTCGCACCCGCGAGCTTCATGACTGTCGGTAGATCGACGTGGACTGGACTTGCCGTGGTAAGTGTGGCTACGAGGAGGAAAAAGAACAGTTTCATCTAGTTGCGAATCAGGGTTTGGCGATGATGGCCTGTTTGTCTGTCAAAGCAACGGTTCCTGGAACAATGAGAACGTCATCAATCTTCAGCTCTGGCACTTCAACATTCATACCGTCATTGAAGCCAAGTTTCACGGCGGTCTTGATGGCTTTACCCTCCATCAGTTTAAACACAAATGCGTTAGTCTTTTCCATGACGAGAGCGGCAACGGGAATGATCATCGCACCTTCATGTTTTTCGACGGCAATCTTTGACATCGCATACATGCCGGGGCGGAGTTTGAGATCGGGATTTTTCAAATCGGCCTCAGTAAGCATCGTGCGAGTGGCTGGATCGAGTGTATAGGCAATGCGGTTGATGCTGGCTTCGATGGGCATGGCTCCGAAGGCATCGATTTGAGCTTTCACTGGCTTGCCGACGGTGACGAGGCCAGTTTCGAGTTCGGTGACTGGGATTTGCAGTCGGAGAGTGCTGAAGTCAGTGATTTCGAGGAGCTTCGTCGTGTTCGCGGTGGCGAGCGAGCCTAGATCGGCAAAACGAGCTGTGATGATGCCATCGAATGGGGCTTTGAGTGTCGCAAACTGGATCTGTGTTTCGCTGCGCTCCAGTCCGGCCTTGGCGATGGAGAGCTTGGCTTCAGCATCATCGACAGCTTGTGGCAGGACGAGATCAGGAGACTTTTCTCGCGCTTCGTATAGGCGATTCACTTCGATGCTGGCCGCTGTGACCTCGGCCTTAGATTTGGCGATGTCGGCTTGCAGTTCGGGTACTTCGAGCGTTGCAAGGACTTGGCCTGCTTTGACGGCATCGCCAATATCCACGCTGATCTTGGCGATGTATCCGGTGACTTTAGCGTGCAGCGTGGCCTGCTGCCAAGGCGCAAGCGTAGCGGGCAGGGAAACCCAGCGTTGGATGATTCCTGTGGTAGGCTTCGTAGTAGGGAGTTCGATGGCTCCAACGAGTGTCGTGAGAGTGAGGAAGATCAGTGGGCGCATGGGCGGCGGTATTCAATTAAACGAACTCGGTCCAGTCATCGAGACCGACGATTTTCATGAAGTCGCCGATGTAGTTCCCGACTTGTTCGGTTTCCTCAGCGTTCTCTTCATTAAATTGCTCCTGAAGCTCTTCGGCGCTGCGATAAAGAACGCGGTCCGTGGTGCTGCGTGCGAGCAGTGACTCGCACTTGTCTAAAAAGGCATTCACTCGCTTCTCGCAGCGCAGGCGAGTTTCTTCATCTGCTGCGCCGGGGTAATATTCTGCTTCAAGGAACTTGGTCTGGAGCTTGAGTGACTTGATTGCGGCTTGGGTTTTAGGAGTGAACTTCATTTAGTCGATAGGTTCCAGTGAGGCGTTCTTCGCGGTCTTAGATGCCAGAAGGGCATACACGGCTGGAAGCACTAGGAGCGTGGCGACTGTCGCCAAGGCGAGACCACCGATGGTGGCAATAGCCAGAGGAGATGTCTGCGATTTGGCGAAGGCCATAGGTATCATTCCGGCGATCATCGCTAGGCTGGTCATCAAGATGGGGCGCAGTCGTGTGGTGGCGCTTTCTAAGACGGCTTCACGTTTGCTAAGGCCGCTGAGCTGGGCGCGGTGGGCGAATGTGACGAGCAGGATGGCATTGGCGACAGCGACGCCGACAGACATGATCGCCCCCATGAAGCTCTGGAGGTTCACCGTGGTGCCGGTGAGCTTCAAGGCGAGCACGACACCGAGCAAGGCTGCGGGAAGGGTGGTGAGAACGATGAGCGCGAGGCGCAGACTTTGGAAGTTGGCTACGAGGAGCAGGAAGATGGTGACGATGGCGATGAGCAGTCCGGTTTGCAGGCCGCTTTGCAGTTCCTTCATCGGCGGGACTTGTCCGCGGAGGGCGACATTGACGCCAGTGGGCGCGGGGTTGTCGGCGATGACTTTTTCGACCTGTTTGGCGATGCTGCCGAGCGGCTGATCGTGCAGGTTGGCGATGACCGATACGGTGCGCGACATGTTATAGCGGTCGTATTGGCCGATGGTGCTGCCTTCGCTGATTTTGGCGATGTTGCGCAGTGGCACAGGCGGTTTCTCGGTGGCGCTGATGGGCAGGTTGCGCAGGTCTTCGAGGCTTTTCATCATCGTCTGCGGCACTTGCACTTGCAGGCTCATGCTTTGGCCGGTTTTGGGGTCGGCGTAGTAATTGGGAACTGTGAAGCGGCTGCTGGCAGTGGCGGCGACGAGGCTACGCGTGGCATCGCTCATTTTTACGCCGAGCAGGCCTGCGCGTTCCCGATCGATGTTCACATCAACGCTCGGATAGTCGAGTGTCTGGCTAAATTGCACATCGCGCAGGTCTTTGAGCACGGCGAGCTTGGCTTTGAGTAGCTCAGCATGGGCGCGGCTAGCGGCGAAGTCTTTGCCACTCACAGCGACCTCGATGGGCGTGGGTGATCCAAGCGCCATGACGCGCGAAACGATGTCGGCAGGTTCGAAGGAGAACAAAACGCTGGGAAACTCGGCGGCTAGCCGGGAGCGGAGTTTTTCGCGTAGCGCGGCGATGGGCATTCGGCTGCCATCTTCTTTGAGTTGGATTTGCAGTGTAGCCTCCTCGGGGCCGCTGTTCCACTGGTGGATGAGATTCACGGGGTAGTTCGGCGCATGCACGCCGATGAGGCCCATGCTGGTCGCGATAGGGGCTTCCTCGCCGATGATGGCTAGTGTGCGGGTAGCAATCTGCTCGGTGGTCTCGATTCGTGTGGCGGTTGGGGCACGAAGGCGGACCTGGAGTTGGCCAGCGTCGATCTGCGGGAAAATCTCCGTGCCGAGGAAGGGGAGGAAGAGCGTGATGGCGAAGACCGTGCCACCGAGATAGGCGGGGACTAAAATATATCGCATAGCCTGCACAGCACTTAGGATAGCACGAATAGGTCCGAGGCGACCTATAGGTCTTATCTTCGGCTCTCGATGCCACCAGATGCTGAGTATGGGAACAAGCGTGCTCGACAGCAAATACGATGCGATCATCGCAAAACCCACCGCGAGTGAAAGTGGCATGAAGAGAGCCTTTGCGGCGCCGGTCATAAAGAAACTAGGCACAAAGACGGCGAGGATGCACAGCATGCTCAGCGAGCGCGGGCCAATGGTTTCTTCGGAGGCGTCTAAAACAATGCGGCGCAGGCTGTGACCGCTGCCTTGTTTCATCCTGCGATGAATATTCTCGATCTCGACAGTGGCTTCATCGACCAAAATTCCAACAGCAAGAGTCAAGCCTCCCAACGTCATGAGATTAATCGTGTATCCACCGATCCAAAGTGCCAAAACAGCCGCGGCTATGGCGATGGGGATGTTTAATACGACAATGAAGGCGCTACGCAGATCTTTCAGGAAGATGAGAACCATGAGGCCGGTAAGCGTGGCACCGAGCAGGCCTTCTTTGATAAGATCGTCGATGGCGCGTATGATCCAAGGGCTTTGGTCGAACTCGAAGGTGACGTTGATGTCCTCGGGGCAGGCGGCTTTGAATTTGCCGAGGTTCTCTTTCACAAGCTCGACGACGCTGAGCGTGGAGGCGTCGCTGCGCTTCGTGACGGGCATGTAAACGGTTCGTTTGCCGTTCACGATAGCAATGCTGGTGGTGAGATCGCTGCCGTCGCTGACTTCGCCGATGTCGCGGACATAGACTGCGCCTTTGTCGGTGACCTTCAGCGGCACGGCAGCGAGGTCCTGGATGTTTTTCACGACAGCGTTCGTCGGAACGATGGGGTAGCTGTTGGGCAGCGCGAGATTGCCGCTGGGGCTCATCGTGTTGGCCTCGGTCATCGCTTTGACGACGTCATCCGGTGACAAACCATAAGCGCGGAGGCGATCAGGCTTCACCTGGATCAAAATGGTGCGGGCACTGCCTCCGAAGGGGGGCGGCGCACTCACTCCAGGAAGCGTGGCAAACAGCGGGCGCACCATGTTTAATGCGGCGTCTTGCATCTGCCCGACCGTGCGCGTGGGATTCTCCGTTGAGAAGACGAGATTACCCACGGGCACGCTTCCGGCATCAAAGCGAGTCACGAAGGCGCCGGGCGTGCCGGGCGGCATGAAGCTGCGGCTGCGGTTCACATAGGCAATGGTTTCAGATAGCGCGGCTGACATGTCGGTGCCGGGATGAAACTGAAGCTTCATGATCGAGGCTCCCTGGATGTTCTTTGACTCCACATGCTCGATCCCAGCGATGTAAAGAAAATGATACTCGTAATAGTAGGTCAGGTAGCCTTCCATCTGTGCTGCATCCATGCCGCCATAGGGCTGCGCGACGTAGATTGTCGGAATCCCTAGAGGCGGAAAGACATCTCGCGCCATCTTTTGCATGGCTATCCATGACCCGAGCAGAATCGCCACGATCGTAACGATAATGGTCCAGGGATGGCGAAGAGCGAAACGGGGGAGAGACATGTAGAAGAAAAGATCTGGCCAACTTGCTATGGCACAATAATCATGGCTGAATAGTCTTTATTTTCGACTCCGACCTGTGGCGATGACTTCATCTAGCTTACTGATCATCTCCTTGAGTTTATCGGGATATTTAGTGCTTACATTTTTCATTTCACTTGGATCATCGGGCAGATGATACAGCCAGTGAAGCCCCTCCTCATTCGCGCGTTCTTTACGGCTTACTTTGGCCTGGGACTTTCCTTTGGTTTTCATGCGCACGAGTTTCCAGTCGCCCATTCTCAGGCCGAAATTGATGCCGCCGTTGTCTTGTTGAAGGAGGTGATCACGGCCTTTTGCGTCAGATTCACCCAGCAGGGCAGGGAGGACGTTTTGGCTGTCTAGACAGGAGTCATCAGTCAAAGCGGTGCCGGTTAGCGCGGCAACGCTGGCAGCTAGATCGATTGTGCAAACCACTTCATCCGACACGCCTGACTTGATGCGGCCTAACCAGCGAGTGATGAACGGTGTGTGTGTGCCACCTTCAAGCACACTGTATTTTCCGCCACTGAAGGGGCCTGCCGGTTCATGGGTGCCTAGCTTTTCCACCGCATCATCCTTGTAGCCATCATCGAGAACTGGACCATTGTCAGAGCAAAGCACGATCAGTGTCTTTTCGGATAGTTTTAGACGATCCAGGGTCTTCATCAGCTCACCTACACACCAGTCAAATTCGACGATGCAGTCACCACGAAAACCTAGAGTTGTGCTGCCCTGGAAGCGCTCGTGCGGCATACGCGGCACATGGATGTCATGGCTGGCGAAGTAGAGGAAAAAGGGCGCGTCTTTGTGCGCTTCGATCCACTGATTCGAGCGATTGATCCACTCGTCGCCCAGGTCCTCGTCGCGGAATCGCGCCGTCATTCCACCTGTGTAGAATCCGATACGTCTGATGCCATTGTGGATCGTTTCATTATGACCATGACTCCAGTCCATTTTAAGTGTGCTGCGTTGAATGCTGCCCGTTGGGTGATTTGCGTCTGGCACTCGTGTGCCCACCCAGAGTGGATCTTTCGGGTCCAGATTGAGCACGCGATGATTCTGCACATAGACCTGTGGCACACGATCATTCGTCGTAGGCAATAGATGACAGTAATCGAAGCCGATCTCCAATGGCCCGGGCTTGAGTTCACCGTTCCAATCCGGTGCGGTCTCACCTAAACCCAAATGCCATTTGCCGATTACGGCCGTAGAGTAACCTGCCTTTTTTAAAATGGAGGCAATAGTGGTCGTCCTTGGTCGAATGATCGCCGGACCATTCGGTGGTGCAATGCCCGTGTTCTTTTGTCGGAAGGCATACGTGCCGGTAAGGAGTGAAAACCGAGTCGGTGTGCAAGTGGAAGCCGAGCAATAGCCGTTCGTGAAGCGCATTCCCTCAGCGGCTAGCTTGTCGATGTTAGGTGTCTTCAATGCCGTCGCGCCATTGCATCCAATGTCACCGTAGCCAAGATCGTCGGCCATGATCACGATGATGTTGGGCTTTTCAGCTGAGCGTAACGAACTAAGAGCACATAGAGAGAAAAGAAAGAGATGGAATCGCCACATGGATTGGAAACGAATGTTTCGGCTCAGCATTGCGTAAAAGTTACGCAACCTTAGGCGTCATTTTGTTTCGAAACAAAGGAAGCTGCGGCTGTGCGGTTACAGCGACTGAACGTTGCACTCGTAGCCAAAGTCATCCCCAGAGAAGCATAATGCCGATTTAACAGTGAAATGAGGCATTCACCTTGAGCGAAACACCTCGCTCATCAAACATTCGACCATCAGGGTTTTAAGACCAAGGCCCTGTTTCTTCACTTTGGCGTGGAGTTGGTCGATGAGGAGGTCGTCGTTGAGTTCCATGGTGCGGCCGGTGGTGTAGGTGAGGAATTGGCGGATGAGGTGGCGCGTGAAATGATCGGCGCGAGTGTCGTAGATGACCTTTTTGAAGGTGACGAAGTCGGTGTAGAGCTCGCCTGAGGGGAATTCGCCGGTTGTGTCGATCTCAGCCGGTTTGGTCTTCTTCTTGGCGGCTGGGTATTTATTGCGCCAGCGGCCCACGGGATCGTAGGCCTCTAGGCTGAAGCCGAGCGGGTCGATCTTGCGATGGCATTCGGCGCAGGCAGCGTCGGCACGATGCTTGGCGAGGCGGTCGCGAATGGTCGTGGCGCCGCTGACATCGGGATCGATGGCAGGCACGACATCCGGTGGCGGAGGCGGCGGAATTCCAAGGATGTTTTCACTGACCCAAACGCCGCGCGTAACTGGAGAGGTTTCAACGCCATTCGCACTCACGGTGAGCACGGCGGCCATGCCAAGCAGGCCTCCGCGATGGTTGTTGCCCTTCAGGCTGACTTTTTTGAAGCCATCGGCTAGGCGCAGGGTCTTTGCCTCAGGCAGTTCGTAGAGTTTGGCGAGTTTTTTGTCCACGAAGGTGTGGTCACAGTCAATAAACTCAACAACGGAGCCATTGGTCTTGATCAAATCGCGGAAAAACAGCCGCGCTTCGGTCTTCATCGAGCTGGGCAGGTCCTCGGCGTAGTAGGAGCGCACGACTTCTCGCGGCGGTGGCTGAGAGCCGAGGTCGCGTAGATTCAGCCAGCTATCGAGGAAGCCGTTCACGAAGCCGTTGATGCGTTCATCGCTGAGCATGCGCTCGAGGTGCTTTTTTAGCTCGGCGTCCTCGGTGAGCTTGCCGGACTTTGCGGTGGCGAGCAGCGCTTCATCCGGTGGTGTGGCCCAAAGGGCAAAGGAGAGGCGGGTGGCGAGGTCGTGAGACTTGAGGGCTTTCGCGGACTCGTCGGTGATCTCGCTGAGGTAAAGGAAGCTCGGTGAGCAAAGGATGAGCTTCACGGCATCGAGCGCTGCCTGTCGCGGTGAGGCTTTTTCAGCAAGGCGCTTGTCATAAAGCGCATGGATGGGTTTCCGATCCGCGTTGGTAAGTGGTCGGCGGTAGGCTTTCTCGGCAAAGGCATTCAGTTGATCGAGAGCCTTGGCCTCTTGGAAGCCGTCTTTGCCGAACACGGCCACTTCCTCTGCGCTGGGCTTTTCGGGCACGGGGCCGTGGATCTTGATCTCGCTGATGCGGATGTGTGGGAGCTTGCCTTCCTTCAAGATGTGCGCACGACCGACACCTGAGCTGCCGACATCGCCTTTAAACTCGTCTTTGTACTTTTTGTTGATCGTGACGACAGAGGCGCGCGATTCAAAAGGGCCGTTCGGGAAGATGAATCGCGGTGTTTGTCCCGCCTCCAGCCACACGCGGAATTTGAACCAGGTGAGCTTATTGTCCGGCACAATGGCGCTGGCGAGCAGCGGCTCGATGGCCTGTGGGTAATGGATGTGGCCTTTGGTGACATCGCCCGGCACAACGCCGAGGATGAAGGGTTCGGAGAAGTCGATGCCAAAAATGGAAGGATCGTAATGCGTGTCGCGATGCAGCGCTGTGGCCTCGATTTCGAGGTCGTAGAGGCCGGAGACGGGCACGCCTTTCAGAAAATCCTCGATGTGGCCGTAACCGCCTTGACGCGTGTCAGTGTTTGGCTGCTCATAGAGATTGAGGTAGCGGTAATTGAAGGCGGATTTGTGAGAGCCTTGCAATTCCTCGTATTGAACGAAGTGGCTGTTGAACTTCCAATCCTTCGGCTCAACGGCCGGTTTGCCTAGCCGTGTTTCGACAAGGCGATTGGCGGACTGGAAATATTGATCGACGAGGAAGCCGGAGGTCACGAGAGATTTGCCGACGGTGTCCATGTGCTCGGTGGTCTTTTCCTTCGGGAAATCCGCAGTGAGGCCCAACGTGTCCACGCGGCGGTCAAATAGCATCGCAAGCGTATTTTCATACTCTCGGCTCGAAAGGCGGCGCATAACCGTGCGGCTGCCCGTTGTCTGAAATTTCGCATGGGCGGCCACCGTGCCGTCACGCAGCGCTCGGATCATCGCGATGCGTTCATCGTCCTTTGGCTGATCCGCCTTTTTGGGTGGCATCTCTTTCAGTGTGAGCTGGTCGATGATGTCCCGCGCCTCAATGAGATCCGCCACTGACTTCAGCGGTAACGCGAAGGCATCAAAAGCGCGGTCACCTTTCTGCACATCCGCGTCATGGCACTCCAGGCAGTATTTGCCGAGAAACTGCTGCACGACCTTCGGCGTTTCGTCAGTGGCGGAGGCGATAGAGGCAGAGAAGACCGCTAACGTGAGGAGGAGGTTCTGAATGATATTCTTTGAGTTCAAAATCGAAAGCGGTGAGCGTGTTGCGGTTGTTTTTAAACCGCTAATGAGGCGCTGACATGACGCTAATGACTTGAATTCTGATTTCTTTTATCAGCGTCCCATTAGCGTCTAATCAGCGGTTAAAATCCTCTCATCAAGCGAAGCGACCCGTGCTGTTGCCAAACGAATCGATCTCCACGCCCATCTTCTGGGCGATATCGACGAACAGATTGCACAGCGGCACTTTGTTGATGCCTTCACGCGGAACTTCGCGGAATTCGCCGTGCTTGTAGCCGCCGCCGGCGAGGAGGATGGGTAAGTCGGAGTTCTTGTGCGAGTTGCCATCGCCCATGCCACTGCCGAAAAGCACGGTTGTCGAGTCGAGTAGGGTGCGCTCACCGTCGTTCATCTTCGCGAGGCGGGTGACGAATTTGCCGTAGTGCTCGATTTGATACTTCTCCAGTGTGATGAGGTCCGCGATGGCTTCGGGGGCGTTGCCGTGATGCGAGAGGCCATGCCAGTCCTTTTTGATACCGAGATGTTGTGGCATGAAATCGCCGCCTATCTCCAGCGTCGCGATGCGCGTGCTGTCCGACTGCAAGGCCAGCGCGATCATCTCATAGAGCAGTGGCAGATCCTCGACCGCGTTGCGATTCGCAGGCTTGTCAAAGGGCGCTTTTGGCTTCGGCTGGTTCGTCCAGCGCTGACGCAGTTCCAGACGCTTTTCCACATCGCGCACGGAGGTTAGATATTCGTCGAGCTTATCCTTGTCTTCTTTGTTCACCTGCTTCGAGAGACGGTTCGCCTCGTCTAAAACGGAATCAAGGATCGAGGCTTGAACCTGATTTTCTTCCACGCGCCGCAATTGACGTTCCGTGGAGTCGGTGACGAAGAGTTTTTCGAACAATTCTGCCGGATTCGTCACCGGTGGTACACGCACGCCGGATTTTGTCCATGCGATCTGGCAGCCACCATGAATGCCGCCTTCCGAACCGACCGTGAGCGCCGGAAACCGCGTTTCAAAGCCCACTTCGTCTGCGAGATACTGGTCGAGGGTCACATTTCCCTCCGGGCGGTTTTGCGCCTCGGAATTCAGCACACCCGAGAGAAACGAATGAACTGCAAAGTGGCCGCCTTTGATGCCATGATCAAGACCGCGATAAACCGTCATCTTATCGCGAATGTCCCACAGCGGCTCCAGCAGCGTCGTCTTTTCATAGCTGCGGCCCTGCGTCGTCGGGAATAGGCTCTTCGTTTGGTAACCAAGCAGATTCCCGATCGCTACAAAGCGACGAGCACCCAAGCCTGCGCCTTTGGCTGCTTGAACGGAACCGCCCACGGTCTTGGCCATGAGCGAGGACATGCCCGGTAAAGCCAGTGTGGTGCCGAGAGAGCTGAGGAGAAAGTGACGACGATTCATGAGGGGAATTAACTAACGAACTTGGTGCTGCCGATGTTTCAGCAAGAAAGCAGCCATTTCTCTCCTTGAGATGAGCCATGCGTATTTGCAGGAGCGGTGCTGTTAAAAAGCCGTAACATTCGCCGAATCAGGCCAGTTTACAGGATCAGCCAATGAAACGCCTTCTATTCCTCTTCTTCTTTTGCTCTCTGCTCTCTGCTTTGGCTGCCCAACCGAACATCGTTGTTTTCATCTCGGACGATCACAGCCAGTTAGATTCGGAGGCCTACGGCTCCACGGAGGTCAGGACCCCCAATATGGCCAAGCTTGCAGAGGACGGATTAAAATTCACTCATGCCTTTATCGCCTCCCCAGCTTGTGGTCCAAGCCGCACGGCATTGCTGACCGGCCTGTGGTCAGCTAGAAATGGCGCGGAGGCGAATCACAAGGCCAAGCGGCCAGAGGTTCCATCATTGCCTGTGGTGCTACGCAATCTCGGATATGAAATGGCGATCATCGGTAAGGTCGCGCACTCCGACTGGGCTAAGTTTTATGACTTTGATACCGTGATTGGCCCGCCTGTTGGCATCTCTGACACTGCCGAGGTCGCGAAGTTCCTCAATGAGCGCACATCAAAGAAGCCGCTCTGTCTCTTCGTCGGCACACGGCATCCACATGTGCCTTGGAGTGAAGAGAGCGCTTATGATCCAGCCAAGGTCATGATTCCGCCCACCCATGTGGATACCGCCGTTACTCGACAAGAGCGGGCGAAATACCTGACCGACATCACCAAGTCTGACGCCCTTCTCGGTGAGGTTCGTGCTCTCGTTCACAAGAAGATAACTGACGATACTCTCTTTATCTACACCGCCGACCACGGTGGCCAGTGGCCGTTTGGCAAATGGAACCTCTACGACGCCGGCATCCGCATCCCCCTCATCATCGCTTGGCCAGGCACGCTGAAACCTGCCACCACCAGCGATGCGATGGTCTGCTGGCCAGATTTGCTCCCCACCTTCATTGAACTCGGCGGCGGGAAAGTCCCTGAAGGCATTGACGGCAGATCCTTTGCCGGAATCCTGCGCGGCAGAACCACCACGCATCGCGAACAAGTCTTCACCACGCATAGTGGAGACGGAGATTTTAACGTCTATCCCATCCGCAGTATCCGCAGCCGCGACTGGAAATACATCCGCAATCTCCACCCTGAGTTCCAGCATCAATCGCACATCTCACGCTCCACAGGCCCCAGCGGACTCGTGTATTGGAAAACTTGGCTCGCCGCAGCTGAGAAAGATTCCTCAGCAGCAGCCATCGTTCAGCGCTTTACCACACGCCCAGCTGAGGAACTCTACGACTTGACGAAAGATCCCAACGAACTCCATAACGTTGCCGCTGACCCTATGCAATCCGAACGTCTTAACTCGCTGCGGGCCGAACTTGATGCATGGATGAAGCAGCAAGGAGATACCCAACCGGTTTTTGGTAAACCGCTTCTGCAAGGAGAGCCGATCACGCAGATCGATAAAGACGCTGGAAAGAATGCCAAAGCAAAAAAAAGAGCTAAGTAGCCTTGGTGTTTCGTCTGATTTTCTTAGCTTGGATTCAGAGGTCGATGAGTTGAAATCAACTGATATTGGCCTCAGCCAAAGTAGCAGGGTTGAACGAATTCATAACCAGAACTATGCATTCATGGGTTATTAAATTGGCTCGCTGCAAGTTTGCTTGGTTTCGCTCTTCAATGGTCTCCAGTATTTCTTCGATTTTAGGCCTTTCTGAAAAGCGCACTAATTTTGTCACTGATGGTTTTTTGGGGTTCCAACAGCTCCTATGGCAATGGTCGTTCTAGCTAATGTTCGCACCATCATTCGGATTCCCCGAGACGTTCAGTGCAGTCGATGCATCGATATGCGACGCAGGCGATGAGGCCGCCAACTTGACGTGCTATGCAGTATCATGAGCAGCCCACCTTTGATTGCACCGCTTCCTGCTCCGCGCACGTCGTCTTGCTCCTTAGTGTCTTTTTTGGAACTGTGAGCAGCTTTACAGCGACGCTCCCTTCGGATCGTCGTCGTGAGCGTTGATAAGAAATTCGGATTTAGATGCACTAGCGACTCTTTGGGCGACGTTTTGAACATGCGTGTCTAGCCTTGACTCGGACACTCCTCCCATTGACCTTTCCTCCAGCATGTCTGAATCCGTTGCCTCTACATCTTCCGTTCCTGAAAAGGAAACCATCGCCAAATCCGCCGCTTGGGTCCAACCTCTTCGGACAGAAATAGCCCGAGTTTTGATTGGTCAAACTGAGCTTGTGGATCGCCTGCTCGTGGCTCTTTTGACGAATGGCCATGTGCTTCTTGAGGGCGTGCCTGGTCTAGCGAAGACTCTAGCCGTCAGAACTCTTTCCAGTGCCCTTCACGCTGATTTTAAACGCATTCAATTCACGCCGGATCTTTTGCCTGCTGATGTTGTCGGGACAATGGTTTATCATCCTAAAGAAGGCACCTTCACGCCACGTTTAGGCCCTATTTTTGCTAACTTGGTTTTGGCCGATGAAATCAATCGTGCTCCAGCCAAAGTGCAAAGTGCTCTTCTTGAAGCCATGCAGGAGCGGCAAGTTACAATCGGAGACACGAGTTACAAACTACCCGATCCCTTCATGGTCTTGGCGACACAAAATCCGATCGATCAAGAAGGCACCTACACGTTACCAGAAGCTCAATTAGACCGTTTCTTGTTTAAAGTGCGTGTTGTTTATCCGACAGCGTCCGAGGAGCGTCAAGTTTTGGACGCAATGGCAACAAGTGCTCCCAAATTGGATGTGAATCAAATCACCCAAGCATCCGACATTGTGGCCAGTCGTGCCATCGTGAATAGTATCTACATGGATGAGAAGATCCGCGACTACATCGTGGCGATCATTCACGCCACCCGTCATCCTGAGCTTTGTGCGCCACACCTAAAACTGCTTATCCGTTGCGGCGCTTCACCACGTGGGACAATTAATTTGGCGTTGGCCTCCAAGGCGCTGGCCTTTTTGGCGGGTCGTAATTTTGTGACTCCGCAGGACATCAAGGACCTAGCGCCAGATATTCTGCGCCACCGTATTCTGTTAAGTTATGAGGCAGAAGCGGAAGGTGTCACCAGTGAGGATGTGATTAAGCAACTTCTGGATAAGCTGCCGGTGCCATGATTTGATGATGTTGCGATCTTGTATACGGCTTATCCGCAGCAGTTGATTGCCATTGAAACTAAACTTGGAACGTTCCGCGTATGCCAGAAACATTCACCGAAACCGATGACGAACGTCTTACACGTGTTCTGAAACGTGTCCGCAAGATCGAACTGATCACGCGCGGCATGGTCAAGGAGACGCTTGGCGGCGCTTATCTTTCTCGGTTCAAAGGGCAGGGGATTGAGTTCGATGACTTTCGCGAATACCAACCAGGAGATGATGTTCGTTTCTTGGACTGGAATGTCACGGCTCGTATGAATGAACCCTTTGTTCGTAAATACATCGAAGAGCGTGAACTCACAGTCATGCTTGTGGTCGATGTCAGTGGGTCAGGTGACTATGGCAGTCAAGAGGATAGCAAACGCGAACGTGCTGCAGAGGTTGCTGCCGTTTTTGCTTTCAGCGCTGTGCAAAATCAGGATAAAGTTGGCCTTATCCTTGTCTCTGATCAGGTTGAGCAATACCTGCCTGCAAAGAAAGGTGGTTCACATGCCTTGCGATGCTTGCGTGACATTTTAAACATTCAGCCGAAACAGCGCAAAACTAATCTGGCGCCTGCTTTGGATCTTGCTTTGGGGCGCATCGCTCATAGGGCTTTAGTTGTTCTGGTATCGGATTTCTTGACTCAAAATGATGCCTGGGAACACAGCCTGCGTTCGTTGGCTTCAAAACATGATGTTGTGGCTGTTCATATTTCCGATCCGCGTGAGTGGGAGCTTCCGAATGTCGGGCGTGTCTGCCTGGAAGATCCTGAAACTGGCGAGCAATATGTGGTGAACACATCGCATCCTGCGGTTCGTCTGCAATACGCGCAGCGTGTTAGTGATCGTCAAGATGGGCTGACTCGGATGCTTCGTAAAAATGCCGTTGAGAAAATCGATGTTCGAACCGATCTCGATTATGTGCCTGCTTTGAAATCTTATTTTCGTGCCCGCCGGAGGAGGAAACGATAATGAGCGCGATTGCCTTTTTATTTGCCCAAGCTCAGCAGCCTCAGGGGCCGCCTTTGCAGCCACTTCCGCATCCTGAATTGCCTGATCCATCTCTTGTGCTTCCTGGACCTGATCTGTGGGTATACATTTTATCCGGACTGCTGGTTCTCGCACTGACTGCTTTGATAGTCTGGTTGTTATTCCGTCCCGTTAAAGTCCTGCTCCCGCCAGAACCTAAACCCTGGACTTCGGCTATGAATCACCTGCGTGAAATCCTCACGCAAGTCTCCTTCAAAACTCCTTCCCAGACGGCAGCGGACGTTTCTGAAACCTTACGCCAATACTTTCTACAACGTTATAAAATTCCGGCGCCTTTTCGGACCTCGCAGGAGTTGTTCCAACGTCAGGGAATACCAGCCACTTCGCTTCGGTTACAGAAGTATGAATCACTTGCAGATCTGTGGGATCAGCTCGCCTTTGCACCGTTGCCTTCTAATCATGAAGAGGCTGCTAACTTGGTGAAACAAGCCATCGCTTATCTTGAGGAGGAACGCTCATGAATATTCCTTTCCTAAGAGATCACATTTTTGCCGAGCCATATTGGCTTCTGCTTCTCTTTATTTTGCCTTTGATGATTTGGTTGCGTGGAAAGCGTGGAAAGGCTCCGACCATTAGTTTCTCCACCGCATTCATGCTAAGCGATCTTGGTGTGCCGGCTAAATCCAATGCTGGCGATTTTAAGCTTGGAATGGTTCTGCTTAGTCTGGTTGCTGCGATTATTTCTATGGCGCGACCTCAGAAAGTCATTTCTCATGATGAAGATAATACCGAAGGCATCGCCATTTGCCTGACAGTTGACGTGTCGCTGTCGATGTTGATTGAGGACTTCTACATTGGTGGGACACCTGTAAATCGTATCACAGCAGCTAAGCGAGTGATGCGTGATTTCATTCGTGGTCGTAACAATGACCGCATTGGCATCGTGGCTTTTGCAGGTGCACCTTATCAGCCCTGCCCACTGACGCTACAGCGTGAATGGTTAGAGGCTAATCTGGATCGTGTTCAGACAGGCGTTATGGAAGACGGAACGGCCATCGGTTCAGGATTGGCCGCGGCCTCGCGTCGATTGGATAAAGAAACGGTTCCAAGTAAAGTGATTATCCTTATCACAGATGGTGCCAATAACAGTGGTAAGCTTAGTCCACAGGATTCTGCTAAACTTGCAGCCACGTTAGGTCAGAAAGTTTATACCATCGCTATTGGAACTCCCGGCGTGCACATGATACCACTTCCCAATGGCCGCGTCATTACCAGTGGGCGCCAGGAGTTTGATGAAGGTACACTTCAAGAAGTGGCAAGAATTGGCAATGGCAGTTTTTACATGGCGCAGGATTTGAGCGCTCTTCAGGAAATCTTTGAAACGATCGACAAACTCGAAAAGAAAGAGATCAAACGGCGCAGTATCACTGAGACAGAGGAACTCTTCTTTTATCCCTTGTCCTTGGCATCTTTCTTGTTGGCTTTGGCTTTATTGCTGCGCTTTACCGTGCTCAGGTCCTCACCCATGGCGGTGGCGATTTGAGTTATTTATTCTTCAAGACTCGCTCATGACTTTTCTAACCCCCAAGCTTCTCTACTGCCTCTTAACGCTACCGTTTTTGGTTGCGTTAAAAACGTGGGCTGATTGGCGTGGTCAAAAGGTTTTGAAACTGTTCACTTCGCCCAGATTGCGTGATAATTTGGTCGTGGGCTCATCCGTTTGGCGCTCATGGATCATCTTTTCACTGCAATTGATCGCGCTTTCTCTTTTCATCATTGCTTTGGCCAGGCCGATTTGGGGTGAGGACAAGATCGTTCAGCAGGAATACGGAAGGAATATCATCATCGCGATTGATACCTCACGTTCCATGCTTGGGAACGACATTGTTCCTGACCGCATCACGAGGGCTAAGCTAGCTGCCCAGGATGTGTTGGTTTCTCTGAAAACAGATCGCGTCGGACTCATTGCATTCGCTGGGAATGCTTATCTTCAGGCGCCGTTAACCACGGATCATGATGCTGTTATCGAAGCGATACAATCTTTGGATTTCACAGCTGTGCCTAGAGGCGGAAGTGAACTCGGGCGTGCTTTGAAGCTTGCCATGGAAACCTTTGAAAAAAGCCCAGCAAAAAATC
The DNA here is from genome assembly GCA_945869675.1 of Prosthecobacter debontii. Lineage (GTDB taxonomy): Bacteria > Verrucomicrobiota > Verrucomicrobiia > Verrucomicrobiales > Verrucomicrobiaceae > Prosthecobacter > Prosthecobacter debontii_A. Next base: position 26,787 of record CAMBPS010000009.1, on the reverse strand, counting down.
ACGGTTTGATTCTTTTTAGCGATGGCGGCTCACCTGACATGCAGATCACCGAGTTCACAAAGCAGGCCGCACAAAAGAACATTCTTGTCCTAACGGTAGGTGTTGGAACGGAGGCCGGCTCACTTATTCCAGATCCCGATCCGGAACGTGCTGGAGAGTATTTACGTGATCAGGAAGGCAATGTTGTAAAGACTAGGCTCGAACCCAAAGTCCTTCAAGAAATCGCAGCGGTCACGCGTGGTCGTTATTTGAGACTGGGTTCTCAGCCACTGGCCGAGTCTGTAGTGAAACAGCTTTTATCGGCATTGCAGGCTCAAAGCAATGCGTCCAAAGAATTGGTGAAACCCATTGAGCGTTTTTATTGGCCGTTATCTATAGGCATGCTGCTTCTTATGATTGCTTGGTTTATTCACCCATCAGCCTCCAGACATCAAATGAACTCGCATTCCACGACAAGCTGGGGGGCGCTGATTTTGCCCATCATTTTGGCATTGTGTTTCTTGAGTTCAGCTCAGGGGGCAAGCAATTCCATCATGGAAAAAGCTCATGCTGCTTATGACCATGGTGATTTTAAGCAAGCAATTGAGCTCTATGAAGATTCGGTGAAAAGCACCCGGAATCCAGAGCGACGCCAGCAGCTAGCCTTTGGTCTCGGAACCGCCGCTTACCAGAATAAAGATTATGATCGTGCCATCAGCGGGTTTGGTCAGGCGTTGGAGTCGAACAATGTGCAGGAGCAATCCAAAGCGCATCGTGGTTTAGCGCATAGCCTTTATGATCTAGGAGATCGGTCTCTTGCTAAACAGCCGAAATTTTCACTGAAAGCTTGGCGCGAATGCGTGAAGCACTTTGAGGACTCACTGAAAATCGATCCTGAAAATCAAGAGGTGAAGGAAAATCGTGACTTCGTCAAAAAGCGCCTCGATGAACTGCAGCAGCAGATGGACGAAAAAGAAGGCAAGGACGGCAAAAAGGGCGATAAAGGTAAAAAAGGTAAGAAGGGCGATAAAGGCCAGAAAGGTGAAAATGGCGAGGGTGAAGACGGCGAGAATGGCGAAGGAGATGGGGAGGACGAAGAGAAGTCCCGCAAAGAAAGTCTTGGCAAACAACAAGAAAAAGAAGGTCAAGAAGGCGAAGGTGGAGACAAAGAGAAGGAGAATGAGGGCCAACTCCAAGCCGGCAAAGAAGGTGAAGAGGAAAGTAAAGAGGCTCGTGAACGTCGTGAAGCCAAGCAAGCTGAAATGGCCGAAAATCAGGAGAATGAGACCACAGGATTTAGTCGAAATGAAGCTCGATCTTTTCTAAGAACGTATGCTGATGATCAGAAGAAAGCCATGATCCTACGCCCACGTGATGCTCCCGTTAATGGTAAGGACTGGTGAAGCAAATGAATACAAATTTTCGAACAAATCATGAATGTGTTTAGTGATCAGTCTTCCAATTTTGATGTGCCCCAAGAACTCATCAAGTCGCAGTCCCGTCTGGTTGCTGACCGTCTTTTGACCGCTAGATCATTCGCACTCTGGGCTTGCATCGTCTTGGTCTGTCTGAGTGTGCAGATACAAGCAGCCACTGTGCGTGCTTATGTGCAGCCAGAAGCAGCCAGGCCAAATCAAGTCATTAATTATGTTATCACTGTTCAGGATGGCCAAGTGCAGAGTCTGCCTAACTTACGCTTTCCTCTCCAAATTGGTCAAACTTCTGGTGTTTCGACTTCTCAGCAATTGAGTATCATCAATGGTCGTCAATCCGTTTCACTGCAGCTTTCTTGGGGCATTGCAGCCACTGAACCGGGCGATTTTGTTATCCCGACACAGACGATCATTGTTGATGGGCAGCCTGTCACTACGAATGAGGTGAAACTTAGTGTTGGGCAGGGCGATACTCCCAAGGTCAATGGTCAAGCTGGTGAAGATAAAAATGCACCGATCTTGCAGATCGAACTTTCCAAAAAGGAAATCTATCAAGGTGAGGTTATGCCTGTGACTTGCAGCCTCTATGTGCCTCGTCAGACACAACTTCGCCGACTAGGCTTGATTGAAATTGAAAAGAGTGACTTCGCCATTGCTCGTTTTCCTCAGACTAACGAACAATCTAGCACTATCATTGATGGCCAGAGCTATTATGTGCTGAGTTTCCGTAGCACTCTCTCGTCTTTACGCACAGGGGACCTGAAAGTTGGTCCTGCCAAGCTGGAGATGTTGATCGAAGTTCCCATGGAAGGTCAACAGAATCAGATCTTACCGCCGGGCTTCCCGCAGGGTTTCTTTGGTGGTGTCAGTGAGCCTAGAAAATTGGAGGTTAAAAGCCAGCAGGTAACGCTGCGTGTTTTGCCGCTACCCACAGAAGGCAAGCCTGCAAACTTTAGCGGTGCCGTGGGTGATTTCCAAATGACGGCTACGGCTACTCCAACTGAACTTACCGTGGGCGATCCTGTTTCAGTGGAAATCGTGGTAAGTGGGGCGGGGAACTTTGATGCCCTTAATACGCCCAATCTTGTTTCGACAGGAGGTTGGAAATTGTATCCAGCCAAGCGCTACAATATCGAAGGTCAGATCGACCAAAATCAGACTCCAACCCTCGAACGTCGTTTGGGTTATTCCCAGGTCATGGTGCCGGAAGCTGTGCACATTGAAGTGCCTCCTTTTGAGCTGACGTATTTTAGTTCAACTGATAAAAAGTATGTGACTTTGCGCACTGCTCCGATCCCAATGACTATGAAACCTGCGCCAGCCCCTGTTGCTGCAGAAACGTTGATTGGCGCGGCCTCTACGGTTGTGGCAGATGTTGCGCCGCTGGTCAGTGATCCACAGGCTAACATCACAGATATTTTGATTCGGACCGCGGGTGATTCAAAATGGGTCATACCTACCTCTAGCACGCTGATGCAGAGCAAGGCTTTCTGGTCAGCTCAAGTGATTCCCGTAGTCCTATTTGCCTTAGCTTGTGGAATCGCCTGGCTCAGGAAACGCCAAAATCTTGCTCACGCAAGTCGCTCGGTAGAGTTGTTGTCTGCTTGGAAGGAGATTGAATCATCCAATCTTGGCGATCAGGATTTTCTTCGTCGTTCAGCTCAACTTATTCAGGTTTTGAAGCCTGGAGTCTCAGAGCTAGATCCAGACGTAAAAATTATTTATGAGCGATACGCGTTGACCAATTTTACCGCGTCTAAAGCTGATCCACTCACGGCAAATGAAAAAAGCTCTATCCTCAAGATTTTGAAGTCTTTGGTGCAGCAATCCATGAAGAAGCTGAGTCTACTCTTGTTTGCCTGCTGCTCTTTGAGCATGATTCAGGCAGAGGTGACTAAAGCTGCTGAGTCTTCCAACCAAGAGATTTACCAGAGTGCGGTGACTGAATTAGAAAAAGGTAATTTCACCAAGGCTCAGTATCTAGCTGAATCGTTGACGAAAAAGACCCCGCCACAGCTCAGCTCAGAAGTGTTTCAGATCATTGGACATGCGCGTTATCGTCAGAAAGATCTGGGACGTGCGGCACTTTGGTATCAGCGGGCACAGCTATTGGATGGGCGTAATCCTGAATTGCGGCAGAACTTAAGACATCTTTTTGATCTCACTCGCTACCTTAGTTTTAATGAAGCCTCACCATTGACCGAAATCAGCCTCAAATTGAGCTCCAATCAGTGGCTGTATCTGATTGCTGTTGGCATTTGGTTGCTTTTCCTGCCATTGGCATGGCGTGTTCTGACGGAGCGCAGCCAGTCTTGGCCATTCATTCTTTCCGCCGTCGGTCTTATTATTCTTTTGCCGGCATCCACCTTCGCTACGCTGCGGCCTGCTAGTGAAACGAGAGTTAAGGACATCAGCCTTGTGAACCAACCCGATATCAGTGCATACACAGCAGCAACGGTCACCAGCGGCAGTGTGATTTCATTGCCTCCAGGAAGTCAGGTGCGTGTTCTCGAAAAAAGGGGCTCCTGGGTATTCGTCGAAATCCCCAATGTCCCAGAAAACTTGCGTGGCTGGGTGGAGTCGGGTGCGCTTACGCCCCTCTGGGTCTGGGATGAAAAGCTTGTTCCCTGATTTCTAATTCATGTCTTTGTATTTCAGGCATTGATTTCCTACTGTCAGTCGTAGAAAGGGATAGCATTGTGGTTGCGTTAACCACCTTATCACACTTTGCCAAACACCCTAACAAACCATGACCCCCGAAGAAGCTAAAACTCAGCTCGATCATCAGATCCGTGAAATTATCCAATGGCATTTCTCACCCGAGACAGGATGCCCGTTTTGGCTTGACTGGGCCAAGAAGAATTTTGATCCACGCGGTGTCGTTAATAATTACGAGGATATTATTGCCAAATTCCCTCACTTTCAGGACGAATGGCTCAGAGATCTTCAACCCGAAGTTTGGGTGCCTGCGGCTTTTAAAGGTAAACCCTTCAGTGTCTTTGAGACCGGTGGCACTACAGGTATGCCCAAGCAACGCGTTGGCTGGAATGACTTCCGTGTCGATTACGAGGAGTTCAGCCATAAGCTTGACGACAAACATTTTCCACCAGGTGAATCATGGATCATGGTCGGTCCAACTGGACCACGTCGTCTTCGCCTCGCAGTTGAACATTTAGCCAATTATCGTGGTAGCTCCTGCTACTTCATAGACCTTGATCCACGTTTCGTAAAAAAGGTTATTTCCAATAAACAATTCGATGTCGCTCGTGCTTACATGGACCACGTTGTTGATCAAGCTGTGACCCTGCTGAAGAACCGTAAAATCTCCGCCATCTTTACTACCCCCAAGCTTCTTGAAGCCCTAGCTGAAAAGGTGGATCTTTATGACGTGGGTATCCGTGGTTGTTTTGTAGGTGGCACCACCATGACTCCACAATATGTGCGATTCATCGTCGAAGAAGTCCTGGAAGGTCGCATCGGCTTCTATCCGACCTACGGCAACACACTTATGGGCTTGGCGGCAAGTGTTCCACTTTCGCCTGAAGATAATTTCTCTATTTCTTATTATGCGCCACAGCCTCGGGCCGTTCTTCGCGTGGTCGATCCCAACAACACCGAAAAAACCGTGGACTACGATGACTGGGGTCGTGTAGAATTGACCACGTTGACCAAGGAGTTCTTCATGCCACGATTCCTTGAGCGTGATGAAGCTATGCGCCGTAGACCTCGCGCTCCCTATGCTTGGGATGGAGTGGCAGATGTGCGGCCTTTTGGAGCAATGGAAAAAACCATTGTTGAAGGAGTTTACTGAGTTTTTTGAACCCATCATGAGCTTGAATCAACGGCGACCCTTTTGGGTCGCCGTTTTTTCTATCCTGAATATTATTTCGAATTGTGAAAAAGTCCGATACGTTTGGCGTTTGTTTGTCATGAATCGCATGCAACGTTTTGTTTTCCTTTCTCTTTTAGCTCTTGCTGGTCACACCCAGGCAGCTTTGGAGTCGCAGGCTGCTGCTCGTCAGATCGACACTCTTCTGGAATCCGATTGGAAGAAGCATGACCTTAAAGGTAATCCAGAAGCTGATGATAACATTTTTGTTCGTCGTATCTACCTCGATGTCATTGGCCGCATTCCGACGACACGTGAGGCGGAGGAGTTCCTCGCTTCCAAAGATTCTGACAAGCGCTCCAAGCTAATTGATAAACTGTTGGCTTCTGAAGGTTATGCCCAGCATTTCTTCAACTACTGGGCGGACGTTTTGCGGGCTCAATCGAATGGCAATCAGGCTGGTGTTATCACCGGTGCTGCATACACTAATTTCCTGAAACAAAGCCTGCGGGATAATAAGCCCTATGATCAACTCGTTCGTGAGATGGTTGCGGCTCAGGGGAAAGCATGGGAAACTGGGGCGATTGGTTATTACATGAGAGATCGTGGTATGCCTTTGGATAACATGGCCAACACCGTTCGTGTTTTTCTTGGGACTCGTGTGGAGTGTGCCCAGTGCCACAATCATCCATTTGATAAATGGACACAGATGCAGTTTTATAAAATGGCCGCATTCACCTATGGCGTCGAAACTCAGGACTATAATGGTGGAACGATGGGCGGAGTGCGCGATCTTTTAAAAGAGCAGGAAGATACCATCAAAGCTTCCTTCAAAGAGCCTCAGCGTCCGAAGTTTGTTAAGGGTATGGAAAAGCAGACCTATGCGAAACTGGAAGAGAAATACCGTGCTGAATACAAAGACGTTCAGAATAAGCGTGAAGAGGCCCGTCAGAAGATCCGCAAAGAACAACGGAACTATCAGGAGTCTATGCGGGACATCAGTGACACGATGCGTTACACCAGCGTCAGCACTCGTAATCGGAAAGTCACGCTTCCTCACGATTATCAATACCCAGATGCTAAACCGAAGTCAGTTGTAGAGCCTGGAGCCATGATGGGCCATGAATGCATCACACAACCAGGTGAGACGCCTCTCCAAGCCTACGCACGCTGGATGACCGGTAAAGATAACCCACGTTTCACCACCGTGATTGTAAATCGACTCTGGAAGAAAGCCTTTGGCCTAGCATTGATTGAACCGCTGGACGAACTGATGGACGGCACGGTGCCGATGAATCCAGAGATGCAGAAGCATCTGGAACAACTCATCGTTGAAATGAATTACGACATGAAGGGTTTTCTTCGTGTGCTTTTCAATACTAAAACCTACCAGCGTCAAGTGACCCGCGAGGATGTGGCTCCAGGAGTGGTCTATCATTTTACTGGACCGCTGCTGCGCCGCATGAGTGCCGAGCAGATGTGGGATTCTTTTGTTACGCTCATCAATCCGCGGCCAGATATGATCAATGTTGCTGCTCGTGAACAAATGGATCAACGCGTCCAGCAGGCTCGCAAGATTGCCGACGGAGTGGACTCACTGACGCCCGAAGAAGCTCTGCGTGGTGTAAAGCTGGCCGCGGCCGTTTATGATAAAAATCGTGAGCGCACCGATGCTAAACAAAAGCAATACCTAGCCGCACGCATGGCTCAAAAGGAAATGCAGGAAAAAGTAGAAGCCTTAAAGGGGGATGAGCGCAAAGCCGGCGATCTCAAACTCGTCGAGTTAAAGAAGCAAGTAGATCAGATTCGCAGTGAAGTGAATGCAATTCAGAATGAGGGCCGTCGTGTCTCCACGAACGAAATCATTGTCCCTGGTGAAAAGAAGCTTTATGAAAAGGTGACTGGCAAGCCCTACCAAAATGTAGCCATGAAAACCAGTGCTGCCGATAGCAATGCCGCACCATCCATGATGGCTGGTGAAAGTATGACCATGATGGCCTATGGAGTTAAAGCGGAGAAGGTCACCATTCCTGGTTATGACCGTAAGGAGGCCACTCCTGAGGACAAGAAGGCTGAAGCCGAGCAGAGGGAAGCCGCTTACCAAGAGGAAGCCGAATTTTTTGGTATTCCCGTCAAGGAATGGAAATCATACTTCAAATCACGCGCCGAACAATCCCGCAATTGGTTGCGCTCAGCCGAGATTGAAAGTCCGGCCCCTCGTGGGCATTACCTCCGTGAATTTGGTCAGAGCGACCGTGAAACCATCGAAAACGCCAATAATGAGGCCAGTGTTCCTCAGGCTCTTGCCTTAATGAATGGACAGCTCTTGCCGCAAATTCTCAGCAAATATAGCCAACTCATGTTGACCCTTAGTAAGGCATCTTATCCAGATGACAAGGTCGATGCGGCTTACCTGTCACTGCTTTCTCGAAAGCCAACCACCAAGGAAAAAACCACTTGGCTTAAAGCTCAAGAAAAGGGTCTCACGAGCTATGAAGATCTCATTTTTTCTCTCCTGAATACTCAACAATTTATTTTTGTTCAGTAGGCCAATCAAATTTTCTCAAAGAACATCCCTACAGCTTAATTCATGAAACAAGAACTCGCCTCCAAACTCCTCCGCACCGGTGAAATCAGCCGTCGCGATTTTGCCGCTAAGACCGCTTCCTCGCTGCTTGGTGTCGGCATGCTTGGTAGTTCGTTGACCAGCAAATCGTTCGCCGCCTTTGAAGGCTCCTCTAAATTGAAGCAGGTGCCCACAGCTAAGAACGTCATTTATCTCTACATGAGCGGTGGTCAGTCTCATATGGACACTTGGGATCCTAAAGAAGGTGCTGCAACGGCAGGTCCCACCAAAGCGATTAAAACTAGTGCCAATGGTGTGCGCATTGCTGAGAACCTTCCGCTCACGGCAAAACAGATGCATCACGGCACTGTTATCAACTCGCTTACTTCCACCCAAGGTGCGCATGAGCAAGGAAACTACATGATGCACACTAGTTATGAACTGCGTGGCACCATCCGTCATCCAGCCATGGGGGCCTGGCTGAATGTCTTCCAAGGTGGTGGCAATAGCACACTGCCAAATTTTGTTTTCATTGGCAATGATAGTCGCCATCCAGGTGCTGGATTCTTTCCAGCAGCTCACAGTCCTTTGTATGTTAATAATCCTGAAAATGGACTCAAGAACGTCAAATCCACGGTGCCGGAGGATAAGTTTCAAGCACGCATGAGTCTCGCTGATGAACTTGATCAGGATTTCCGTGCGACCTTTGCCCATCGTAATGTCAAGGCCTATGCTGAGATGTATGATGATGCCATTGCTATGATGAAGTCGGAGGATTTGAAGGCCTTTGACCTCACTGAGGAGCCTGCTGATCTACGCACTGCTTATGGTCGCGAATCCTTTGGTCAGGGCTGTCTACTCGCTCGTCGCCTCGTGGAGAGGGGAGTCCGCTTCGTCGAAGTCTCCCTTGGAGGGTGGGATACCCACAATGCGAACTTCGTGCGTGTTCCAGAGCTTTGTGAAATCTTAGATAAAGCCCTAGCTAGTCTCGTCTCTGATTTGCACAATCGAGGTCTCCTCAAGGATACGCTCATCGTCTTGACCTCAGAGTTTGGTCGTACTCCAGACATCAACCAAAATGTTGGACGTGATCATTATCCAAAAGCTTTTTCTGCTGTTATGTTTGGTGGTGGCGTCAAAGGCGGCTACACCTACGGTAAGACGGACAAAGAAGGCCGAGAAGTCATTGAGGATAAGGTCAAGATTCAGGATATGAACGCCTCTATCGCCTATGCTTTAGGACTCCCGCTCGACCAAATCATCTACAGCCCCAGCAAGCGTCCTTTCACTATTGCAGACAAAGGTCAACCGCTCACAGGCGTGTTTGCTTAGAGCAATCCAAGAAATTAAGAAAGGTCCGATTTAAAAGAAGTCAATTTGAGCCAGTCATTCACTTTACTTTGGTAAAGTGATTCTGGTCAAAACTTTGTTGAAAGGTCGCCTTGGGTGTCCTCAACGCTTCCTTTGACCATAGTAGGCTCCTGGTCCGTGTTTGCGGTGATGATGTTTTTCAAGGATGAACTCTGGGATCTGGGTCATCTTCGGATTCAGTGCCAAGCTGCCGAGGGCCATTTGGGCGCACATTTCTAGGGCGACGCTATTATTGACGGAATCCATGGGGCTTTTTCCAAAGGTAAATGGCGCATGGTGATGTTGCAGAATCGCAGGCATTTCAAGCGGGCTGACACCGAGTTCACGGAGGCGTTCGACGATAGCCACACCGGTGAAGTGCTCGTAATCTTCTGCAACCTCTTCAGGGCTGAGAGCTCGGACGATGGGAACTGTGCCGTGGAAGTGATCGGCATGAGTCGTGCCGTAGCAGGGGAGTTCACGTCCAGCTTGGGAAAACACGGTGGCGTTCAAGCTGTGGGTGTGCGTGATGCCACCGATCTGGGGAAACTCGCGATACAGATGGAGGTGTGTTTTGGTGTCGGAGGATGGGCGCAGAGCGCCCTCTATGATTTTGCCATTCAAATCCATGATCACAATGTCTTCAGGTGTCAGCGCAGAGTAGTCCACACCGCTGGGCTTTATTCCCCAGAGTCCGCTGGCGCGGTCGATTCCAGAAACATTTCCCCAAGTAAGGCGGACGAGTCCGCTGGGAACAAGGGCTTGATTGGCGGCACAGATTTGGGCGCGAAGGTCGGGTAAAAGCATCTTCCTTATCAAAGATGAAAATGAATGCAGCGAAACTGAAATTGCATATAAATCAGGAACTCTGTTCGAAGGTCGCAGGAACTGAAATTCTTGGGTGGACATTTGGTCTTCAGGCGAGCAATGATTCAGCTCAACTGACTCCACCCCAGACCTCTTTTAACTTCTAAACTCTCCCCTTTATGGACCCTGAAATGACAATGCTAGAATGTGAAGATGCAATGGTTAAAGCCGTCGAACACGCAATGACCGAGTTTTCGGCTGTTCGCACCGGCAAGGCGTCACCCGCTTTGGTTGAAGGTTTGGACGTTTATGTTCATAGTTATGGATCAAACATGAAGCTCCGGCAGTTAGCGATGATTACCACGCCCGATGCTCGGTTGATTCGTATCGAGCCCTTTGACTCCTCGACCTTGACTGACATTGATCGCGCGATTCGTGAATCGCGACTTGGTTTGAATGGCAGTATTGAAGGGAAGGTGATTCGCTTGCCTGTCCCTGTTCTTTCTCAAGAGCGCCGTGAGCAGATGGTGAAGCTCATCAAACAAATGGGAGAAGAAGCGAAAGTCCGTGTGCGTGGAGCTCGACGGGATGCCATCGAGGAGCTCAAGAAGGGGGAAAAAGACGGCGATATCACGGAAGATGATTTGCATCGCCTAGAAAAAGAAGTGCAAGCTTTGACGGATAAAAAAATCGTTGAATTGGAGCAACACATGCTTAGCAAGGAAAAAGAGGTCATGACGGTTTGATTGGAGGTTTTCCTATCTGAGCAGCTTCTGTGTGCAGACTGTTCTGCATTGATTCAAGCTTAAATACCCAGGTCTATTCCAAGAATGTCTCCTTTTTCTCCCTCAGATTTTTTAGATCTCGCGCATACACAGCATGGCATTTTATTTTCTCCTGATGAGCCTGTGTGGTCGGCTTTGCCCAAAATTGCCTCATATCTGGAGTTCCGTCTTCAGCGTGAGATCAGGGCCCAATTGCCCCAGGGTGTCTTTATTGGGGAGGATGTTTTCATTGATGAAGGAACGACTTTGGAGCCGGGAGTTGTGATTCGTGGGCCGGCATGGATCGGAAAAAACTGTGTCATTAGAGCTGGCTGCTACATTCGCGAAAATGTGATTGTCGGAAATGGTTGTGTGCTTGGCAATTCTTGTGAGTTCAAGAACTGTGTTATTTTCGACAGTGCAGAGGTGCCACATTATAATTACGTAGGAGATTCAATTCTCGGTTACAAAGCACATCTTGGCGCTGGGGTTGTCCTGTCCAATGTTCGTCTGGATCGTGGCGAGGTAAAAGTGGACGATGGTAAAAAGACTCATGCCACAGGCTTGCGTAAATTTGGTGCTGTGATTGGTGATCTGGCTGAGATTGGATGTAATAGTGTGATTAATCCAGGTTCGCTTATTGGGTGCCGCAGCATCGTCTATCCATTGAGCTGCTTTTCAGGTGTGTTACCTGCGGATAGCATTCTAAAAACGAAGCAGCAACAATTGGTGGTGCCCCGTCGCTAATTTGGTGTCCTGACTCCCTTGATCAGAGTTTGCTTGCGGTATTCAGCTAGTGAAGTGCCCTTTCAGAATTTTGGGCGGATCAGAGGCTGAGTACGGACAATATTCATCGATCCATTCAATTCACCTCCCGGTTCGATCGAGATAGATTTAGCGGTGATGTCTCCTTTCACTACACCTGCACCGCCGATAATGAGAGAGCCACTTGAAAAGATGGCTCCCGTCACACGAGCTTGAATGTCCACTTCCTCAGCGTGGACTGCATTGATAAAGGTAACATCTGCCCCTTTCTCGACAATGAAGCGCTTGCAGTGTATTAAGCCGATAATGGTGCCCACCGTGCGGAAAATAGCATCTCCGCTAGCTTCAATATTGGCTTCGAGGATGCCTTGGCAGCGCAGATCTTTGCAGCGCACGGTATCTGTGAAAAGGTGTCCGCGTTTTCGAATGAGAATGTCTCCGCGGGTTTTGATGGCCTGAGTGGAGTGCATGTTAATCTCCACATTTTCTAAACTAACATTGGCGCCACAGCTAGGGCAACTAGCTGATCGTGATGAGCGACTTACTTTGAATTTATGACGGCAATCAAAGCAGTCAGTGTTTTTAAAATAAGCATTTCGATACATGCCGTGGTCCTTCATTTTTTGAAGGGTGCTAGCGGACATGAGTTCTGGAGCGCTTGTTGGCGGTGGGGAATTAGATTGCGGACGTCGCTCTATGGCAGTTTCTTCCCCCGCTGGTGCAGGAACAGGGGTGAGTTGGCGCAGTCTAGTTAGCGGGGACCCGGTTTCGTTTACTTTTTGCTTAGGCGCAGTCTGCTGTCTCAGAAAGGCACCAAATCCGCCTTCAGATGCCTCCTCTGCACCCATGGGCGTCGTTAACTTAATTGTTTCTTCCTTCGCAGGAGCTGTGTCTGGTTTAGTCTTTGGCAACGGTCCAACGATAGGGCCGCTGATACTAGTTTTCGGAATGCTCCAGTCATCCGAATCGATTTTGCCTCCGGATCGGCTGACATTAGAGGCGGATATGTGCTTTTTGTGAATCGAAAGGTGAACGCCACATTTTTTGCAGAAGGTCGAAACAACAAAGCGCGACTCAAACTGAGTCGCGCCACAAGAAGGGCATACCACCTCTATCTGGCCTTTCGGCGGTGCTGGTTGTTCACTTTTCGGTGAGAAAAGGCCAAACACTCGGTTTTAGATTAGATTAAGGGTTGGATTAAGACTGTGGCTGAGGGCGAGAAGCGCCTAGAGTGGGCTTGCTGTCAGCTTTTTTGCCGACAGAAGAATGACCCATAAAGGTTGCGCCTTCTTCAATGGAAAGAGTGCCAGCGGCAATGTCGCCGCAAAGGATGGCATTGCTTTTAAGTTCGCAACGTTCTGCCACGCTGATATTACCTTCGACCTTACCGAAAATGATGACCGAGCGGGTTTTTACTTCACCTTTAATGAGGGCGTTTTCGCCAACGGTAAGACTGCCGTCGGAGATGACTTCTCCTTCGATTTTCCCATCAATGATGAGATCGTGGGAGAATTTGATGGAACCTTTGATTTCGACGTCGTTTGAGAGAACGTTTTTGCTAGAAGTCATGTTGAAAGAGTTTGATGCGCGTTGAGTTGGTGCAGATGGGGCCGGGGACAGAACTGACAGACGATCAGCTGTAGCAGCTGGCGCTGGTGTTTCTGGACGCGATTCCTTCTGCGCTTCTGTTGTTTGTCCGATGATTTGCCTGATCATGAGCTGAAATATAGGCGGGTTTGGAGATGGGTGTCAATGTTTGGAATGATATTTTTTCACTCGGACACAACTCTTACTTCCGAACGCCAAATGCATTTGGTGTGCCATAGTCTCAAGAGATAGTGCTAATATCAAAGCTTGACCTTACCTTGACTCAGGCTGTGTCTGCATCAACTCTCCGCGCCCCATGTCTGACATACCCGTTGCCCCTGCCTCACTCGATTTTATTCGTGAAATGATTGCCATTGACGTTGCCGATCAGCGTCATGACGGTTGGGTGATTACTCGGTTTCCGCCTGAACCCAATGGCTACCTTCACCTAGGACATGCCAAAAGCATTTGTCTGAACTTCGGCCTGTCGCAGGAAAATGGCCCTAAGGCACGTTGCCATCTGCGTTTTGATGATACCAATCCGACTAAGGAAGAGGTCGAGTATGTGGACAGTATCATGGAGGATGTGAAGTGGCTTGGCTTCGACTGGGGAGATCATCTTTTCTACGCCAGTGATTACTTTGAGAAGCTCTTCGGTTTTGCCGTTACCCTAATTAAAAAGGGCTTGGCTTATGTGGATGACCAAACGCATGAGCAAATGCGCGCAACTCGCGGAACCCTGACTTCTGCTGGAACAGCCAGTCCTTATCGGGATCGCTCGGTGGAGGAGAACTTGGATCTTTTTGCTAGGATGCGTGCAGGTGAGTTCAGGGAGGGGGAGCGAGTGCTGCGTGCGAAGATCGACATGGCGTCTCCAAATATGAATATGCGTGATCCCGCCATCTACCGCATTCTCCATGCTCATCACCACCGCACAGGGGACGCTTGGTGCATTTATCCCATGTATGACTATGCTCATCCATTAAGTGATGCACTGGAGGCGATCACCCACAGTCTCTGTACATTGGAATTTGAGCACCATCGCCCGCTCTATGAATGGTTGATTGCAAATGTCGATGGCCTGCCTGGTCAGCCATATCAGCGCGAGTTTGCTCGGCTTAATCTCACCTACACACTCATGAGCAAGCGCAAGCTCCTCAAACTGGTAAAGGATGGGCTAGTATCTGGCTGGGATGATCCGCGCATGCCAACCATTAGTGGCATTCGTCGCCGTGGCTACACGCCTGAGGCGATTCGCAGTTTTTGTAAAACCATTGGTTTAACCAAATATCCGTCTCTCACGGAGTTGGGACTCTTAGAACACAGCGTGCGCGAAGATCTCAACAAGCATGCACAGCGTGTTTATGGTGTCCTGCGACCTATTAAAGTGATCCTCACCAATTATCCCGAAGGTCAGGTGGAGCAGGTTGAGTTGGTGAATAATCCTGAAAATGAGGCCGACGGTAAGCGTCTCGTTCCGCTGAGTCGTGAGCTTTATATCGATGCGGATGATTTCATGGAGACCCCTTCAGTCGGCTTCCATCGTCTGGTCCCAGGAGGTGAAGTCCGTTTGAAGTATGCCTTCTGCATTATTTGTCAGGATGTCATCAAAGATGCAGCTGGAAACATCACTGAACTGATCTGCACCTATGATGATGCGACTCGTCATGGCGCCAAGCCGGTCGGTCGTCCCAAGGTGAAGGGGACCATTCACTGGGTCAGTGCGGCGCAGGCTCTGGACGTTGAGGTGCGTCTCTATGAAAAACTGTTTACTGTCGAGCAGCCTGATGAACAGGCCGGAGATGAGGGTGACTTCACCCAGTTTCTGAATCAGGAGTCACTCGAGGTCATTACTGCCAAGATTGAGCCCTCGGTAGCTTCTGCAAAACCTGGTTCACACTTCCAGTTTGAGCGTGTGGGCTATTTCTTCACGGACCCAAAAGATAGTCAGCCTGGCAAGCCAGTGTTTAATCGAACTGTGCAACTCAAAGATGGCTTTGTGAAAAAATAGGACCGGTTTCAAGCACTCTTTGCATGACTAACATTCTTCGTGTTCAAAACGTCTCTTTTGTGCGTGGTGGCAGGCGTATTCTGGACGGTATTTCCTGGCAGGTTTCACAGGGACAGCATTGGTGTGTTTTGGGGCCGAATGGCTGTGGCAAAACCTCGCTGATCAATCTTATTACAGGCTATGAACCTGCTACGGAAGGTGTTGTGCAGATTGGTGAAGAAACATTCGGCAACAGTGATTGGCGGGAGGTACGTCAATGTGTCGGCCTAGTGACCAATACCTTGACCACTTTCATGGAGGCGAGTGAGCCCGTTCTACACGTCATCGCCAGTGGTCGGGATGCTAAATTGAATCTCTGGCAAGCACCTTCAGCAAAGCTAAAAAAACAGGCCTTGGGCCTACTTGAGGCCTCAGGTTGCCTGTATTTAAAGAAGTCGCTCTGGGGTGTGCTTTCACAGGGTGAAAAACAAAAAGTGCTGATCTGTCGCGCCTTAATGGCCAGCTTTGACGTGTTGATTCTCGATGAGCCTTGCGCAGGTTTAGATCCTGTCGCTCGCGAGCAATTTTTGTCTTGGATGAGTGAAATCTCCACTTGGCCAGAGTCTCCTTCACTCGTCATGGTCACGCATCATGTGGAGGAGATTTTGCCCTGTATTTCCCATGTTTTTTTACTGCGGGATGGCCGTGTCCTTTTGCAGGGAGAGAAAAAAAATGTGCTAACCAGCGGCGCATTGAGCACTGTTTATGGAGCACCTGTGAAGGTAAGCCAAAAAGCGGGCCGTTACAGTTTGCACGTCATATCGTAAACCCCTGCATCGTTGCACTCGATCGCTAGGGGATAGGGCAGTCTCAGGTCTCTACTCCCGTAACAAGCGACTTTAGGCATTTAGCTGCATTATAATTCGTCTCAGCAACCAAGTGCACTCATCATCGGGAATCGCTGCCAACTTGGATTCAGCGACGGTATTGTCGCCTATACTAGCAATTCTAGTATCAGGTAGCTAGCTAGCTGATTGTTGCTGTTTGTCACAGTGTGTTTGGGCTTCCTGAGTTCATGGGCAAGGTGAAGTGATTGTTATGACTCAGGTAGGTTGTGGAGGTGTCGCTTCTTTCGACTGGAAAAGCGCCAAACTTGCGGCGATGAAAGAAACCTTATGATTGGCCACCGCCGCACCCTTTTAACTGCTTTAGGTTTTTTCATCTTGGCGAGTGCCTGGAGTACTCCGTTGCCTCAAATGAAAAAGGATGCGGATCTCTCGGCAAAAGCGCGGGCTTTAGAGCGGCGACTGCCTGCACCTAAGCTTGCTCGTAAAGAAACTTTTGAGCTGAGTCCGGTGCGTCAGGAACGTTTAAGTCAGAGGCTGCCACAGATGTTCCGCCGGGCTGCACAGCGTGAGCCCCTGCATGTAGTGGTGCTCGGTAATGCGGGTGTATTCCAAATGAAACCTGAAGAAGGGAAAACTACCTTAATGGATAGTTTCCCTGGCATTTTTGCTCGTGAGTTGGCTTCGCAGTTTTTTTATACAGGTGGCGTTCATGAGGCAGGTCCAAAAGATGACTCACTTGCATTGAATCCCGGCATCACCCTGCGGCTGCTTGAGGGTAGCACCGGGAACATTCAGGAGGCTGCTGCTATCTTAGGCTCCACGGCACATCAGGCCCCTGTCAATCTTGTGCTCTTGTGCTATGGCCAAGATGAAGCGCTAGCAGGCATGTCTCCTGTGACCTTTGTCAATGGGGTTAAACAAGCAGTCGATGCGGCAGAGCAGATTGGGGCCGAAGTGATCCTTTGTTCGCCATGGTTGCCAATGAGTGGTATGCCTGAAGTCTCCTTGGGTATGTCCAGAGCGCTAGCCGATGCAGTATCGGAATTGGCTGAAAAGGAAGGGCTTGTTTATGCCGATCTCGGGGATCTATCTCGTCTCTTGGAGCTTCCCCAGAATGAAGGCAAAGATGAAGGTCTGATTTTCGAGCGCTTCATGACCGCCTACCGTGATTTTTTCTATGAGACGGCTGAGGGAAGCTTTGTGCCTCGTGCTTCACTGCACCAGCGTTTGGGGGTGGCTTTGATCAAAGGCATGATGGATGGCGCGTCCGCCTCTTCTTTTTCGCTGACAGAAGTCTCTGCTTCATGGAGTAAAAAAGGCAGTGGCTTGGAGCTTCAGGCTACGGTGATCAATAAAAGTCAGGAGCGCCTTAATCTAACCCTTCTGCCACTCATCGCGGCAGGCTGGAAGCCGCTCTCCGCTCAGCCGCAAATATCGCTGCCCGCGGGCGGCCACCAATCGATCATCGTTTCTTATGGCGCTGCTGATGGCCAATCGGCGGCGATGCAGGAGGCCGACGTAAGATTGCCTGTGCTCATGATTGCAGGGAGCCATGCGCGTGTTCTTGTCATGAGATCGCCCGTGAAACCCTTGTCTGTTGTTTGGGGGATGGAAACGCTCTTTAATCAGGGCAAACGCTGGAATCCGACATGTCAGATTATCAATGCAACCAAGGCGGATCAGCGCGGTGAATGGATGGTGACCTTTAGGAATCAAAAACAGGAAGGGCGTTATGATCTCAAAGCGGGAGCCACTCAGCCTCTTGATCTGGGGTTTGATCTGGCTGCCGTTGATCCTTCTGTCCAAGTGGACGATTTAAAGCTGACACTGACCGGCGAAAGTTTCCAACTTGAGCAGACCAACGAGATGACGGTGACTCAGAATCTTGGACTCAAGCAATCGTTGGCTCTAACGACCGGCAAAGGCGCTTCTGGTAGCGCTCGTTTACGCGTGGAGGCTGATGCTAAAACATTGACCTTTATTGTTGATTTGCAGGGCGCCGGCATGCTCCTGAGCACGGCCAGTAAAGCCGCTGCAGCTTGGCAAATGGAAGTCTGTCTGGATGCTCGCAGCTACGGAAAGCGCTTGGAAAGTGGAAGCACAGCACCCATCACCGTCACTGGAAGTGCGCAGGATGGGCCTGGGCATTTTCAAGCGATCTCGCCTTGGGCCTTTGGCACAGGTTATGCCGCCAACTTTGATTCCGAAAAGCTTCAGGCGGCTCTAAGCTCTCGGGGATCTGAGAGTCACGAAATTAGGCTAACCATTCCACGCAGTTATCTCTATCTGCATGAATGGGCTCTTGATAATGGCAACAGCCAGTTGGGCCTGAGTGTGCATTTGACGCTAAATACCGCCAGTGGTTATCGCACTTGGAGTCTGAATCCGACCACTAAGCAAGTCGGAGATGTTGAATCACTGGTCGTCTTAGAGCTTTCAGAGAAATCCACGGGCCGCTTCACTGTCGATGTTCACTCCAAGTAAGTGCTGAGGGGCATGGAATTCAGAAGCCCTCTGTCCGATCTTGGGATCAACCAATCTACTCGGTATCACCAAACCCAGTTTGGACCAATTCTTCAAGGTCCGCCATGGCCTCTTCGGCGTCTACCCCGTCGGTAATCAGCTTGATCGTCTCGCCTCTGCCGGCAGCCAGCATCATGAGCCCCATAATGCTTTTACCATTCACAGGCTCATCATCCTTTTCCACCCAGATATCGCATTTATATTTGCTGGCTCGTTTGACGAACTGAGCAGCTGGACGAGCATGCATTCCCATCTTATTGCGGATCGTGAGGTCTTTATGGAGCGTCATTGGGAATTGGGGCGATTGGCTTGGTTAACCTAATTGATCGTCTGCCATCTTTTTCAACAACCTTTGATCAAACTGCACGGCGCTATTGTAACCAAAGGAGCGTAATTTGTGGTTCAGCGCGGCTAATTCGATCAGGCCTGCAACATCGCGACCAGGGGCCACAGGGATGTCCACCTTAGGAATCGCCAAGCCCATCATGTCAATCGTGAGCTGTTCGGTGCCGACACGCTCCAGGTTTTCCGCTTCGGCCACGTGGACAAGATTCACCACGAGATCCAATCGTTTACTCAGTCGCACCGAGCCGACCCCAAAAAGCGCGGCTACATTGAGAATGCCAAGGCCACGGATTTCGATCATGTCACGTGTCATTTCTGGCGCTGTCGCACTGATTTCACGATCTTCAATCAGGCGAAGTTTCACCGCATCATCAGCCACCAGGCTGGCTCCGCGTTGGAGCAGGCCGATGACGCTTTCACTCTTACCGCTGCCGCTGCTTCCCTGCACCAGCACGCCGATCCCTTGCACATCCACCATGCAGCCGTGCACGGTCATGGTCGCCGCAAAGGCGGTCTCTAGCTTGATGGTGGCCGCATTGAGAAACTTCATTGTCACCATGCTGGTATGAAAAACAGAGATACCTGCTTCATTGGCGATGGCGACCATTTCCTCCGGCAATCGATGCCCGCGGGCCACGACAATGCAGGGAATTTCCCAGGAGCAAAGTTGGCTGAAACGGCCCGCTCTCACTTTGGGCTCGAGTCCTTCTAAAAACGAAAGCTCTGAATTCCCAATCGTCTGAATCCGTTTGTAGGCGAAGTAGGTGAAGAAACCAGAGAGCGCCAATCCTGGGCGATTCACCGAAGGCTCCCAGATCTTCCGCGTAAAGCCGACATCTGAGCCGACAAGTCGCAATTTTAGCGCCTTTTCGTTTTTGATGAAAAAGTCGCCGACAGTGATGGAAGATGGGCGTTTAACCTTGGTCGGCATGCTCATGGCAACATCTTAGCCAAAAGGATCCATTTTCCCAACAGCTAAAAATATTTTTTGAGCTCGAAACGTTTGAAGTAACGATTGAAACAAACGAATGATATTTTGCCGTTACGCCATCGCGACGATGATGCAGTTGCATCTTAAACTGCGGTTCACACTACAAAGCTCTCCCTCAAGATCGCTCTGCTTTTTGCGCTGCAGAGGTGCATGCGCGCCTTTCCGCATCAGCGCCTGATCCTAGAGTCTCAATCGCTCCCACCAGCGCAGTATCGCTATAGCTTTGATGCGCCTGCGGGATCTCAGTTTACCAAGGCTGAAAAGGTAACGCATCGCGCGTTGGGGAAGGTCGTCAGTTCTTTGGTTGGTGTGTATGTTGAGAAATAGTAACGTAATTTTAGTTACTAAAATAGCTCATGATCTATTGCGGCTTATCGTTGAACTTTCCTTTATTCGTCCACTTCAAAGATTCATGACCAATCAATAAATCATTACAAAATCGTTTCATTTTGAGTTCCAGAGCATGTGCTACACTGCTTTCTCATGGTGCCTTTTCCATCATCGATTGTGATCCTATTGATTGGGTCTTTTAAGTCGATCTATTTCACGATATTTGCGTTACATTGGAGGAGCATTAGTCGATTGACTGAATAGTCTAATTGCCAAAATTTTTATAAATCATTAAACTATAAGGATGAATAACTTGAATTGGTTTATGACATTGATAACGTAGATAAAAAATAGCCTTTTTTACCTTTTTTAAGGCTCTTTCTGTGAAGATTAATTGGGCAATTTTTTTGTTACACATGTAACGATTTTAACCTTCTTCTGGTAGGTCCTGTCATGGCTTTTATGCCTTTGAATAACCGAGTTTGAACAAGCTATTTGTGCGTGCAGTGATCGCTCGTTCCCCCGTCGAGTCGTCTGAGCACCACCTGATGTTGGCTCGTGTAGTGCCTGAGACATTGGTCTCGGCGTAAGATCGGCTTAGAACCAGGAGCGAGGCGCGGGTTGTAAGCCATTTACGCGCACGCGTTCCACTGCTCAATGGCGGGTCGATTCATGCGTCCGTGCTCGTAGCTCAGGATGCTGTGGGATGCCGTGCTTAGCAGAAGGTGGCGCGCTTGTTCCATTGTGAGGTTTATCCAGCGTGCGCCAATAGCTCGGCCCAAGTGGCCATGGGTGAAGATGGCGACGTTGCCCGTTAGTCGACCGAGCCTTCCGAGCAGGCGATCCACGCGGAGCTGGACTTGCGGTGGTGACTCCCCGTTAGGTGCTCCATCTTGGAAGATGTCCCAGGCGGGATGAATTGTTTGGATCTCGGTGGGAGTCTTGCCTTCATAATCGCCGTAGCTCCACTCAATGAGATCTGGGGTGATCTCTGCAATCACGTTCAATCCGACAAGTTCGCCTGTCCTCATGGCCCGTAAGCTAGGGCTGGTGAAGGCGTGGTTGAAGTGGAGTTGATGAAGTCGATCGCCAAGCTTTTTTGCCTTCTTTTCACCGATGGGTGTCAAAGGAAGGTCAGTCGTGCCTGTGTGCTGGCCAGAGAGTGACCATGCGGTTTCACCGTGGCGAATGAGATGGATGCGCAGCGTGCTCATGGGCTTTCGATGGATGGATAATACTCGCCACGGATCGCTGCCTGATTGCACTTCGCGCGGTGATAGAGCACTTGCTGTGCAGCGGCGGTATTGACTTCAAGGCCAGCCCATCTCTGCAAAGATGGCTGCTGAATGGCGCGTGCAAAGGAAAATGTCACGGGCCAGGGGAGTCGTGCCATGAAGCGGGTATTCATGGCATTAAGATGCGCAGTGGCGACCTCTGGAGGTTGACCACCGGAGAGAAACGCGATGCCTGAGACGGCAGCAGGCACGATTTGAAGCAGGCACGTGATGGTGGTGTCAGCCACTTCATTGATGCCTGACTTTGTGGGACAATCAAGGCCTGAAAGGATCATATTTGGCTTTAAGATCATGCCTTCCAGAAGAATGCCTTGTGCATAGATCTCATCAAAGACGCAGTGCAGTAAGTCTTCTGTCACTGCACTACATTGTTCCAAGGAATGGGCTCCCTGCATGAGCACCTCCGGCTCGACGATGGGAACGAGATTCGCCTCCTGACAGAGCGCGGCGTAACGTGCCAGGTCATTGGCATTGGATTCCATGCAGGATCGGCTCGGCCTGTCTTTGCCAATGGTGAACACAGCCCGCCACTTCGCGAAGCGTGCTCCGAATTGGCGATCCTCGACATCGCCGCGCAAGTTCATTCGTTTTGGCTCAAGCTCGAAATCCTTCACTGGAGAGGCCAAGTGGGAGTTTGTGAGGCTTGGTTTGCGGCCTGCTTCGACTGCGGCGGTGGAGAAGTCGCCGCTGAAGATCACTGTCAGCGAGCCGTGGCCGCTCAATGTGGAGACGAAGAACACCGAATCACGCCCCTACCTCTACGACATGGGCCAGGGGTTGCTTTTGACCAGCAATCCGCAAGGCAGTGATGCCTTGATGGAGCCTTACATAGTGCGGCGGAGCACGGACGCTGGCAAAACGTGGCAGGCAGTGCCGGGCACCGAACAGAATAGCGATTCACCGCAGGAACTCGTGCGCCTCGCCGATGGTCGCATCCTCGGGCCGTCGCGTTGGACGCACTTGCAGCCAGATGGCACACTCACGGGTAAGACCATGATACTCGATGCCAAGGCGGAGGCTCTCACCATGCACGACAGTACGATCGCGATGCCAAAGGAGTTCATGCCGACGAAGAGTGGTGAAGTGGTCATCTTTGAACGCCACATCTGGGCGGAGAAAGATGGCAGCATCACCGCTGTCGTCTGGAGCCGCGCGAACCAACGTGATATTCAAAAGCGCTTCGTCGTCACCCGTCACACGCATTTGATGCACAGCGCCGATCTCGGCAAAACTTGGGTGCACTTCGCGCACGTAGGCCTCGGTGGCGAGCCCGCCGTCGTGCGACTCAGCGACCTCGAATGGCTCGCCGTCACACGGCCCGATGCCCACATGTCCAACCTCCTTCAGCATCGCTCACTCGATGGAGGAAAGACGTGGAAGTTTGAGCGCACACTGGAAGAAGGCAGTGTCATGCCCGACCTCGTGCTCATGAGTCATGGCGTGCTCGCCTGCAGCTACGGGCGTCCTGTTTCAAATCTCATGTTCAGCCTCGATGGTGGCCATACCTGGCGCTACCACTGCGTCATCTCGGACCGCGCCAATTTCAACTACACCGCCATCCGCGAGATAAGCCCAGGTCGTCTCCTCTACATGCATGACGGTCAGATTCCGGACACCTTGGCGCGGATCAACTCGCTCTATGTCGAGGTGCACAAGGCGAAGCCTTGAACGTAACAAGCCATTTATAGGATGAAGCACGCACTCTCTCTGATCACCACTCTAATCCTCACTCCGTTGGCTCCACTCCACGCCGCCGATGTCCCAGCCAGGGCTCAATCGGTAACACCACCCGAGTTTGCCGCCATCACAGATGATCCGAAGCTGCCTCGTGTGCTCTTGATCGGCGACTCCGTGTCTATCGCGTATTCGCTGGAGGTGCGAAAGCTGCTCTCGGGCATGGCGAACGTGCATCGCGTGCCGGCAAACTGCGGCTCGACGAAAACGGCGCTTGGTTCATATGGACTCGTGCGCTGGTTGCCGCACCCTAAGGAGAGATGGGATGTTATTCACTTCAATCATGGCCTGCATGATCTTTCTTATCGCTTTGCCGATGACAGCGACAGGAACGCCAAAGGCGATTACGCCTCACCAATGAACGGCGGACATCAAAACGTGCCGCCTGAGGCTTATGCAAAGAATCTTCGTGAGATCATCGCCCGACTGAAACAGACTGGTGCCAAGCTCATCTTTGCCAGCACCACGCCCGTGCCCGAAAGCGATGCCGCGAAGTATGTGAAGGACTCCGAGCTGCCCTATAACGACTTCGCCAAACGAGTGATGATCGAAGAAGGCGTGAGCTGGAACGACCTCTGGTCGCTCGTAAAGCCGCGTCAGGCCGAGTTGCAAGGCAAACGCAACGTCCACTTCATGCCTAGCGGCTCCTCGGTGATGGCCAAACAAGTTGCTGAACAAATTCGCGCCGCTTTTTCTCAGCCAAAGTCGTGATCTTCATTCTTGCATAACGCGCCAGGTTTCACCTTCTCAACCCCCTTCAAAATAATTTCCTAGAACACGCTTCTGGAATTCTCCGTGGATGTCGACGCGCCCTTTATACAAATGGATGCGGAGTCGTAACTTAGTATGTCCTTTATGAGGGTAAGCCCCATCCTATTTTCGCTTTAGAAAAATATTTCCTCAGTCATCAATCAATGCATAATAACGATCGCGTCTCTTTTAGTGCCCTGATCTTTAATCTATGATCAACCATGAAAACCACCGCTGATTTAACTCGTCAAAGTGCTGCTTTTTTTCACCTGCCAAGCGTCTGTTTGTTCTTCATCGTGCTGCTCCTTGGGGCCCTGACGATAAATGCGCAGGCCGTTCCGTTTTATCGTCTCCAGACCTCACTGTCGACGGGTCTCAAAGTAGGCGCAGAAATCCCGTCCTGGGAGGGTTTGATTATCGTTTTACGCCCGAGTCCTGGCGACAGCTTTTGGTATCGGCTGCCGCACACCGTCCAGGTGACTGGCGAGCTTCCACCGGGCATTCGACTAGTGCAAAAAGGCTTAGGCTTCCACGATCTCGCACACTTTGCGGGAACGCCGACTCAGGCAGGGCAGTTTATAGTCCAGGTTCAAGCCACTATGGCCGATGGAGTAACGACGACGCAAGAGACTGTCACCTTCTCTATCACCGACCCGCGAGATGAGAGCTACACCGTGGAGACTTGGGGTTTGACTCGATTCCGTCAGGGGGTGCAAGTGGGAAATGCAGGTGCGTTTCTCGTTGGGCAATGGCAATCGTTGCTGAAGGCTCCGGTGCAAGTGCAGGCCACGGGATTGCCAGCAGGCGTGACCATAGCGTCGAGTGGTTCTTCTAGTTATTACTCGATTCAGGGTGCACCTGAGGTGGCTGGGAAGTTCTCCGTAAAGCTTGCCTTTTTCTGGCCCGATGGTGCACCGATCGCAGAGACTTCGGTGGACTTGGAAGTATTCTCTGTTGATTACAAGCCGAAACAGATACTCACGGTCGTTGTGCCCGGACCGATCCGCAAAAATGAGGCCTACTCTGCTTATGGTTACCGGGCGCCGTTCGTTTACGTGGAGGATGAGTTCGGCGTGCGCTCGTCAGAGCCGTTGGCCGTTGCTGCCACGGGCCTGCCGCCGGGACTGTCCATCGACTCACAAGCACCAGGCAGTGGTTTCGTGATTGGACGTCCGACGGAGGCAGGCACCTTTGCCGCCACCTTCCGCGCCACACTTCCTGACGGCACTACCACGAACGAGATGGAAGCCTCGATCGAAGTGCTGCCTGCCATCCCGTTTGCCGACGCCGCAGGAACCTATGACTGCGTCGTCCAACGTTCCGAATCACTGAACGGCAACAACGGCGGACGTCTTCGCTTTACCCTAACACGCGGTGGGCAGAGCACAGGATTTCTTATCCATAAACTTGTGCGCTATCCTTTCTCGGCCTCCGCGTTCAAGCTTGATCCAGTCACGGGCGATGTCACCATTATCCCGCCAGGCGCAGGCGTAGCGGTACGTGGCAGCATCGCCCTTAGTGATGAGTTTTCCGCCGATAGTCCGCAGCCTTATTTCACCTTCGCTGGCGAAGTCTCAAATGCCAGCAGCTCTGCTGCCGTTAATGGCGCACGCGCCACCGTTCGCAGTGCGGCCGATGTGAGTCCCTATGCAAGCGATAAGAAGATTAACCTTGTCTTCGTGAATGAAAGCAACGCGACTGCGGGTCAGCCCTCGGGGGCTGGTTTCCTTGCGGCCAGTATTTCAGGTGTAGGCAATGTGACGCTCACGGTCTGGGCTCCTGATGGTAGCGCGCCGGTGAGCCTTTCGACCACGCTTTCTGAAACGTCGTATGGCGCGACATTCCCTGTCTATTTCATCCTTCCCAATTCAAGTGGAGCCAGCACACTTGCTGGTCAAATCTTTGTTAATCCCGATGGCGATGCCGCTGGTGAACTGACTTGGTATCAGTCGGCAACCCATCGTGGTGGCTTCCCTGAGGGAATTTTGCTTGTGGATTACACGGGAGTAATTGGCTCGCGTTATGTTCCAGAGGCAGCAGGCCTGAACTTGCTGGGCCTCGAGGAAAGCATCACGACCGCACAACTCGACCTCATTGGTGAGAACGTTCCCACTGAGCCAGAAGTCGCACTTACGGTGCAGCGCACTGCCTTTAAGGCTGCACCTAGTCCGCAAGTCAGTGGAGTGAAAATGACGTTCGACAAAAAGTCAGGCATCCTAACCGGCAGTCTGACATTGCCTGCAACAAAAACTAGCCGAGCCCGGGCCGTCAGCTTCCGCGGGGTTCGCTCTCCGAAAGGCACCGGCATCATGGGCCACTTCACCACTTCTAGTGGCACCAAGTCAACTCGCCGCGTGGCTGGTGCACTGAAGATTGGACCACGGTAGGCATTATCTACCTCTTCAGTGCGAAAGCGTCTTCCCCACGATTTCTTTTTGGTAGGAAATGATTATTAAGCCAAGACACGCTGTATTTTAGCTTTGCCATTTGGAATGCTGTAGGGAGAGTCTGCAGGTCTAGTTGGATCAGTCTTTGTCCAAAAGGTGATGGACAGCCTGAACGCTTTGAGCACCCTCTTTTGGTCTCGTTGCGAATGGCTTTGCTGCAATGATTCTAGATGTGTTTTATTTCGTCCTGGAAGTGTCGGAAGTGAATGTGCGTTCTGGCCACTTGGCCAATGGTTTATGTAGGAAAACTGACATAATGTGCACTGATCCAATCTCCATGACCCGACTTCTCACCTTCCTACTCGCCCTCGTCTTCACAAATCTCATCGCAAGCGATGTCACGCAACGTCTTAGCGAGGGGTGGGAGCATTATCAGGGGACACTGGGCAGTCCATGGGAAGTTTGGCGCGGTGAGGCAGCAAGCGACAATGTCACTTGGTCGAAGGTGAAGCTC